>JARXKK010000079.1 GCA_030278895.1 Acidobacteriota bacterium
CGTGCGCGTCGGCGTGATGCGGTTCCAGCTCCACGGCGCGCCGGTACGCGTCGCGGGCGTCGGCGGGTGAGGACGCCTCGACGTCACAGCCCAGGCGGTACCAGTCGTCGGCGCTCAACCGCTCCCCGTCCTGCCGCGCTTCCTCCGCCGCGCGCTTCGCGAGCGGCGCCGCGGCTGTCGCGAGATCCGCGACGGCGAAGTCGAAGAGCGTCTGGCCGGATTCGGGATTCCAGGCGGCGGCGTCGTCCTGCACGACGACGCGCCTGCCGTCGGCGGCGATGCGGACGCCCGTGAGCGGCCGGCCCTCGGGCAGCTGGCCGCGCAGCTTCTTCAGTGCGCGCCGCACCGTGGCCGCGGGAACCTTCGCCTCGGCGAGACCCTTGGCGGTGCGAAGGAGGACGAGATCCTGGAAGCCGAAGCGCAGGGCGGGGGAGACGTCGAGGTCCATCCATTCCGCCCAGGCCATCACGCGTGCGAGAGAAACCCCCAGCATCGCGGCGGCGTCGCGCGCGGCGTAGCCCTTTGCATGTGGCATTTTTTTGCCCGTCAGCCCCGAGACGACTTCTTCCCGCTCGCCACGGCGCGGAGGGCGCGGGGCCGCGCTTCGCCCGCGTCCGCGCGCGCCGCGGGCTTCCGCTCGGGCTTCGCGTCACGAGCGGAAGGCTCGGCTTTCGAGGCGCCCTTTCGGCCGCCGCGCGCCGCGAGGCTCGCCTTGAGGGCCTCCATGAGGTCGATGACCTTCGTCTGCGGCGCCTCGGGCGCCGACTCGGCGATCTCCTGCCCGTCGATCTTCCCGCGGATCAGCCCCTCGACCCGCTCCTTGACCTCGTCCTTGTAGTTCTCGGGGTGAAACTCGTCGGTCGCGATCTGGTCCGTGAGCATGATCGCGAGCTTCAGCTCGGCGTCCTTCACCGCGACCTCGGGCACTCCCACGTCGGCGAACGAGCGGATTTCGTCCGCGTAGTTCAGCTGCTGCATCATGAGGCCGCCCTCGTGGCCGGTCACGGGACGCACGACGACGAGGTACTGCTTGCCGCGCGCCGCGTACTTCGCGAGGCCGCAGCGGCCCGTTTCGGTCATGGCTTTCGCGAGGAGGCCGTACGCCTTGTCGCCGCCCTTGCCGGGCGACAGGTAGTAGCCCTTGTCGAAATAGACGGGGTCGATCTTCGCGAGCGGGACGAACTCCATGATCTCCATGACCTGGTTCGCCTGCTCTTCCAGGGCCTTCAGCTCGCCGGGGGTGAAGACCACGTACTGGCCCTTTTCGAATTCGTAGCCCTTGACGATGTGATCGCGCTCGACGACCTGGCCGTCCTTGCTGCAGACGAGCTGCTGCTTCACGCGCGCGTTGTCCTCGTCGTGCAGCATGTTGAAGGAGATCGCCGCCTTCGCCTCGCTCGCCGAGAACAGGTTCACCGGGATGGAGACGAGGCCGAAGGAGATCGTGGCCGTGCCGTTCGGTCGGAGTGCCATAGTGCAGGAGATTCTACGCCTCTCGTCGCGACGGGTTCTCAACCGGGCGCGAGGCCGAAAGGAACGGACATGGAGGATCGGGGATGGAGCGTGGATCTGGGGGGCGGAAAGCGGCTCGAGCTTCCGCCACTGCCACCGATTCCGAGGATTCCGCGCGGAGGGGCGCTCCTCATCCTGGGCGTCGCGGCGGCCCTGTTCCTGATCGTGACCGGCTACTACCAGGTCGAACCGGACGAAGTGGCTGTGGTCCAGCGCTTCGGCAAGTTCGTGCGGACCACCGAGCCCGGCCCGCACCTGAAATTCCCCTTCGGCGTGGAGCAGATCACGAAGGTGCCCGTCCAGCGCCAGCTCAAGATGGAGTTCGGGTTCCGGACCGCCCGGGCGGCCGCCCAGACCAGCTACGCGCCCGCCTCGCCCCAGACCATCGCCGAGTCTCAGATG
Source organism: Acidobacteriota bacterium (assembly GCA_030278895.1). Lineage (GTDB taxonomy): Bacteria > Acidobacteriota > Thermoanaerobaculia > UBA5066 > UBA5066 > Fen-183. The sequence goes on from JARXKK010000079.1 coordinate 1,915, forward strand.
CTGACCGGAGACCTCAACGTCGCGGTGGTCGAGTGGATCGTCCAGTACCGCATCAAGGATCCCAGCTCGTTTCTCTTTCGCGTGCGCGATGTCCCCGAGACCTTCCGATACATGTCCGAGGCGGCCATGCGGCAGGTCGTGGGCGATCACAGCGTGGACGAGGTCCTGACCATCGGGCGCGAGGCGATCGCGCTTCAGGCCAAGGCGGAGCTGCAGCGGCTGTGTGAGCTGTACGGGATCGGTATCGAGGTCCAGCAGCTCGTCCTGCAGGACGTGAATCCGCCCACCTCGGTCAAGCCGGCGTTCAACGAGGTCAACCAGGCAATCCAGGAGAAGGAGCGCGCCATCAACGACGCCTGGTCCGACTACAACAAGGCGGTTCCGAAGGCCAAGGGAGAGGCCGAGCAGGCCATCCGGGCGGCCGAGGGCTACGCGCTCGAGCGCGTCAACAACGCCGAAGGGGACGCCAAGCGCTTCGAAGCCCTGAACGAGGAGTACAAGAAGGCGCCCGCCGTGACGAGGCGGCGCATCTACCTCGAGACCCTGAGCGCGATCCTGCCGAAGGTGGGGCGAAAGCTGATTCTCGACGAGAGCGCGCGAGGCATCCTCCCGCTCCTCCAGCTCGAGGGCGAGCGGAAGGAAGCGAAGGACGTGAAGGAGGTGAAGCCGTGAAGAAGCCCGGCATCGTCGTCGCGGTCCTGGCGCTCGTCGTCATCCTGTTCTCGTCGATCTACACGGTCTCCGAGACCGAGCAGGTCATCCTCACCCAGTTCGGGAGGCCGGTCGGCGGCGTCGTGAAGGACCCCGGCCTGCATCTGAAGCTGCCCGTCGTCCAGGAAGTCCACCGCTTCGACAAGCGCTGGCTCGAGTACGACGGAGATCCGAACGAGATTCCGACCAAGGACAAGAAGTACATCTGGGTCGACACGTATGCCCGCTGGCGCATCGCCGACCCGCTGCGGTTCTTCCAGGCCGTGCGCGACGAGCGGGGCGGGCAGAGCCGGCTCGACGACATCGTGGACGGCGAGACGCGGAACGCCGTCGCGTCGTTCGATCTGATCGAGGTCGTCCGCTCGACCAACCGGACGTTCCAGGTGACGGAAGACCTGGAAGGGATCGGGGCCGCCGAGGCCATGGCAAAAGTGAGCGCCGGCCGCGGGGGGATCGCGAAGATCATCCTCGACAAGGCCGCGAAGATCACGCCCGAGTTCGGAATCGAGCTGGTGGACGTGAGGTTCAAGCGCATCAACTACGTGGAGAGCGTTCAGCAGAAGGTCTTCGAGCGGATGATCTCGGAGCGCAAGCGCATCGCCGAGCGGAGCCGCTCCGAGGGCCAGGGGCGCGCCGCGGAGGTTCGCGGCCAGAAAGAGCGCGACGTCCTCGGAGCTTCGTCCGGCGGCTACAAGTCGGCCCAGGAGGTCAAGGGAATCGCGGACGCCAAGGCCACCGCCATTTACGCGAGAGCCTACGGCAAGGACCCCGACCTCTACAAGTTTCTGAAGTCGATGGAGGCCTTGAGCGGCAGCCTCGACGAGAAGACGTGGCTCATCCTGTCCACGAACTCCGAGCTGTTGAAATTCCTCAAGAGCGACGGGAGCGCCCCGGCCCGGTAGGCTCAGGCCGGGACGACGACGACCGGGACCGGGCAGACCGCGAGAACCTTCTGCGTCGTACCGCCGAGGAGGCCGGAGAGGCCGCCGCGGCCCGTCCGGCCCATGACGACGAAGTCGAAACTCTTCGCCGCGCGCAGGATCTCGCGGCTCGCGCGGCCGGAAGAGAGGCGCGTCTCGGACGCCCCCGCGCGCCCGACGAGCCCCGCGAGGCGCACGGCGTAGTGGCTTCTCATCGCGGAGGCGAGCGTCCGCGGCGGTCCCTCGAGGAGGTCCTCCCGGCCCTCGTCGATGGCGGCGCGGACGTCGGAGAGCGGCCGGACGTGGAGAAGCGTGAGCGACGCGCCCATCCGGTCGGCGAGCCGCCGGGCTTCCCGCAGCGCCTTCAGGGACGTGGGGGAGAAGTCGACGGGGACGAGGACGGAGAGTCCGGCTCCAGCCATGGCGGAATCCTAGTTCAACTCTTCACGCGCGCGAAGGCTTTGCCGGCTTCGACGGCCGCGAGGGCCACGAGAGACATCCCGAGAACCCGTAGCCAGTCCGCCGGAGAGAGGGGCTCCGTGAGGAGAACCGACGCGAGCGGCGGCCACGCGACCGCGATGGCCTGCAGACAGAGGCCGCCGGCGAGGGCGAGCCAGAACGCGGGCGCGAGGCTCGACCGCATCCGCCAGAACGGCTGTGTGTCCGAGAGCGTGGCGAACGACTGGGCGAGAAGCGTGAGCGCGAGCGTCGCCATCACGAGCGTCTGGCCGCGCGGCCCGTCGTGGCGTCCGCCGCCCGCCGTGTAGCTCCAGAGAACGACCGCAGCCACGGCGGCGCTCTTCAACGCGGTCCGGCCCGTCGCTCCCCATGTCAGAAGGGGCTCGTTCGGGTCGCGCGGGGGGCGCGTCATCACGCCTTGCTCGCCGGGAACGAGGACGAGCGCGACCGCGGGGAAGATGTGGACGACGAGGTTCAGCCACAGGAGCTGGAGCGGGCTCATGGGCAGAGGCAGGTTCGTGACGACGGCAACCAGCATGACGCCGATCGTCGCGAGGCTGCACAGGAGCAGGAAGTGCACGGCACGGCGGATGTTCGCGTAGATCTGCCGGCCCTCCGCGACCGCCGCCGGGAGCGTCGCGTAGTCGCCGCTCGTGACGACGAGGTCGGAAGACGCGCGCGCGACGTCCGCCGATCCGAGGCCGATCGCGATCCCGATGTGCGCTGCCTTCAGCGCGGGAGCGTCGTTGATTCCGTCACCCGTCATCGCGACGATCCGGCCGGCCTCGCGGAGCGCCTTCACGATCGTCAGCTTGTCCTCGGGGGTGACGCGCGCGAAGACGGCGGTCTTTCGGAGGTCCTCCCAGCGGTGCTCCCGGAGGTACAGGGCGAGCTCCGCCGAGTCGAGGCAGAGGTCCCCCGGGCCGGCGATTGCGAGCTCCCTCGCCACGGCCATCGCCGTGCCCTTCTGGTCTCCGGTCACCATCACGGTGCGGATGCCGGCGCTGCGCAGCTCCTCGATGGCGCCGCGGACGTTTGCGCGCGGCGGGTCGATGAGGCCGACGAACCCCACCCATGTGAGCCCTTCTTCGGCGGCCTCGGCGGCGTCCCCGGGACCCATACGCCGGTACGCGAGCGCGAGGACGCGGTGGCCGGACTCCCCGAGAGAGTGCGCGGAGGCGAGCAGGCGATCTCGGGCCGTCGCGTCTAGCGGCACTTCGGCGCCCCCGGCGAGGACGCTCGTGGCGCGCGCGACGAGGCTCTCGGGCGAGCCCTTGACGAACGACCACAACTGGCCTGCGCCGTCGCGAGCGACGACGGACATACGCTTCCTCTCGGAAGAGAAGGCCATGGCGCTCACGCGTTCGAACCGCGAGGCATCGACCCTGCCTTTGCCCGCGAGCGCGAGGAGCGCGCCTTCCGTGGAGGAGCCGTGGACGTGCCAGCCCTCGTGAGATTCGAGCTTCGCGTCGTTGCAGACGGCGGCGATCTCGAGGAGGCGCGTCAGGTCCCGGTCGCCCCCCGGAGGCACCGGCTTGCCGTCGTCACGAAACTCGCCGGCCGGGTCGTAACGCTGGCCCGAGACGTCGAGGCTGCGCCCGGAGAGAACGACGCGTGTGACACGCATGACGTTCTCGGTGAGCGTGCCGGTCTTGTCGGTGCAGATGACGGACGTGCAGCCGAGCGTCTCGACCGACGAGAGCCGGCGCACGAGGCTGTCGGCCTTCGCCATCCGCCGGACGCCGGCCGCGAGCGCGATCGTCGTGACGGCCGGCAGGCCCTCGGGGATCGCCGCGATGGCGAGGATGACACCCGTTTCGAGCATGAGCCAGAAAGGGCGGTCGCGCAGGAGCCCGAGAATCGTCACGAGGGCCGAGAGCCCGATCGCGAGGAGCGCGAGTCGGCGGCCGAGCTGCTCGGCCTGCCTCTCGAGGGGTGTCTCCTCGCGGCCCTGGCCTGCGACGAGCTTCCCGATGCGGCCCAGCTCCGTTCCGCCCCCGATCCCGGTCACCACCATCCGTCCCGAGCCGCTGACGATGGTGGTGCCGGCCCACGCCATCGAGGTCTGTTCGGCCAGCGGCGCGGCGGCGTCGACCGGGTCCGTCGACTTCACGACGGGAACGCTCTCGCCGGTGAGCGCGGACTCGTCGGCCTGCAGGTCGTGCGCGACGGCGACCCGTCCGTCGGCCGCGACGATCTGGCCCCCCATGAGGACGAGGAGATCGCCCGGCCTCAGATCGTCCGCGGGGACCTCGTGCTCCAGGCCTCCGCGTACGACGCGGGCCGTCGGAGCGGAGAGAGTGCGGAGCGCATCGAGCGCCCGCTCGGCGCGGAAGTCCGTGATGAACCCGAAGACGACCGAGAAGACGACGGAAGCCGCGATCGCGAGCGCGTCTCCGACGTGACCGAGCGCGAACATGACGGCGGTCGCGGCAATCAGGACGAGGATCACGCCGCCCTTGAGCTGGCTCCAGAGAATGCGCCAGGCGCCTCGCCCGTCGCCGTCGGGGGATTCGTCGGCCGGCCGCTCGGGCAGGGTGTCCGGGGAGAGGCCGGTGTCGAGGTTCGTTCGAAGCTCGCCGGCGACGTCATCGACGCCCTGCGCGTGCCAGGCTGGAGCGGGCCGCATGCTCGGAGAAAGATTCCGTACGGGCTCGTGCATGGGCCGCGGTCTCCCCGCGAGGAGCCTACGCCGGCGGCCGCGGGTTCCGATGGATGAGACATCCGCATCATCGACAGGACCGGCCCCCCAGGGGGTATACTCTTGAAGATGCGACTCAGTCTCATGCATGCCCCTGCCGTGAGCACGAATCCGGCGAGCCTCGACGATCTCGCCGTCGGCGAGTCGGGCGTGCTCTCGTCGATCGACCTGCCCGAAGGGGACGCGAACCGCCTCATGGAGCTGGGATTCCTTCCGGGCGCGCGGATCACCGCGGCCCGGAGCGCGCCGGGCGGCGATCCGCGGGTCTTCCGCGTGGACGGAACCGAGTTCGCGCTGCGCCGCGACACGGCCCGGAAGCTGCGCGTCGAGGCCGGGAAAGAGGGGGCCCCGTGAGCGGGCTGCACGGCTGCGAAGGATGCCCGGTGGCGGCGCTTCCCATTACGGGAGCCACTCCGCGGCTCGTCGCGCTCGTGGGCCCGCCGAACTCCGGCAAGTCCACGCTCTTCAACCGGCTGACGGGCCTGCGCCAGAAGGTCGCGAACTTCCCGGGCGTCACCGTCGAGCAGCGCCGCGGCCGTGCGCGTCTCGAAGGCAACCACCGCGAGGTCGTCCTCATCGACCTGCCCGGCGTCTACAGCCTGATCCCGCGCTCGGAGGACGAGCGCGTGACGCGCGACGTTCTCGCGGGCGAGATGGCGGGAACTCCGAAGCCCGACGCCGTCCTCCTGATTCTCGATTCGACGAACCTGAACCGCCATCTCGTCCTCGCGGCGCCCGTCCTTTCGCTGGGCCTGCCGACGCTCGTCGTCCTGAACATGGCCGACGAGCTCGCGGACCGCGGTGGCGCGGTGGATCCGGAGGCGCTCGCGACGCGGCTCGGCGTGCCGGTCGCGCTGGTCAGCGCGTCCCGCGGCGAAGGACTCGAGATGGTGCGGGAGTTCCTGAGCGGGGCGGTCGGGCTGCCACCCTCGCTCGACCTGCCGGTCCTCGCCGACATTCCGAAATGCAGGCAGTGGGCCGTCGCCATGGGGGACAAGGCGGGCTATTCCCAGCCCGCGCCGCCGGTCTGGACGCGCCGTCTCGACGCCGTGTTCCTGCATCCCGTCGCGGGGCCGCTCATCTTCCTCGCGGTCGTCGTCGCGGTGTTCCAGACGATCTTCTCGGCGGCGCGGCCCCTCATGGACGCCGTGGACCACGCCGTGTCGGCGTCGGGCGCTTGGCTCTCGGCCGTTCTGCCCGCCTCCGCGCTCAAGTCGCTCCTCATCGAGGGGGTGTGGGGCGGGGTCGGCTCCGTGGTCATCTTCCTCCCGCAGATCCTGCTGCTCTTCCTCTTCATCGGCCTTCTCGAGGACTCGGGTTATCTGGCGCGCGCGGCGCTCATCGCCGACCGGACGATGCGAAAGGCCGGCTTGCAGGGAAAGTCGTTCCTGCCGCTCCTCTCCGCCTACGCCTGCGCCGTGCCCGCTGTACTCGCGGCTCGGACGATCGAGAACAAGCGCGACCGCATCGCGACGATCCTCATCGCGCCCTTCATGACCTGCTCGGCGCGGCTGCCCGTTTACACCCTCATCATCGCGGCCTTCCTCCCGGAACGGCCGCTGCTCGGGCCGTTTCTCGGGACGCGTGCGGCGGCGATGCTCGGCCTCTATGTCCTCGGCTTCGTCGCGGCCTTCGGCACGGCGCGTCTCCTGAAGTCGTCCGTCCTGAAGAGCGACGGGGCGCCGTTCCTGCTCGAAATGCCGCCCTACCGCCGGCCGACCCTGCGGCAGATCGCCCTCCGGATGTATGACCGCGCGAAAATCTTCCTCCGTCGCGCCGGCACGGTGATCCTCGGCGTCGCCGTGGTGCTTTGGATCCTCGCGCACCTTCCGCTTTCGGGGGGGAAGATGCCCGAGATCGCGAACAGCGTGGCCGGGACGATCGGTCGTCTCATCGAGCCGTTCGTGAGGCCGCTCGGATTCGACTGGCGCATCGGCATCGGCATCGTGATGTCTCTCGCGGCACGCGAGGTGATCGTCGGGACGCTCGGCACGCTCTACGGCATGGACCCGAAGGCCGGAAGCGAAGGCCTCCAGGCCGCGCTCCGGCACGACCTCACGCCCGGCGGGGCCGTCGCGCTGCTCGTCTTCTTCGCGTTCGCGATGCAGTGCCTCTCGACGGTGGCCGTCGTGCGGCGCGAGACCGGCGGCTGGAAGTGGCCGGCCGTTCAGTTCGCGTACATGGGGCTGCTCGCCTACTCCGGCGCGTTCATCGCGAACCGGCTCGTCACGCTCTTCCTGGGCTGAGTCTCAGGCAGCGGCGACGGATTTCTTTTTCGGTCGCCTTTCGGCCTGCGAAGCCTGGGAAGCGGCGATGGCGGTGTCGCAGTACATCCCGAGATCCTGCATCGTGCGGCACGCCTCGCTACCGCACGCGGGACACTGGAGACACGTGTGGTCGCCGGACCGGTCCGGAACGGCCGGCCTCGATTTCGTGGGTCTCGGGGCTGGATTCGGTTCTCGGTTCACAGGCACCTCCGCTGTTTGGTCTCAGATGACGAATATAGCGTGAATTACGCGCTGCGTCAACTCATTGCGTCATGCGAAGTGTCGCGTCCCGGGTATATCCTGACGCTGACGGATTGTTAGGCCGGAAAGGTTCCCTTGCCGGAGTTGCCGAAGATCATCCAGGGTGGAATGGGCGCCGGCGTCTCGAATTGGACGCTCGCGAATGCCGTATCGCGCCTCGGCCAGCTCGGTGTCGTTTCCGGAACCGCGCTGGACGTGATCGTCTCGAGGCGCCTCCAGGACGGCGACGCGGGCGGACACATGCGCCGCGCGATCGCCAGCTTCCCGTTCCGTGAAATGGCCGCGCGCGTCCTCGCGCGCCATTTCGTCGAAGGGGGCCGGCCCGCGGGCACGCCCTACAGGGCCATCCCGATGTACGCGCGGACCGGCTCGGCGCGTGATCTCGTCGAGCTCTGCATCGTCGCGAACTACGCTGAAGTCTTTCTCGCGCGCGAGGGACATGACGGGCCCGTCGGGATCAACTACCTCGAGAAGATCCAGCTCCCGCTCCTGCCCTCCATGTATGGAGCGATGCTCGCGGGAGTGGCGGCCGTCCTCATGGGTGCCGGCATCCCGATCCGCGTTCCCGGCGTCCTCGACGCCTTCGCCCTGCACGGGCCGGCGGAATACCCGCTGAGCGTGACGGGATCGCTCGCGGGCGAGGACACGATGATGCGGCTCTCGCCGTCCGACTACGCCGAGGGCGTGCTGCCCCCTCTGACGAGGCCGGCCTTCTACCCGATCGTCTCGTCGAACACGCTCGCGCTCACGCTCGTGCGCAAGGCGAACGGGCGCGTCGACGGTTTCATCATCGAGGGGCCCACGGCGGGCGGGCACAACGCGCCGCCCCGCGGCAAGCCGGCTCTGTCCGCGGCAGGAGAGCCCGTATACGGAGAGCGCGACCTCGTGGACCTCGCGAAGATGCGCGAGCTCGCTCTTCCGTTCTGGCTGGCCGGAGGCCGTGGCACGGCCGAGGGCCTGCGGGACGCCCTCGCGAAAGGGGCGGCGGGCATTCAGGTCGGCACCGCCTTCGCCTACTGCGCGGAGTCGGGGATGGACCACGCGACGAAAGAGCGCGTCCTCAAGCTCGCGACCGCGGGCCTGGCACGCATCTTCACGGATCCCGTCGCCTCGCCGACGGGCTTCCCGTTCAAGGTCGTGCAGCTCGAGGGCACCCTTTCGAGCGAGGCGGCCTATCTCGCGCGCACGCGCATCTGCGACCTCGGCTACCTCCGCGAGCCGTACCGCAAGGAAGACGGCGCGACGGGATACCGCTGCGCTTCCGAGCCGGTGGCCGCTTACGTGGCGAAAGGCGGCGGAGAAGAGAACGCGACCGGCCGCAAGTGCCTCTGCAACGCGCTCATGGCCGACATCGGCATCGGGCAGACGCGGGCCGGAGGGATCGGCGAGAAGACGCTCGTCACCTCGGGCGACGACGTCACCGACATCGGCCGTTTCGTAATGCCTGGCTCGTCGTCCTACTGCGCCGCGGACGTCGTCGCGCGGCTGCTCGAAGCCGCCTCGTAAGAGCCGCCCTCCGCGCGCGTGCGCTTCCGGCGCCCGATCCGCGCGCCGAACCGGTCCATGTAGACGTAAAAGACCGGCGTGACGTAAAGCGTGATCATCTGCGAGAAAAGCAGTCCGCCGACGACCGCGAGCCCGAGCGGCCGTCGCGACGCAGCCCCCGCGCCGAGTCCGAGCGCGATCGGCAGCGTGCCCATGAGCGCGGCCATCGTCGTCATCATGATCGGGCGGAAGCGCACGACGCAGGCCTCGTAGATCGCGTCCGGCGCGCTCTTTCCCGCGCGGCGCGCCTCGACGGCGAAGTCCACCATCATGATGCCGTTCTTCTTGACGAGCCCCACGAGCAGGATGACGCCCACGAAGGCGTAGATCGAGAGCTCCGTCTTGAACAGAAGGAGCGTCACGAGCGCGCCGAACCCCGCGAAGGGAAGCGCCGAGAGAATCGTGATCGGGTGCAGGAAATCCTCGTAGAGAATGCCGAGGACGCCGTAGATCACGAGAATCGCGATGAGCAGGAGGAGCCCGAGACCCTTCTGCGAATCCTGAAAGGCCTGGGCCGTGCCCTGGAAGACGGTCGTGACGCTGGCGGGAAGCGTTTCGCGCGCGATTTTGTTGATCTCGGTGACCGCGTCGCCCAGCGACACACCGGGCTGCAGGTTGAAGGACACCGTGACGGACGGGAGCTGCCCCGCGTGATTCACGGCAAGCGGCCCGACCGTCTGCTCGAACCGCGTGACCGCCGCGAGGGGGGCGAGGTCGCCCTTGAGACCCCTCACGTAGAGCGCCTGGAGAGCCGACGGGTCGCGCTGGTATTGCGGGAGGAGCTCCATGATCACCTGGTACTCGTTGTTCGGCGAGAAGATCGTCGAGATCTGCCGCGAGCCGTAGGCCGTGTAGAGAGCGGTTTCGATCTTCTCGGGCGAGATCCCGAGCGACGCCGCGCGGTCGCGGTCGATCGTGAGGTAGGCGGTCGGGTTCGCGAGCTGCAAGTCGCTCACGATGTCCGTCAGGCCGCGGATGCCGCGAATCTTCTTCTCCATCTCGGGCGCGCGCGCGTAGAGGTCCTTCGTGTCGGAGGCCTGCATCGTGAACTGGTACTGCGCCTGCGTCAGCTGGCCGCCGAGGCGGATCGGAGGCGGGTTCTGCGGGAACGCGAGGATGCCCGGCACGAGCAAAAGCTTCGGCCGGAGGCGCTGGATGATCTCGTCGACGGTGGATTTCCTCGCGGGCCGGGGCTTGAGCTTCATGAAAAGCGTGCCCGTGTTGCCGCCGCTCGCGTTGTTGCCGCGGTTGCCGGCGCTCGACATGAAGCTCTCGACGTCGGGATCCTCGTTCACGATCGCGGCGAGCTTCTGCTGGTGCTCGATCATGGATTCGAAGGAGATGCCCTGGGCGGCCTTCGTGGGGGCGAAGATCTGGCCGATGTCGTCGCTCGGAAGAAATCCCTTCGGAATGACGACGAAGAGTACCGCCGTGCCGGCGAGGATGAGCAGAGAGAACGCCATCGTGATCCGCTGGTGCGCGAGGACCCACCGGAGCCCGCGCTCGTAGAAACGCAGGGTTGCGTCGAATGCGCCCTCGAACGCCTGATAGAGGCGGCCGTGCTTCCTGTTCGGGTCGTGCGCCCTCAGGTAGCGCGCGCAGAGCATGGGCGTCAGCGACAGGGACACGAATCCCGACACGAGAATCGAGACGGCGATCGTGACGGCGAACTCGCGGAAGAGGCGGCCCACGATGCCGCCCATGAAGAGCAGCGGAATGAAGACGGCCGCGAGCGAAAGGGTCATGGAGACGATCGTGAATCCGATTTCCTTCGTTCCCTTGAGGGCCGCCTCGAACGGCTCCTCGCCCTTTTCGATGTGGCGCACGATGTTCTCGAGAACGACGATCGCGTCGTCGACGACGAACCCGACCGACAACGTGAGCGCCATGAGCGACAGGTTGTCCATGCTGTAACCGAGCACGTACATCGCCGCGAACGTGCCGGCGATCGACAGCGGCAGAGCGAGGGACGGAATGACCGTGGCGGAGAGGTTGCGCAGGAAGAGGAAGATGACGAGGACGACGAGAGCGAGCGTGAGCCAGAGCGTGAACTTCACGTCCGCGACCGACTCGCGGATCGACTGCGACCGGTCGTAAATCACGTTCAGGCGCGCCGAGCCGGGGAGCTGCGACTCGAAAACGGGGATGAGCTTGCGTATGTTCGAGACGACCTCGACCGTGTTCTCGCCGGGCTGCTTCTGGATCGCGAGAACGATCGCGCGGTTCGCGCCGGCCTTCGTGTAGAACCAGGACGCCGTCTTGTCGTTCTCGACGCCGTCGATCGCGCGGCCGATGTCCTTCACGCGGACGGGGGAGCCGTTGCGGTACGCCACGATGAGCGGCCCGTATGCGGAGGCTTCCGTGAGCTGGCCGGTGGCGAGGACGGTGAAGGCCGTGTTCGCTCCCCAGAGCGTGCCCGTCGGCAGGTTGACGTTCGCGGCGGCGACCGCGGCCGCGGCTTCGTCGATGCCGATGCCGCGCGACGCGAGCGCGTGCGGGTCGAGCTGGATGCGCACCGCGTATTTCTGCGCGCCGAACACCTGCACCTGCGCGACTCCCGAAACGGTCGAGATGCGCTGCGCGACGAGCGTCTCGGCGTACTCGTCGAGCGCCGAGAGAGTCAGGGTCGGCCCGGTCAGAGCGATGTAGAGCACCGGCTGGTCGGCCGGGTTCACCTTCTGGTACGTCGGCGGGCTCGGCATTCCGGGCGGCAGCTGGCGCGAGGCGGCGCCGATCGCGGCCTGTACGTCCTGGGCCGCCGCGTCGAGGCTCCGGCTGAGGTTGAACTGGAGGCTGATCTGCGTGATGCCGAGGATGCTCGTCGAGTTCATGGAGTCGAGGCCCGCGATGGTCGTGAACTGCCGCTCGAGCGGCGTCGCGACGGCGGCGGCCATCGTCTCCGGGCTGGCGCCGGGCAGGGCGGCCGTGACCTGAATCGTGGGGAAGTCCACGCTGGGCAGATCCGAAACCGGGAGGAGCCGGTAGCCCACGATCCCGAAGAAGAGGATCGCGAGCATCACGAGCGTCGTCGCGACCGGGCGCCGGATGAAGATCTCGGAAATGTTCATCAGCCGGCTTTCTTGATCGTGACCTTCACGCCGGGGGCGAGGCGCAGGTGGCCGTCGGTGACGACGCGTTCCCCGGCGGCGACTCCCTTCTCGAGGACGGACCACTCGCGATACGTGCGGCGCACGACGACGGGCCGCACGGCAACGGCGTCGTCGGCGCCGATGACGTAGACGTAGGTGCCGGCCTGGCCCGTCTGCACGGCCTGGCTCGGGACCACGAGGGCGCCCGTCTCGTTCGCGAGGCGCAGCGAGACGTTCGCGAACTGGCCCGGCCACAGCGCGTGATCCCGGTTCGGGAACGTCGCCTTCAGGTTGATCGTTCCCGTCGTCGTGTCGACGGCGTTGTCGATGAACGTCAGCTCGCCGGTGGAAGCCGAGGCGCCCGCGCCGTTCGGCGTCGCGAGGACCGTCAGCTTGCCGGCCGCGGAGCGCTTCTTCACGTCGGCGAGGGCGCCCTCGGGCACGGCGAACGTGACGAAGACGGGCTCGACCTGGTTGATCACGACGAGAGGCTTGTCGTCGTTCGCTTTCACGAGGTTTCCCGC
>JARXKK010000080.1 GCA_030278895.1 Acidobacteriota bacterium
GGATACGTCAAGGTCTCGACCCTCGCATCGCGGCTCGGCAAGGTGTTCTAGCCTCTCTTGGCGGTGACGTGGACACGCTCCGTAGAATCGGAGTCGTGGGCGCGCCTCCGGATCTCTCCCTCTATTCCGACCAGCCGGGCATCTACCTCTACAAGGACGGCAAGGGGAAGATCCTGTACGTCGGGAAGGCGCGGTCGATCCGGAAGAGGCTCGCGTCCTACTTCAACGCGGGGCCCAAGCACCCGAAGACGGAAGCGCTTCTCGCCGAATTCTCCACGATCGACACGGTCATCGCGAAGAGCGAGAGCGAGGCCCTCGCTCTCGAGAACGCGTACATCAAGAAGCACAAGCCGCGGTACAACATCATGCTCCGCGACGACAAGACGTATCCGTACATCAAGGTCACCACGGGGGAGGCCTGGCCGCGCGCCTTCGTCACGCGGCGCGTCCTGAAGGACGGGCACAGCTATTTCGGACCGTTCATTCCCGCGCGCACGTGCCGCGGCGCCATGACGATGGTCCAGCGGCTGTTCCAGGTTCGTACGTGCCGGATCGAGATCGACGGCACGCTCCCGCGGCCCTGCCTCTACTGGGACATGCATGCGTGCCTCGGGCCTTGTGTCGCCGGTCTCACGACGAAACCCGCGTATGACGAGGCCGTGAAAGACGTTCTCCTCTTTCTGTCCGGCAAGAACGAGGAACTGCAGCCTCGCCTCGAGGAGAAGATGCGCGCGGCCGCGGAGACGGAGAACTTCGAGATGGCGGCGGCGTACCGCGACTGCCTGCGCACGGTCGCGGAGCTCGCCGAGAAACAGCGCGTGCAGTACGTGGCGGGCGAGGATCTCGACGTGTTCGGCGAATTCGCAGGCGAGGGAAACGTCGCCGCGGCCGTCCTCTTCGTGCGTGGCGGCGTCGTCCTCGATTCACGCGAGTATTTCTGGGAGAAGCTCGGCGACGTTCCGCCCGAGGAATTCTGGGTGTCTCTTCTTTCCCAATTCTACGACGCGACGACGTTCCTGCCGCGCGACATTCTCCTGCCCGTCGACCTGCCCGACGAGGCGCTCGAACCGATCGAGGTCTGGCTCACGGAGCGGAAAGGGTCGCGCGTCACGATCAAGACGCCGCGGCGCGGAGCGGGGTTCGAGCGCGTGCAGATCGCCCGCGACAACGCCCGCCAGAACCATCTCCGGCGCTTTCGAAGGGCGCGGGAGAGCGGCGAAAAGGCGACGCTCGCTCTCGCCAAGGCGCTCGACCTCGACCGGCGTCCCTCCCGGATCGAGTGCTTCGACATCTCCCACTTTCACGGGGAGGCGACGTACGCCTCCTGCGTCGTCTTCGTGGACGGCGAGCCCGCCAAGGACGAGTACCGCCTCTTCCGGATCGACCGGCCGGGCGTCGACGACTTCGCGTCGATTGCCGAGGCCGTCTCGCGCCGCTACACGCATGCGGTACCGGAGGGAAGGCCGCTGCCGGATCTCCTCCTGATCGACGGGGGCAAGGGGCAGCTCTCGGCGGCGCTCGCGGCGCTCGACCGCATCGGCATCGGAATGCCGGCGGCCGGGCTCGCGAAACGCGAAGAGCAGGTCTTCGTGCCCGGCCGGTCGGCCCCGATCGTGCTCGCGAGGACGAACGCGGGCCTCAAGCTCATCCAGAGAGCGCGCGATGAAGCGCATCGATTCGGCCTCAAGGCGCACCGGCGCGCGCGCGGGAAGCACGCGCTCGAGAGCCCGCTCCTCGCGATTCCCGGCCTCGGCCCCGTGCGCGTGAAGACGCTTCTTTCGGCCTTCGGCGGGGCAGAGGCCGTCCTTGCCGCGACGAACGAGGCCCTCGCCGCGGTCGCGGGAAAGTCGGTCGCCGCGCGTATCGAGCGCTTCCGTCAGCGTCCGGACGGCGAAAGATCCGCCGTCGCTGCTAGACTTTCGGAGGAATGAGCCCTCCCAGCAGCGACAGCCGCGTCAAGATGCTGACCGGCGGGTCGATCGAACGCACCTCGTTTTCCGAGGTCGTGCGGACTCTCTATCGGGAACGCGCTACGGCGAAGGTGCTCGTGTCGAGCAAGGGCGAAGAGCGGACGTTCTCCTTCGACCGGGGCCAGATCCTGTTCGCGAGCTCGAACCGGGAGGCCCAGCTCGTGGGCGACCTCCTGCGGACATTCGGTCTCGCCGAGGAGAACCTCCTCCTCTCGGCGTTCGAGCATGCGCTCAACGAGCCCGGGCAGGGCCTCGCCCGCGCGCTCACCGAATCGGGCGCGGTGCCGGGATACGTCGCGGAGGCAGCCGTTCGCGCCCTCTCCGAGCGCCTGTTCTTCGATACGTTCAGGTGGACGGCCGGAATCTTCACCGTCACGCCCCTGGACACGGCCCCGGCCGTCCCCGCGAAGATGGATCGGCCGACCGGGGGCCTCCTCCTCGAGGCCCTGCGCCGCCTCCCGGCTCCCGCCTCCCAGCTCAGTTCGCCCCTCGATCCGGGCTCCCGGCCCGTCTTTGCGCCGGACATCCTCTTCCGCTACCAAGCCATTCTCGTCTCGGCGGCGGAGGCGGAAGTGCTCGGAAAGGTCGACGGCACGACGACGGTCGAGCAGATTCATCGCGACCAGCGGATCGTCGCCCGGCTCGCGGCGACGGGACTGATTCAGCTCGTCGGCCAGGGACGTCCCATCGAGAAAAACACCGTCGCCGGAGGCCTTCTCTTCCTGAACGTCGAGATCGCGGGCGCCCAGCCTCCGGCGCGCGTCTCCGAGCAGAACGAGGTCCAGCGCGAGCTCGTCTGGAATACCTATCGCCGGCTGGATTGGGCCTCGCACTACGACCTCCTCGGCGTCGATCCTCAGGCCCCGGTCGAGGTCGTCGCCAAGGCGCTTCATGAACGCGCGCGGATGTTCCATCCGGACCATCACCTGAAGCCCCACCTCGCCGACGCGCGCGAGGCCCTCGAGGCGCTCTTCGCCAGCCTCCGCAGCGCCGAGCGCACGTTCCGGACGCCCGAGTCGCGTCTGGCATACGACCGGACGCTCGAGGTGAGCGCGGACACCATCGCGCTGCCCGGAACGGAGCCGACCATCGAGGTCCAGAAGGAAATCGGCCGGAAGAACTACACGCGCGCGAAGGTTCTGTACGAGGAAGAGGACTACTACCCCGCGTACGAAATGGTCCGGCAGGCCGTCGAGTTCGACCCGGCCCAGAAGGATTACTGGGTGCTCCTCGCGAGGATCCAGCGGAAGAACCCGAAGTGGGTGCGGCACGCCACCGAGACCATGCGGCGAGCCGTCAAGTTCATCCCCGATAACGTGGAGCTGTGGTGGGAGCTTTCCGAGGCCTGCCTCAACGAGCGGAACGAGCCGGAGCGCATGAAGGCTCTCAAGGAAGTCATGCGACTCGATCCCGGGAATCGGAGGGCGCAGGTCGCGCTCGCGGAGATCACGGCGAAGGCGAATCGGTGACCGGCGGGCTTCCGCAGCTCTTCGGCACCGGCCTCGGACTCTCGGCCGCCGCGGGCCTCAACTCCTACGCCGTTCTCCTCGTGTACGGGTCGATGGCGCGCTTCTTTCCGGAAGACTACCCAGGCGCGATCGCGCGACTCCTGGCCTCGACGCCGGCCCTTTCCGTCGCGGCCGTGCTCTTCCTGCTGGAATTCTTTGCCGACAAGATCCCCGGCCTGGACCATTTCTGGCACCTGCTTCATTCGTTCATCCGACCCGTCGTCGGTGCGCTCGTCGCGATCGCCTGCGTCCAGCCGGAAGGCTCGCCGCTTCTCGACGTGGTCGCTGGTGGGTCCGGCGGGACCGTGGCCCTCGTCTCCCACCTCGTGAAGAGCGCGACGCGTCTGACGTCGACGGCTCTCACGGCCGGCATTGCGAACGCGGGCCTCTCTCTCGCCGAGGACATCCTCGCCTTCCTGCAGAGCCTGGTCTCCATCTTCCTGCCTTTCGTCGCGCTGCTCGTCGTCGCGGCAATCGGAATCCTCTTCGTCGTCACAGTGCCCCGCATGGCGCGTTCGATCGATCTCTTCGGCCGCCGGCGTTCCGGCGGCCCGCCCCCCGGCGCGGCCGTTCTCGGACTTCTCCTTCTGGCGTCGGCCGCGCGGGGCGCACAACCGGACCAGGCTCTTTCGATCGTCGGCGAAGTCCCGCGGGAGGCGGCGGATGCGCGCGACATCGAGCGCCTCGACGGCGACTCGCGCCTCGACCGGATCCTGCTCGTCCTGCCGCATCGCAACAGGGACGCGCTCGCGCGGCTGCTCGTAACCCAGCAGGATCCGGCCTCTCCGGACTTCAGGCGGTGGCTCTCACCCGCCGAATTCGAGGCGCGCTTTGGAGCCTCGGACGAGGACATTGCCGCGCTCAGCGACTGGCTGACGAGCCACGGCCTCGAAGTGGAAGACGCGCCTGCGGGCCGGGCCGCCCTCGTCTTCTCCGGCCGCGCCCGAGACGTGGAGAGCGCCTTCGATACCGAGCTCCACGAGGTCTTCGTGGACGGCCGCGTGCGCATCGCGAACGTGCGGCCCGCGCGTCTCCCGCTGGGTCTCGCACGCCGGGTCGCGGGCGTGCTCTCTCTGCACTCGTTTTCCAGGCGGCAGCCTCTTGTGCGCCGAGCGCCCCTGCATACGCTGCCGGGCGGCAACCACGCACTCGCGCCCGCCGATTTCACCGCTATCTACAACGTCGACCCGCTCCTCGCGGTGGGGCTCGACGGACGCGGCCGCACGATCGGCCTCCTCGCGCAATCGAACGTCAACGTCGCCGACACCACGTTCTTTCGGGAATACTTCGGCCTGCCGCCGAACGACCCCGCCGTCGTCCTGAACGGGCCGGATCCCGGCATCGTGAGCGGTGACGAGCTCGAGAGCGACATCGACCTCCAATGGGCGGGCGCCGTCGCGCCCGCCGCTCACACTATTCTCATCACGTCCAAGGACACGGCGACGGCCTTCGGGGTGGATCTTTCCGCGCTCTACGCGGTGAGCACCAATGTCGCGGACGTGCTTTCTCTGTCGTATGGAGGGTGCGAACCGGAGTTCGGCGACGTCGACACGGCCTTCTATGCGAACGTCTGGGCGCAGGCGGCGGCTCAAGGGACCAGTGTCCTCGTGGCTTCCGGGGATACCGGGGTCGCGGGTTGCTCCTCCTCGACGACGGTCGCGGGAGTGAACGGCCTCTGCTCGTCGCCCTACGCCACCTGCGTCGGGGGCACGCAATTCACGGATAACTCCTCGACGTACTGGAACACGACGAACGACGCGACGACGAAGAAGTCCGTCAGGGGTTATGTCCCCGAGACGACCTGGAGCGGCAGCGGCGGAGGCAAGAGCATTCTCTTCGCCCGTCCGCCCTGGCAGAACGTCGCCGGCCTGCCCGCCGACACCGCCCGCTGGGTGCCGGACGTCTCGCTCGCCGCCTCGACCCGCACGCCGTACCTGGCCGTGCGGGGACACACCACGGCCACGACCGGCCTCATCGACAACTATGGCGGAACGTCATTCTCGTCTCCCGCGTTCGCCGGGCTCGCGGCTCTCCTGTCGCAGAAGGCCGGCGCGCGCCTCGGCAACCTGAATCCGCTCCTCTACGCGGTCGGGCGCGCGCAGTACGGAACCGTCGGCTCATCGACGCCGTCGCCGCTCGCGGCCGTTTCGCCCGCATTCCACGACATCACAACGGGAAGCAACGCTGCTCGCGGAGTCACGGGCTACGACGCCGTTCCCGGTTACGACGCCGCCACCGGCCTCGGTTCCGTCGATGCGTTCGCGCTCGCCGCCGCGCTCCCCGCTCCTGCTCCTTCGACGACGGACTTCACGCTCGGCGCGAATCCCGCGACGCCGGTTCTCGCAACCGGCGGCAGCGTCGTCGTGAACCTGTCGCTTTACCAGATCGGCGGTGGCGACGCCGACGCCGTCGCCACCGTGACCCTCACGGGCCTTCCTTCGGGCGTGACGGCCGAGTTCAGCCCCGGAAATCCCGCGACTCTGGCCGCGGGCGTCCTTTCGCGAACGCAAACCGCGACGCTGACCCTGACCGCGGGCGGTGGCGCGGCGGCAGGCACTTATTCTCTGCGTCTCCTGGCCACGGCCGGCTCGATCGCGCGCGGTCTCACGATTTTCCTGACGGTCGGAAGCGGCCCCGCCACGCCGCCATCGGGCCCGGTCGTTCAGGTCCCCGTCGTCCTCGACGTGCGCGGCGCCGCGTCTTCGCACTACACGTCGGATTTCGTCGCGGTGAACCGCAGCGCTGCGGACGCGACGCTCATCCTCGTTTACGTCCCGGCGTCCGGCACTCCCGGCGCCGGCGGTCCGGCCGTCGCCCGCGCTCTCCCCGCCGGACGGCAGCTTTACGTTCCCGATGTCATCGCTTTCCTCGCCGCGAATGGCTGGGCGCTTCCGCCGGACGGTACGGGCAAGCTCGGAACCTTGTTTGCGACGTTCGTCGGAGTCTCCGACCCGGCTGCTGTCTTCGCGGGATCCCGCACGTCCACGCCGAACCTCTCGGCCTCCGTCGGAGGCGCCTTCGGAACGTTCGCGTCCGCCATACCCGCCGGCGCCGCGACCGGCCCCACGGACGCCTGGATCTATGGCCTTCGTGAAAACGGGTCGTTCCGTTCGAACCTCGCGATCGTCCACGCGCCCGGCTCGGCGTCCGGGGCGACGTCGGGGCCGGTCTCACTGGAAATCCAGCTCTACGACGGGGACAGCGGCGCGCCCGTCGGGGCACCGCTCGCGCACACGCTCCAGCCGGGAGAGTTCTTCCAGTACAACCGGGTCCTCACCAATACGTCCACGGGCGTAACGAACGGTTACGCGCGCGTCCGGCGCACCGCAGGGACCGACCGCTTCATCGCTTATGGGGTCGTCAACGACGGCGGCAGCGCCGGAGGGGGCACGTCGGACGGGAGCCTTCTCGTCGCGAACGCGACGGAAGGCCTGATCCCGATCCTCCTCGATCTCCCCGGGCCCACCCACTTCACGACAGATCTGACGCTCACGAACCCGACGTCGTCGCTTGCCACCGTCACGCTCATCTACACAGCAGCGTCGGTTTTCTCGGGAGCTGGAAGCGGGACGAGGACGACGACGCTCGCACCGCGACAACAGTTCGTCGCCCCGAACGCCCTGACGTTTCTGAGAGGGCTTGGACTTTCCATTCCGACGGCCGGCAACCAGGGCGGCACGCTGCTCGTCGTGGGCGCGGTCGCGCTGGCGCGGACGTCGAACCCGAACCCCGACGCGACCGTCGGCGGATCGTACGGGCTGTCCTACCCGGCAGTCGCTCCCTCCGCCCGCGCGAAGGGGGAGGCCTGGGTTTACGGCCTCAGACAGGACAGCGAGGTGCGCAGCAACCTCGCGATCGCCGACGCGCGGGCGGGGAGCGTGGCTGGCGTCGAGTACGTCATCGACGTCTTCGACGCCGATACGGGCGCGACGTCACCCCTCCTCACGAAGCGCGTGACTCTCGCAGGCGGGCAGTGGACGCAGTTCAACACGATCCTCGTCGAGGCCGGCCTCGCGCACGGCTACGCGCGCATCAGGCCCGCGTCGGGCACTTCGGATTTCGTCGTTTACGGGGTCGTGAACGACGGCCCGTCGGCCGGCTCGCGCACCTCGGACGGCTCGTACATCCCGATGGTCGTCGTCAACTGATATCCTGAGGCTGACTCGGGCCGGACAGGCGGTCGCCGCTCTCGACGCTTCGGCTGAAGGAGGGGAGGAAAGTCCGGACTCCCGCGGGCAGCGTGCCGGAGAAATTCCGGTCGGGGTAACCCGAAGGAAAGTGGCACAGAAAACATACCGCCGACGCGCCGCAAGGCGCAGGTAAGGGTGAAAAGGTGCGGTAAGAGCGCACCGCGGTTCCGGCAACGGAACTGGCAGGCGAAACCCCACGCGGAGCAAGGCCAAATAGGGTGACGGAAGGGGCGCCCGCCCTCGCGGCTTCGGCCGACGTCACCGGGTAGGTCGCTCGAGCCCGTCCGAAAGGCCGGGCCTGGAGGAATGACCGCCGGCCGGAAGGCGCGAGCCGACCGGTTACAGAATCCGGCTTATCGTCCGGCCCGAGTCACTTTTTTCCGCATCGGATAAACTTCCAGAGCATCTCTATGAAAGTCGTCGTCAAGTCGGGGGCGCCGGGCGGGTTCACGGATTACGTCGCGCGCTTTTCTGCCGGCCAGCCCATCTTCGAGGAGGGCGAGGTCGGCACGGAGATGTACGTCATTCAGTCCGGCACGGTGGAGATTTACAAGCGCGGCCGGCGCGGCGACGAAAAGCTCCTCGCCACGCTCGAGAAGGGCGACTTCTTCGGCGAGATGTCGATCCTCGAGGACGTCGCCCGCACAGCCTCCGCGCGCGCGAAGGTGGACGTCGAGCTCGTCCGGATCAACCAGTCGACGTTCGACGAAATGCTCCGTCACAACGCCGAGATCGCGGTGCGCATGCTCCGCAAGCTGTCCCGGAGATTGCGCGAGACGACGAAGCTTCTCGAGCAATCGACCGGCGCGGCACCGGCGCTCGACGAGAGCTCTTCCGACATCTTCGCGAAGGTGTCCGAGCGCCACGACATTTTCCGGCTCGTCGCCGCCGCGGGAGGCGAGGAGTTCTTCCTGAACCGCGACGGCGAAACCACCGTGGGGCGCGTCGACCCCGTCACGGGCATCAAACCGGATGTCGACCTCGCGAACCTCGACACGCAGCGGTCCGTTTCGCGCCGGCACTCCAAAATCGTCCACGAGAACGGCGAGTTCCGGGTCGTCGAGGAGATCGGAACGATGAACGGAACGTTCGTGAACGGCACGCGCATCGTCACGGGCCAGCCCGTGACGATCAAGGACGGAGATCGCACGCGTTTCGGCCTCGTGGACCTCACGTTCCGGGTCAGCAAGGCGTAGGGAATATCCTCTCGCCGCTTCCGCCGTTTCCATCGCTTGCCAGCCTGCCCGGCATCGGACCCGCGCGCGCGAAGGAGCTTGCCGAGGCCGGAGTCGAGACGGCGCTCGACCTCCTTCTTCACCTTCCTTTCCGCTACGAGGACCGCACGCGCATCGGACCGATCTCCGCTCTCGTCTCGGACGGCCCGGCGACGACCGTCAAGGGCGAGATCCTTTCGGCGCGCCTCATCCGCACGCGGCGCCGGGGCTTCACGATCTTCGAGGCGATTCTCGACGACGGTACGGGCTCCCTGCGCCTCGTCTTCTTCAACCAGCCGTACCTGCAGCGGTGGCTCGTTTCAAAGAGGTCTTTTTGGGTCTATGGCGTCGCCACGCAGGCGGCGCGCTATCGGCGCGGGCTCGTGATGGAGAACCCACAGATAGAAGAACTCATAGAAGATTTCTTAGAAGGGGAAGAGGGAAAGGCCGCGGGCGAAGGTGCGCGGCGAGTCGCGGACCCGCTTTCGGTGGGCCGGGTGGTGCCCATTTATCGGAAGTTGCCGGCGCTGACGCCCCGTGCGAGGAGAACCCTCGTCTTTCACCTTCTAAGAGATTTTGCAGACCGCCTCCCGGAGCGCATGCCTCCCTCGTCGCGCGAGGGTCCGAAGCTGCCTTCTCTTTCCGAATCCCTCCGAGAAGCCCATTTCCCGGGGAGCGCCGGCGGCCCCGCCGACGCCGAGCCGTGGACGGAGCGGACGTCGCCCTACCTCCATCGCCTCGTGTACGAGGAGTTCCTCGAGTTCCAGGTCGGGCTGCAGCGGCGGCGCCGGGCGCGTGCGGCGGACCCCGCTCCCGTGCTCGCGGCCGACGACACGATTCGCGCGCGCCTCAAGGCCCTCCTTCCGTTCGCGCTCACGGGCGCCCAGAAGCGGGTGATCCGGGAGATCGGCGAGGACTTTCGGCGCGGCACGCCCATGCGGCGGCTGCTCCAGGGCGACGTCGGGAGCGGCAAGACGATCGTCGCCGTGCTCTCGGCCGCACTCGCCGCCGCATGCGGGTACCAGACCGCTCTCATGGCGCCGACCGAGATCCTCGCCGAGCAACACGCGGCGACGATCTTCCGGCTCCTTGCGAAGTCCGGACTCGTGCCCGCCCTCCTCACCGGCCGCGTCAAGGGAAAGGCCCGCGCCGCGCTCCTCGACCAGCTCGCGGGCGGACGCATCAACCTGCTGGTTGGAACGCACGCTCTTCTGGAGAATCCCGTGGAGTTCCTGCGGCTCGGGCTCATCGTGATCGACGAGCAGCATCGCTTCGGCGTCGCCCAACGCACGGCGCTCTCGGCGAAAGCCGACGACACCGGAAGGAAACCGCACCTCCTCGTGATGTCCGCCACGCCCATCCCGCGCTCGCTGGCGCTCACGCTCTACGGAGATCTCGACGTCTCGACGCTGGACGAAAAGCCACCGGGGCGGACTCCGGTGGTGACGCGCGTCCTCCCGGAGTTCGAGCGCGGGGGCGCGTTCCGCGAGATCGAGGCCGAGATCCGCGCCGGAGGCCAGGCCTACGTCGTCGTCCCCCTCATCGAGGAGTCGGACAAGATCGAGGCGCGCGCGGTCGAGAAGCACGTGGGGGAAATCCGCCGGGCGCTGCCCGCGAGCCGGGTCGGCGTCGTCCATGGCCGCATTCCGCCCGAAGAGCGCGAGCGGACGATGGGGGAGTTCGCTGCCGGCCGGCTCGACGTTCTCGCGGCCACGACCGTCATCGAGGTCGGCGTCGACGTGCCGAACGCGTCGTACATGCTGATCGAGAACGCGGAACGCTTCGGTCTCGCCCAGCTCCACCAGCTCCGGGGACGCGTGGGAAGGGGCCGGCGAAAATCGCGCTGCGTGCTCCTTTTCGGCACGAAGGCGTCGCCCGAATCCCGCGAGCGGCTTGCCGTTCTCGAGAAGACGGACGACGGATTCGTGGTGGCCGAGGAGGACCTCAGGCGCCGCGGCCCCGGCGACGCGCTCGGGACGCGCCAGAGCGGGGTGCCGCTCTTCCGCGTCGGCGACCTCGTGCGCGACGTCGCCTGGATGAAACGCGCCCGCGACGAGGCCTCGCGCCTCCTCGCCGTGAACGCGGACACGGCCTTCCGTGCGCCGCTGCTCCTCCGGGCGGCCGACCTCCCGGCAGGGGACTGATGCCCCGTCGTTCCGGGTTAACATCCGCGCCCGCGCGGTGAATCCGCGCCCGAAGGCGCCGTGGACCCCCAAAAAACGCTCGAAATCGTGATCCAGATCGTGGTGCTGCTGTTCGCCGTCTCCTTCCACGAGTCGGCCCACGGATACGTGGCGATGAAGTGCGGCGACAACACGGCGCGCGACCTGGGACGTATCACGATGAACCCGCTGAAGCATCTGGACCCGATCGGGAGCCTCTTGTTCCCGGCGATGCTCGCCTTTTCGGGCCTGCCCGTTTTCGGCTGGGCGCGCCCCGTTCCGGTCTCGCTCCGGGGCGTTCCGAATCCACGCCGCGCCAACCTCCTCGTCTCGGCGGCGGGGCCGCTCTCGAACCTGCTGCTCGCCCTCCTCTTCGGAGCGGGCTTTGCGCTGCTCAAGGGCGTCGAGATTTCTTCGAAAGCGAGTCCTCTTTATCCCCTCTCGCTGATCTTCGGCCTCTCGGTCCTCGTGAACGTCTCGCTGGCCATCTTCAATCTGCTGCCGATCCCGCCCCTGGACGGATTCGGCGTCGTCGAAAGCCTCGTGCCCCCTTCCGCCCTCCCGGCGATCATTTTTCTGAGGCGCTATGGATTCGTCATCCTCGTCGTCCTCATGTTCACCGGCGTCCTCGGGATCATCATGCGGCCCCTCCAGGGCCTGGTGATCGGGTGGCTGAGGTCCTGATGTCTCTTCCTTCCAGGAAGATCGTCCTTTCCGGTCTTCGCCCGACCGGACGCGTGCACCTCGGGAACTACTGGGGCGCGGTGAAGAACTGGGTGGACCTGCAGGAAGAGTACGACTGCCGTTATTTCGTGGCGGACCTCCACGCGCTCACGACCGACTACGCCGACACGTCCGCGATCCGCACGTCGACGCTCGAGGCGGTCACCGACTGGCTGGCCGTGGGCCTCGACCCCGAGCGCTCCGTCATCTTCGTGCAGTCGCGCGTGCCCCAGACGGCCGAGCTCGCGCTCGTCTTCGGGATGATCACGCCGCTCGGCTGGCTCGAGCGCGTGCCGACTTACAAGGAGCAGATCGAACAGCTCCGCGAGAGGGACCTCGGCACGTTTGGCTTCCTCGGGTACCCGGTCCTCATGACGGCCGACATCGCGCTCTACCGCGCGCACTACGTGCCCGTCGGCAAGGACCAGGAGAGCCATCTCGAGATCTGCCGCGAGATCGTGCGCCGCTTCAACGGCTTCTACGGCGACGTCTTCCCCGAGCCGCAGGCGCTCTTTACGGCGACTCCGAAAGTGCCGGGGCTCGACGGCCGCAAGATGTCGAAGAGCTACAACAACACGATCGCGCTCTCCGACACGGCTGCCGACGTCGAGAAGAAGGTCATGAGCATGGTCACGGACCCGGGCCGCGCGCGCCGTTCGGACCCGGGCAACCCGGACGTCTGCAACCTCTATCCCTTCCATGTCCTGTATTCGCCGCCCGACGAGCAGAAGCAGGTTGATCTCGAGTGCCGCACGGCTGCGCGCGGCTGCGTGGACTGCAAGAAGCATCTCATCCGCAACATGAACGCCGCGCTGGAGCCGGTGCGCCAGAAGCGCGCCGAGATCGTCGCGAAGCCGGGCTACGTCAAAGACGTTCTGGAAGCGGGAAACGAGAGAGCAAGAAATCTTGCTTCTGAAACTATGGAATCCGTCTCCAATGCGATGGGGCTGCTGTAGATGGCTGAAGGCATCCGCATCCCCATCCCCGCCGGCGCGGACCTCATGCAGCCCTACCCGGTCAAGCTGCCGATGTTCGAGGGGCCGCTGGACCTGCTCCTTCACCTCATCCGCAAGAACGAGGTTGACCTCAAGAACCTGCCCGTGGCCGACATCTGCCGGCAGTACCACGAGTACATCGTCCTGATGGTGGAGCTCGACCTCGAGGTCGCGGCCGAGTTCCTGTACGTCGAGGCGATGCTCCTCCACATCAAGTCGCAGCTCGTGCTGCCGCGCGCGCCCGCCGTGGGGGGCGAGCCGCTCGAGGACCCGCGCGACGAGCTCGTGAGGCGCCTCCTCGAGTACCGGAAGTACAAGGGCGTCGCGGAGTCGCTGCACGAAATGGAGTCCGTCCGCCTCGGGCTCTGGAGCCGGCCGCCCGCCCGCTACGAGATGGCGGAAGGAGAGGCCGAGGAGACGGACCTCTCGGAGGTTTCGCTGTTCGACCTCCTCACGTTCTTCAAGGGCGCCGTCGACCGGTACCGCGCCCAGCATCCGCCCTCGATGGAGATCGCCCATCAGAAGTTCTCCATCAAGGAGAAGATGGAGCAGATGCTCGCGCGGGTGAAGGCCGGAAACGGCAACGTGCCGCTCTCGGACGTGTTTCGCGGGCTGTCCGGTCGCGGCGAGGCCATCGCGATATTCCTCGCCGTCCTCGAGCTCCTGAGGCTGCGGGTCGTGCGGGCGCGGCAGGACGGCGAGTTCAACGAGATCTACCTCGACCCGACGGGCGAGGCCGCGTCGCTCGAGAGCTACGAGGAGGCCTACCGGTGACCACGCACGTCGCGCTCCTCGAGGCGCTGCTCTTCGCGTCGGGCAAGCCCGCGACCGTCGAGCGCCTCGCCGAGGCCGCGGAAATCACGAGGGAAGAAGTCGAATCGGCTCTCGACGCGCTGGAGAAGGCCTGCGAGGCCGAGGGGCGGGGCCTGCGCGTCGACCGCGTCGCCGGTGGCGCGCGGCTCGTGTCGCGTAACGAGTTCGACCTGCCGGTCCGCAGCCTCCTCGGGCTCGAGGGCAAGAACAAGCTCTCGATCGCGAGCCTCGAGGTGCTCTCGATCGTGGCGTACCGCCAGCCGGTCACGGCGCCGGAGATCGCGGACCTGCGCGGCGTGAACTCGGCTTCCTCGCTGCGCACTCTCCTCGACAAGAAGCTCATCACGACGGCCGGCCGCAAGGAGGTCGTCGGGACCCCGTTCCTCTACAAGACGACGAAGGAGTTCCTCGTCCACTTCGGCCTGACCGACCTGAAAGACCTCCCGCGCCCGGAGGACCTCGACGCGCTCTACGGCGTCGAGACGAACACGGCGCAGACCGAGCTGTTCCCCGAGCAGAATGTCGAAGAAAAGACAGAAGAAGACACTCCATGACCGCCGAACGACTCCAGAAGATCCTTTCCGCCGCCGGCATCGCGTCGCGGCGCGCAGCCGAGCAGATCATTCTCGAAGGCCGGGTGACCGTGAACGGCCACAAGGTGAAGGAGCTCGGCGTCAAAGCCGACA
>JARXKK010000081.1 GCA_030278895.1 Acidobacteriota bacterium
CGAAGCCCGCCCCGCACGAGGCCGCCCCGTACTACGCGACGTACATCGACAAGGTCCCTGCAGGTGACATCCGCGCGACACTGGAATCGCAGCTCGGGGAGACGCGTGCGCTTCTTCTCTCGGTCGGCGAGGAGAAGTCCCGGTCCCGCTACGCGCCCGGCAAGTGGAGCCTCCGCGAGGTGCTGAGCCACATCAACGACACCGAACGGCTCTTCGTGTCCCGCGCCTTCTGGTTCGCGCGCCGGTTCGATTCCCCGCTCCCGGATTTCGACCAGGAGATCGCGCTCGCCGCCTCGGCGGCGCACGACCTTCCCTGGGCGCGCCACGTCGCGGAATTCGAGGCGGTCCGGGCGGCCACGACGCACTTCTTCCGCAACCTGCCGGATGCGGCCTGGGCGCGCTCCGGAATCGCGAGCGGAAACCGGTTCACCGTGCGGGCGCTCGCGTGGATCACCGCGGGGCACGTCGCCCACCACGTCGGACTCGTCAAGGAGCGCTATCTCTGAGCGCACAAGGGCGCCGGCCCCGCTGCTCTATAGTTCCGCCGATGACGCCGACGAAAGCGGTCCTCCCGAGGGCGACCCCGCGCGCCGCGGGGTTCCGGCAGCCCGCGGAGTGGGAGCGCCACGTAGCGGTCTGGCTCGCGTGGCCCAGCCACGAGGACCTCTGGGGCGAGGCTCTCGCACCCGTCCGCGCCGCGTTCACGGCGTTCGCCGCGGCGATCGCCGACGTAAGTTTGGAGTCGGGAAAGCCGCGGGGTGAAAGGCTCGAGGTCCTCGTTCCGGATGCGGAGAACGAGTCCCTCGCGAAGGCCGCGCTCGCCGGCCTCGGCGCGCGCTTTCACCGGATTCCATTTGGCGACATCTGGCTGCGCGATACCGCGCCGGTGTTTCTCAAGGGCCGAAACGGCGAAACGGCCAGCGTGTCCTTCGGCTTCAACGGCTGGGGCGGGAAATACGTCCTGCCGGACGACGACGCCGTGTCGTCGCGCGTCGCCGCCACCGCGAAGCTTCCCTCCTTCCGACTCGACTGGATTCTCGAGGGCGGATCCGTGGACGTGGACGGCGAGGGCACGTGCCTCACGACGCGGCAGTGCCTTCTGAACCCGAATCGCAACCCCGGAATGACGATCGAGGCGATCGAGGCGGGCATCAAGGAGGCGCTCGGCTGCACGTCGGTTCTCTGGCTCGGCGACGGCCTCCTGAACGACCATACCGACGGCCATGTCGACACGATCGCGCGTTTCGTCGCGCCCGGAGTCGTCGCCTGCATGCGCCCGTCGGGCAGCTTCGATCCGAACGCGCGGGCGCTCCTCGCGATCGACGCCGACCTCTGCTCCTTCTGGGACGCGCAGGGCCGGCGCCTGAAGGTCGTGAACGTGCCCTCTCCCGGGCTCGTCACGGACGGCGACGGGAAAGCGATGCCCGCGAGCTACGTGAACTTCTACGTCGCGAACACGACCGTCATCGTGCCCGCGTACGGCGTCCCCAACGACGAGCCCGCTCGCGCGGCCGTTGCGAAGCTGTTTCCCACGCGCCGCGTCGTGGGCGTGCCCGCGAAGCGGCTCCTCGAGGGTGGCGGGGCGTTTCACTGCATCAGCCAGCAGGAGCCCGCATGAGCGCATCCGACGCGCCCGTTCTGAGGTAGTCTGACCGCAAAGACTCAGCTTTCAAAAGGAGATCACATGGCGAGCGCGAAATCCGTGAAGAAGACGAAGAAGGTTGCCCCTAAAGGAAAGAAGGCCTCCGCACGCAAGGCGGCGACGAAGAAGCCCGTCTCCGCGACGAAAGCGGCCCTCAAGAAAAGAATGCCCCTCAAGAAAAAAGCGGCCGCAAACAAGCCCTCCCGGTTTTGTCTCGGGAAGTGCTCGTGCGGCTCGCCATGCACGTACGACTCCGGTCACACCGGGTCCCACTACTGCTCCTTTCACGCTCCGAACTCCTGAACACGAGGCCTCGCCTGTCGTCGCCCCGTAAACCCGGCCGGCTCTTGCTGCGCGTGGGCGTTCTCGACGTGCGTCGATGAGCGCGGCCGAGAACGTCACCCTTGCGGCCGTCCAGTGTGCGCTGGGCGGCCCGCTCGAGAGGAACGTCGCGAAGGTCGAGGCCCTCGTGCGCGAGGCGGCGAAGCGGGGCGCGACCGTCGTCCTGCCGCCGGAGCTTTTCGAGCGCCCGTACTTCTGCACAGAGGAGAAGGACGAGTTCTTCGCGTGGGCGAAGCCCGCCGAGAACCACCCAACGATCGCGCGTTTCTCCGCCCTCGCGAAGGAGCTCGGCGTCGCCATCCCGGTTTCCTTCTTCGAGAAGGCCGGGCACGCCTACTACAACAGCCTCGCCATGATCGACATCGACGGCACCGTCATGGGGATCTACCGCAAGAGCCACATCCCGGACGGCCCGGGCTACGAGGAGAAGTTCTACTTCCGTCCGGGCGACACGGGATTCAAGGCATGGCGCTCGAAACCCGCCTGCCTCGGCGTCGGGATCTGCTGGGACCAGTGGTTCCCCGAGGCGGCGCGGGCCATGCTGCTCGCGGGAGCCGACGTCCTCCTCTACCCCACCGCGATCGGGTCCGAGCCGACGAATCCGTCCCTCGACACGTGCGCCCTCTGGCAGCGCGCGATGCTCGGCCATGCCGTGTCGAACGTCGCTCCTCTCGTGGCCGCGAACCGGGTCGGGAACGAGAACGGTCAGGTCTTCTACGGCTCGTCCTTCATCGCGAACCAGCGCGGCGAAATCCTGGCCCAGCTCTCACGCGACGAGGAGGGCGTCGCCGTGGCGACCGTCGACCTCGCGGCCGTGCGCCGCGAGCGCGCGTCGTGGGGCTTCTTCCGCGACCGGCGGCCCGACCTGTACGGGCGGCTCACCACATAGGACCGGCGAGATTTCGCCAGGCCGCGCAAACCATCCCATTTTCACCATCGGCCACTCCACCCGGACCCTCGCAGCGTTCGTGTCTCTTCTGCGGCAGGTCGACGTCACCCTGCTCGTGGACGTCCGCTCCATCCCCCGCTCGCGGACGAATCCCCAGTTCAACGCGCAAACGCTGCCGGACTCTCTCGCCGCGGAGGGAATCGGCTACCGGCATCTCGGTGCGCTCGGCGGCCGAAGAGCTCATCGAAAGGGTGCACCCCCGTCGCTCAACGCGTACTGGCGCGTGGCGGCGTTCCGCAGTTATGCGGACTACGCGGAGACCCCCGCATTCCGCACCGGGCTCGACGTGCTGCGCTCCCTCACGCGCGATACGCGCTGCGCGATCATGTGCGCGGAGGCAGTGTGGTGGCGCTGCCATCGCCGAATCATCACCGACTACCTGCTGGCCGGGGGGGCGCATGTCGAGCACATCATGGGACCGGGCCAGGTCGTCCCGGCGACTCTCACGCCTGGCGCGCGCGTCATGGCGGACGGAACGTTGCGCTATCCCGGGCCGGAAAACGCCACTACTGCTGCCGGCGGCGATTGAACAATTTTCAGCGAGAAGTCTCCTTGCGCCCGATCTCCGTCGCCTCCGGGTCCGCGTTCTCGACGACTCCGACCTTGTGCTCGAACGCGATCCGTCCGCCCAGCCAGCCCGCGAGGCCCAGGGCAAGGAACGTGACGACCTCGAGGCCGAAGACGAGGTTCCAACGCGGCGTGTGCAAGGCGCCGTTGTCGCGCCGCAGGAACCAGTTGATCGCATAGAGAACCACGCCGGTCAGGTTCAGCAGCATGTGAATCCTGGCGATTCGGAAGCCCGCGTCGCTCATCTTCACGCCGAAGTAGTCGACGAAGCCCGCGACCGCGGCGACCAGCGCCGTGACGATGCCGACGCCCAGACAGACGAACGAAAACGAATACCAGAAGTCGGCGTCGGTGCGCGCGTGGGCGATGTCGCCGACAAGCACGAGAAAGAAGGCACCGATCGGGAGTGAGACCAATGCCGGATGAACCGGGTGATTTCCGATAGCCGCGCGACTCTTCATGACGCTCCTTCTTCCCTACAGGGACTTGAGGTATTCGACGAGGTCTTTCTTCTGCTTCTCATCGAACTTGAGGCCGAGTAACCCGTCGTAGTGGTTGACGACGTCGAGGAGCGTGGCGAAGCGCCCGTCGTGGAAGAAGCCCCCTTTCACGTGAGTGAAAAGGCCCTTGAGCGGAGCGGTCCGATAGGCCTTGTCGGGCGACCGATCCGACTGAAAGGAGTCGACACCCATCTCGGCGGCGGTGTGCATGTTCCAGCCGGGCTCCGTGAAGATCGGCGGAACGTGGCACGTCGAACACTTCGCGGCACCGGCGAAAAGCGCCTCGCCTCGTTTCGCGGCCCCGGCGTCGAAGCTGCCTGCGGGCGGGCTCGGCGAAGGGATCGAGAGCTGGTAGTACTGGAGGGCCGCCAGTTTCGAAGTGACGAGGTCCGGCGAGTTCCTCACGTTTCCGAATCCGGCCTTGGCCGCGATCGGGAACTTCGCGGCGTCGTTCAGCCGCGGATCGAAGAACGTTCCCTTGCCATGCATCTCGAGGACCGCCACGAAGGCGTTCCAGTGGGTGACGGAACCCCACCCCGTCCAGGTGTGGAGGTTCACGCCGAGGAGGCCGAACGCGGGCGGAATGAGCGTCGCCGCGGGCTTGCCGTCGGGGCGCAGGGCCTTGCCGTCGAGGAAGACCTCGGCGTCGAACTTTCCGGGTCCCCAGCCGTTCAGGACCTTCCGCAGAGTCGCGTCGTCGACGCCGAGAAGCGTCGTGACGACCGACAGATCCGGAGCCAGGGCGATGATCGCGCCGACGTTCAGGTCGCGATTCGCCCAGCCGTCGCGCCGGCGGCCGATCCCCGGGGCGAGGGAATCGTCTACCGTCGAGTGGCAAAAGCTGCACTGAATTCCGACCGCCGTGAGCACTTTCTTCTTGTCGAAGAAACCCGTCAGGCCAACGACGGAGTTCAGTTCGAGAAGCGCGAGGGTCGTCGCAGGGTCGTCCAGGTCGACCTTACCGGCCTTCAGCTTGGCGACGAGGGCGGGAGGGAGGGCGTCGGAGTCCACCTTGAGGCCGACGGAAAGCGCCGTCTTCGGGCTCACGCCGGCTCCCTTTCCGCCGTGCTTTTCGCCTGCGATGGCTTCGTGGAGCCTCAGGGCGCCGCCCCAGAAGGCCTCGTCGCCGAACGTGTCGTAGCGGAACGTCTTCTGGCCTTCCTGAAGCATCCGCGCGCTGTAGTGCGAAACCGCGGGCTCCACGACCGCTGCGTTTCCGTGGGTCGCGGAGAGCGCCTGGGGATCCTCCGCGCGGCCGGGCGATCCCGAGGCGAACGTGAATAAGACCAGCGCGGCAGCGGCCGGGACGAAGCGACGTCGTGACATGACGATCTCCTTGTAGCCCTTGAAGTCAGATGATCCCTGCCCGCGACCTGACGAACACCCGCTGCACGCAATATCGGGGCCGTCCGCTTCCGCGGGTTTTGAGACAGGGTCTTGACACGCCCCCCGTTCGGGGATCTGCTACCCGCATCCTTGGGAAGCGATTCGAGGGAGGGGGTCTCATGGGCCTGACTCGGCGAACGTTCGTAAAGGCCGGCACCGCCGGCGTCGGGGGCGCGGTCGCCCTCGGCTTCGACCTCAAGGAAGCGCGCGCGGAGATGCGCGCATTCAAGATCTCGCGCACGACGGAGACGCGCTCGACGTGCCCGTACTGCGCCGTCTCCTGCGGCGTGATCATCCACACGCTGGGAGACAAGGCGAAGAACGCGACACCCTCCGTCGTGCACGTCGAGGGCGATCCCGATCACCCGATCAATCGCGGCACGCTGTGCCCGAAGGGCTCGACGCTGCGGGACGACATCAACAACCCCAACCGGCTCACGAGCCCCAAGGTCCGCCGCCCGGGCTCGGACAAGTGGGAAGACATCTCCTGGGACGCGGCGATCGCCGGCATCGCGAAGCACATCAAGGAGACCCGCGACAAATGCTTCGTCGAGAAGAACGCGAAGGGCCAGGTCGTGAATCGCAACCCCGGCATGGCGATGATCGGCGGCTGCACGGACACGAACGAGTTCAATTTCCTGCAATGGAAGTTCATCACGGCCCTCGGAGTGCCGTACCGGGACAGCCAGGCACGGGTATGACACGGACCCACGGTGGCCAGTCTGGCCGCCACGTTCGGGCGCGGGGCGATGACCAACGGATGGGTCGACATCAAGAACGCCGACGTCGTCCTCTGCATGGGCGGGAACCCCGCCGAAAACCACCCGTGCGGATTCAAGTGGGCCATCGAGGCCAAGAAGACCCGTAACGCGAAGCTGATCTCGGTCGATCCGCGCTTCACGCGGACCTCGGCCGTCGCGGACCTCTATTCGCCCATCCGGGCTGGGACGGACATCGCGTATCTCCTCGGCATCATCCGGTACGCGATCGAGACGAAGCGCTTTCACGAGGACTACGTCAAGCTCCACACGAACGCGCCTTACGTCATCGCGGACAAGTTCGCCTTCGACGAAGGGATCTTCTCGGGATTCGACGCCGGCAAGGGCGAGTACGACAAGACGGCCTGGGCCTACGAAGGGGACCCGAAGTCGAAGAGCTACGTCGTCGACGAGACGCTCGAGAACCCCCGCTGTGTTTTCCAGCTCCTCAAGAAACACGTCGACCGTTACACCCCGGAAATGGTCGAGAAGATCTGCGGAACCCCCAAGGAGACGTTCCTCAAGGTCGCCGAGGTCGTGACCTCCACGGGCAACGCCCAGAGGGTGGGCACGATCCTGTACGCGCTGGGCTGGACGCAGCACTCCGTGGGCGTCCAGATGATCCGCTGCGGGGCGATGCTCCAGCTCCTCCTCGGAAACGTCGGGCGGCCCGGCGGCGGCGTGAACGCGCTGCGCGGGCACTCGAACATCCAGGGCGCCACCGACATGGCCGGCACGTTCGAGATCCTCCCCGGCTACCTCAAGACGCCGTCCGCGCCTCTGCAGACGCTCAAGGATTACCTCGAGGGTGCGACGCCCACGACGCTCAACAAACAGGCCTGGGCGTCGATGAACTACTGGCAGAACTATCCGAAGTTCATGGTTTCGCTCCTGAAGTCCGCCTACGGCAAGAACGCCACGAAGGAGAACGACTTCGGCTACTCGTGGCTGCCCAAGGTCGACGGCAACTACTCCTGGATGTACATCTTCGACGACATGTACCGCGGCTCGTCGATGCGCGCCGGCGGGAAGGAGCCCGGCCCCGAGGGCCTCGTCACCTTCGGGATGAACCCCGTCGGCATCGGACCCAACAGCAAGAAGATGATCAGCGCGCTCGCGAAGCTGAAGTGGCTCGTCGTCGTCGAGAATTACGAGATCGAGACCGCAATCTTCTGGAAGGCGCCGAAGGAGTACGGCGGACCCGAGACGGCGAAGATCCAGACGGAGGTCTACCAGCTCCCGGCCTCGGGCTTCGCGGAGAAGGACGGCACTTTCACGAATTCCGCCCGATGGCTGCAGTGGAAATGGAAGGCCCTCGACCCGCCCAATGGCTCCAAGACCGACCAGGAGATCCTCGCGAGGATCTTCCTCGCGGTTCGCGAGCTCTACAAAAAGGAGGGCGGCCCGGGCGCCGAGAACGTCCTCAACGTCGCCTGGAACTACACGAACCCCGCCGCGCCTGACCTCGGCGAGGTCCTGAAGGAGATCAACGGCAAGGCGATCACGGACATTCCGGACCCGAAGGACAAGACGAAACTGATCCGCGCCGCGGGGCAGCAGCTCGAGAATTTCGGGCAGCTCCAGGACGACGGCTCGACGCTCTGCGGCAACTGGCTGCATCTCGGCGTCTACACGGAGGCCGGCAACATGGCCCAGCGCCGCTCGCCGGCCGACCCCACGGGTCTCGGCATGTTCCACCAGTGGGGCTTCTCGTGGCCCGCGAACAGGCGCATCATGTACAACCGCGCCTCGGCGGACAAGGACGGCAACCCCTGGGATCCGACGCGCGTCGGGATCAAGTGGAACGGCGAGAAGTGGGTCGGCGACGTCCCCGACATCAAGCCCGACAGCAAGCCGGGCGAGTACGGCGCGTTCATCATGAACCCGGAGGGCGTCGGTCGCCTGTTCGCCCCCGCCCTCAACGACGGCCCGTTCCCCGAGCACTACGAGTCCGTCGAGGCGCCGGTCGACAACGTTCTGCATCCGAAGGTCACGTCGAGCCCCGTCACGAAGAAGTTCAGCTCGGACAAGGACGTCTACGGCAAGAAGGAAGATTTCCCGATCGTCTGCACGACGTACCGGCTGACCGAGCACTACCACTACTGGACGCAGCACACGAAGGTCCTGACCCAGCTGCAGCCCGGATTCTTCGTCGAGATCCCCGACGTGCTCGCCCAGCAGAAGGGAATCGCGAACGGTTCGAAGGTGAAGGTCTCCTCGGCGCGGGGTTCGATCGAGGGCGTCGCGATGGTCACGAAGCGGCTGCGCCCCATGAAGGTCGACGGGAAGGAGCTCTGGCAGATCGGCTTCCCGCTCCACTGGGGCTTCGCGGGCCTCCCGGAGCACACAGGGCCGCTCGCGAACTTCCTGACGCCGTCCGCGATGGACCCGAACACGTGGACCCCTGAATTCAAGACCTTCCTCGTGAAGCTCGAGAAGGCGTGAGGGGAGGACGATCATGAGCGTACACAGCCTCGAGATCCGCCGCTCCTCGGCCTCACTCCTGGGAGGCGCCACGGGAATGCGCGCCCTTCCCGACGTCGCGAAGTACGTCGACACCTCGACCTGCATCGGATGCAAGGCCTGCGAGGTCGCGTGCCAGGAATGGAACGACCTCGCGCCCGTGGCGACGCATCAGGTCGGCACGTACCAGACGCTTCCGACCCTGGACGCCGGGTTCTGGAACCTGATCCGCTTCGACGAGCGCGAAGTCGACGGCGGCCTCAAGTGGCTCATGCGCAAGGACCAGTGCATGCATTGCGCCGAGCCGGGCTGCCTCGAGGCCTGCCCTGCGCCGGGCGCGATCGTCCAGTACGCAAACGGCATCGTGGACGTGAACCCGGATAACTGCATCGGCTGCGGTTACTGCGAGACGGGCTGCCCGTTCGACGTCCCGCGCTTCTCGGCGAAAACCGGAAAGATGGCCAAGTGCACGCTCTGCGTCGACCGCGTGTCC
Organism: Acidobacteriota bacterium; assembly: GCA_030278895.1. Lineage (GTDB taxonomy): Bacteria > Acidobacteriota > Thermoanaerobaculia > UBA5066 > UBA5066 > Fen-183. Next base: position 9,101 of record JARXKK010000081.1, read on the forward strand.
GTCGGCCTCGAGCCCGCCTGCATCAAGGCCTGTCCGACGGGGTGCCTGCACTTCGGGACCAAGGAAGACATGGTCGCGCTCGGGAGCGCGCGGGTCGCGCAGCTCAAGGCGAACGGATTCCCGCAGGCGGCGCTCTACGACCCCCAGGGTGTCGGGGGAACCGGCGTCGTGACCGTCCTCGGCTTCGGGGATCACCCCGAGTGGTACGGGCTCGCCGCAAACCCGCACGTTCCGCTCGGCGTGAAGCTCTGGAAGAACATCCTCCGCCCCATCGGCCTCATCGCGATCTTCGGCGCGCTCATCGGCACCGTCGGCCACTATTTCACCTACGGCAAGAAGGAATACCGGGAGGAAGCATGAGCGTCGCCTCTCTCGACACCCACGGAGCCGACGTCGCCGTCACCGCCGGCCGCGACCGCGAGGACATCGTGGTCGGGGGGGAGATCGTCCGGCACCGCCGGTCGTCGCGTTTCATCCACTTCGCCGTCGCCGCGACGTTCATCGTGTGCCTCCTCACGGGGCTGCCGATCTGGACGCCGTTCTTCACCTGGATGGCGACGCTCTTCGGCGGGCTCTCGTTCTGCCGCTGGCTCCACCCCTGGGCCGGCATTTTCTTCGCGGTCAGCTCGCTCGTGATGTTCGTCCACTGGGCGGGTCAGATGACCTTCGAGCCGGGCGAGAAGTCGTGGCTCTCGCCGAAGAGGCTCATGAGCTATCTCGAATACCGCGACGACAACACGGACGTCGGGAAGTACAACCCGGGCCAGAAGCTGCAGTTCTGGTGCGCGATCCTCGCCGCGGTCGGCCTCCTCGCGTCCGGGGTCGTCATGTGGTTCCCGGCGAGCTTCCCGCAGATCGTGCGCGAGCTTTCGATCCTTCTCCACAGCCTCACGTTCATTCTCTTCGTCATGCTCATCACGTGGCACGTCTACCTCGGCACGGCGGCCGAGCCCGGCACGTTCCACTCCATGACGCGCGGCACCGTCACGAAGGCGTGGGCGAGGCTCCACCACCCGAAGTGGTACCGCCAGGTCATGGGGCTCGAGAAGTAACGCCCATAATGTAGGGACGTGAACACGGCCGCCGATCCGGCAGGGGTCTTCGAGAAGAGGGCCGCCCGGGCCACCGCTCTTCTCGATTCGGCGCCAGCTGTCGCCGAGCCGCTCGCTTTCGCGGCCGGACTCTTCCAGCTCCAGGGCCGGCTCGCGGCGGCCGTCTTCGCCCGGCACGGCGACCTTCCGTTCACGGGCACGCCGGCCGACTTTCCGCGCCTCCTCGATCTCCAGGCGTCGCTCCTCTCCTTCGCGGCCGAGAAGGGTCCGCCGGAACTCGCTGACGCGGCGATCGCCCGTCAAACCGAGGAACCGGGCACGGCCCTCTCGCGGCTCACCGTCTACTGGAGCGGCGAGCGCGAAGCCCGCGAGGACTATCTCTCTCGCGCGTTCCTCCGGCCCTACGCCGAGGTCCTCGCCCGCGCGGGCGTCGCGGCTGAACGCCCGCGACACGAGGGTCACTGCCCCGCATGCGGGTCCGCTCCGATCGTGTCGTACCGCAAGGAGCTCCCCGAAACGAACGGCGGCGCGCGCTTCCTCGTGTGCGGGCTCTGCGGCACGGACTGGCCCTTCAGTCGCGTTCGCTGCCCCGCCTGCCAGGAAGAAGATCCCGTGAAGCTGCCGGGTTTCCAGAGCGACGTGCACAAGAACGTCCGCATCGAAGTCTGTGAAACCTGCAAGCACTACGTGAAGTCGCTCGACCTCACGCTCGACGCGCGGCCGCTGCCCGAGGTGGACGACCTCGCATCGCTCGCCATGGACCTCTGGGCGATCGACGAAGGCTGGACCCGCCTCGAGCCCGGCTGGGCCGGAATCTAGGCGCGACTCTCGTCCATTCCACCGGACGAGCGGCCCGCCCGCGGGCAGGTTCGATCACCGGCGAGGGCGCTCCCGCCCGTGCCCCTCGAACGCCTTCAGCATCGGGTTTTCGATCTTCGTATAGCCGGCCGGAATTTCCCACGCGGAGGCCGGAATCGGGCCCTTCCGAACTTCGACCACTTCACTCTCGGTCGAGGTCTTCTGCCCCATGATCGCCATCGCCATCGACGTGTAGACCGGGAAGCCCTTCATGGCCTTCATCTTCTCCGCGAGCTCGGCTCCGCTCTTCGCCATCGGACCGAAGCCGCTCATCATGCTCTTCATGCTCTCACCGTATGCCTTGTAGGCGTCGAAGGCGTGCACGGGGTACTGCAGGTCGCTCGTCAGGCACTCCCTGATCGTCGAGAGCTCCCCCATCGTGATCGCCCATTCCTCGCACCGGAAGCCCGCGACCGTACGCGTTGCACCCGTCTTCTTCACGTCCATGGTTCCGGCCATCCCCGCGCCCATCTTACCCATCATCTCCATGGCCTTCTTCATCTCCGGGTCGTTCATCTTTTCCTTCATCTTGGCGGCAAATTGCTCGAGGTCCTGCTTGGTGGTCGTGTAATAGGTCTTCTTCTTGGTGTCGAGCGTCGTCGTCACGCCCGCCTTCAGGTCGAGGATCGTCTCTGTTCCTTCCTCCGCCATCCGCACGTGATCGCTGGCCATGTAACTCGTGGTGTTGCTCCCCGGCTTGCCGTTGAGCGTGTGCTTCGTCACGACGGTCAGGTCGTCGGAAGCGGCAGCGGCGCAGGCGCCGCCGGTCAGGAAGAGAGCCGTGAGCGTCAGAGTCGAAAATCGCATGAGTCCTCCGCGTTCGTGGTTCATTGACGTGTCAGTTCGACGCGCCGGTTCCGCGCGCGTCCGGCGAGGGTCGTATTCGTCTCGCGGGGCACGGAGGCTCCGTACCCCGAGGTGTTGAGCCTGGCCGCGGCGACGCCCCGCTCGACGAGAGCCGCCTTCACGGCGGCCGCGCGGCGGGACGAGAGATCCTGGTTCTTGACGTCGCCGCCAATGTTGTCCGTATGCCCCTCGACGACAAGGACCCATTCCGGATTCTTCTTCATGACGTCGACGATCGTACGCAGCACGGCCTCGGACTGCGGCTTGATCGTGGCGCTCGCGAAGTCGAAGTAGATCCCATAGAGGACGGCTCGCTTGCTCTCCTTGAGCGCATTCTCGAGGGTCTTGGCCTCGTTCTCCACCGGAAACTCGATCCGGACGATCTCGAGCTTGTCCTTGCCGAACGCGAACCGCAGCGACAGCGCGTTTTTCGGATCGTCGAGGATAAACCACTCGACGTCCACGGCCTCGTCTCCCTCGCCGAAGCGGCCCTTCACGTGCCAGGCAGGCAGGGACACGACGGCGTTGTTCACGATCACCCGGTACGGCACGGGCTTCGGGTCCGCGAGCCTCAGCGTGCCGGAGGCCGTCAGGTACCCCCTCGCCGCGCCCTTGCCGTCGGCGTCAGGCATCATCGCGAGGAGGCCGCTCATCATTCCCGCGATTCCCCCCGCTTCCCCGTCGAGCCTGACCGAGGCTTCTCCCCGCGCTCGCAGGTCCGAGAGGACGGCGGTGGACGTGCCCATGGAGGTCGACCCGGGATACTCCTCTTCGCCGCCGGTGTAATACATGTACTTGTACGTGCGGCCGTCCTTCAAATCCGAGGCCCTCACGCTGCGCGTGACGCTGACGGCTCGCGGCCGTCCTCCGGAGGCGTCCGGCACGTCCGCCGCGGTCGTCAGATGGAGGCTTCCGTCCGTCTCGATCGAGTCCACGGTGACCGACGATTCGTAATCCCCTTGCCGCTCGCTGGCGGCGCCAATCACCGTAAGGCCCTTCACGAGGGGAATCTTCGTCCCGGCCGAGGGCGCCGCCGTCGCAGCAGCGGCGCGTGTGGAAAGAGCGAGGCTTCCCGCAGCGAGGAGCACGAGGAGAAAGCGACGCGCGCTCACTTGCATCCCGGGTTGCACGCCTTGATGTTCAGCGTGTAATCGACGACGTTGCCCTCCGCCGGTCGCTTCCGCGTCAGGTTCTTCGCGAGCGTCATGCTCTTCGTGCTGACCGCGACCGGGATCTCGATCGGCCCATCGTTCATGGCGCGGAAGAGAAGTTTATGCGCCTTCGTGAACGGCAGGTCGTATTTCACGATGATGGGTGCGAGGATCATCGGGCCGATCAGGACGTACGTGACGTGGGCTTCCAGGGCGTCGCTGAAATCAGACCGGGCGTCCCCGAGCGTGAGGGTGAGCTTGCTTCCCACGAGGTCGCCCTGAACGGCGACGTTGAAGGCCGTCGGCGACGCCGCACCCACCGTCTTGCCTTCGCCTTCGAAGTACGGCATTCCCGGCGGCACGACGAGCTTCCGGAGCAGCGTGCTCGTCTTCTCGGTCACGGGATACAAAACCGCGAGCGCGTTTTCCCAGACGCCGAGCTTCGTCGCCGAGCCGACGAACTCTCCGTTCATGTGCACGGCGCTGCCGGCCGGCGCGCCCTTGGCATAGCGCAGGACCAGCTTGCCCTGGAGCGTGATGTCGTAGGTCCACCACGTCGATGTGCCCTGCGTGAAGGCCGCGTGCATGGTGGCCGTCATCGGCCCTTCGATCTTTTCGCAGTACTTCGCGAAGTTCTGCTCCTGGACGAAACCCGACACGTCCAGAACGAGTCCGGCGATCCCGGTGACCCAGCCTACGGGGCCAAGCATGAAGTTCGTCGTCAACTTGACCGACTCCTTGATCGCGAATGCGACCGCCGGGTTGCCTTGCAGGGACTTCGGCACCAGGGTTGCGGCGAGCTGATCGGCGCCGGCATCCAGGCCGAGCGCAAAGCCGACCTCCTTGAGGCCGTCCTGTACGAAGTTCAAAGCCGCCGAGAGGACCTTCAGGCCCTCGATGACCTGTTCCATTTTTTCGCACGTTGCGCTCGCGGCGCGGCTCTTCGCGAGCTCCTGCTCGATCACCGCCTGCTCGGCCTTGTTTTTTCCGACGACGTCCGCGAGGCGCTGGAGCCGGGGCTGGAAGAGGGGCGCCGTCGCGGGGTATTTCTTCGGAACGTCTTGGAACTTTTCGACCGCCGCCTTTAGCTTTTTCGAGTG
>JARXKK010000082.1 GCA_030278895.1 Acidobacteriota bacterium
GCGCGGGTCGGGCAGGGGGGCGAGTGCCCAGGCCGACTCGCCCGCGGCACCGAGGCGAAACGCGAGGTTCGCGTTGGCGATCCTCACGCGGCCGTCGGCCTCCGTCACGAGGTCGTCCATCTTGGAAAGCTCGACCTCGGCGCGCAGGAGCTCCGAGCGAACGAGCATGCCCTGAGCGGCATAGTCGCCGGCCAGCTTGACGTGCGCGGCGACGGTGTCGCGCGATTTGTGGAGGAGCGCGGCGTATTCTTCGGCCTGGGCGACCATGACGTAGGCCTCGGCGGCCGCGAGGGCCGCGTTGTCGGCCACCCACGTGGACGTGCCCGAGGCGGCTTCGGCCGCCAGCTTCGCCTGGTCGATCCGGCCCGAGAGCTCGCCGCCCGTGAAGAGGGGGAGGGTGATCTCAGCCCGCGTGATCCCCGTGTTCAGGGGCGCGGCGTCGTTCGGATTCGAGCTGACGAAATCCTGAAACGAGAACACGCCCTGATTCAACTTCATCGCAAAAACCTCGGCCGGGTTGTTCGAGCGCATCCAGAGCGCGGTCAGGTTGAGCGACGGCAGCCGGAATCCCTGCGCCTGGGAGACGCGGGCCTCGGCGGCTCCCTGACGGGCCTGCGCGGCGGTGACTTCCCGCGCGCCCTCGCGGGCCTTTCGCATGGCGCCCGCAAGGGTAAGAGGCGAAGCCGTCCCGGCCTCGGCTGCGGCGAGAGGGGGGGTCGCGAGGGCGGCCAGGACGGGCAGGAGACAGGCGGCCAGAAGGGGCTTGTCATTCATAGAAATCTCTTATATAACTATATAGCGATTGAAGTCAACCGGCGAACGCCGGGCGACAAGGAGAAAAGACAATGACCGTAAACGACGCCCTTCGTGCCATCGCCGGGTTCTTCGTCCTGGCCTCGGTAGCCCTTGGATACTTCGTTCACCCCGGCTTCCTCCTCTTCACGGCCTTCGTGGGGGCTAACCTGCTCCAGAGCGGCTTCTCGAAGTGGTGCCCGATGATCGCGATCCTCAAGAAGGTAGGTCTCCGGGACCAGATCGACCAGCCCGGGGCGCCCCGGCGGGCCGGGGAGGCGGCGTGAGATACGAGGTGGCCTTCCCCGGCGGCGTCGCCGTCGAGGCGGCCTTCAAGGGCCACACGGTCCGGACGGACCAGCCCTCGCCCTTCGGGGGAGACTCGGCCCCGGCTCCCTTCGACCTCTTCATCGCGTCGATCGCGACGTGCATGGGCTACTACGCCCTGCGCTTCTGTCAGGAGCGCGGGATCGCGACGGAAGGCCTCGGCCTCTCGGTCGAGACGGTCCAGAACCCCGAGAAAAAGCGCCTCTCGGCGATCAAGGCGGCTCTCACGCTTCCGCCCGGTTTCCCGGAGAAGTACGCGGGAGCGATTCGGCGCGCCGTCGACCAGTGCGCCGTCAAGAAGCACATGTTCGAGCCGCCCGCGTTCGAGATGACGGTGAACTGAAGAGGACGACGCTCAGGCGGGATCGCCGATGATCGCGGAGAGCCTCTCGACGACTTCCGCGCCCGATTCCTTGTGGTACGGCGCCGCGTAAAACCCGTCGAGGTCCATCGGTGGGTGCAGATTCAGGTGGCATCTCTGGAGGAGCTTGCCCGGAAGCTGCTTGTAGAGGAGGAGGTCGCGGAAGCCGTCCACGCGCACGGGAACCGCTATCGCCTTCGTTCGGTGGAGAAGCTGGGCGACGCCGGGGCGCAGCGGCGCGCCCTTCTGCGTCGTGCCGGCGGGGAAGTGCAGAAGCCAGCCGTCCGCGATCGCCTCCTCCACCTTCGCGATGCCCTCGAAATCCGCCCCGCGTTTCACATCCTTGCCGCCCTCGCGAAAACTGCGCCGGAACGTCACGCCACCGGCCTTCGTGAAGAGCTGCGTCAGGGGGTTCTGCTTCATCGTCTCTGTCGCGGCGGAGAAGCGCATGAACGGATTCTCGAGCGGCAGGTGATGCCGAACGTACACGAGGTCGAAGAACGCAAACGCCTCCATGAAATACGTCATGTGGTTCGAGAGGAAGACGACGTTCTTGCGCGGAAGCGTTTCGATGATCCCATCGCCCGTCACGTGGACGCGGTTCAGGAGGCGGAAATAGGGGATCGTGAAGCCGAGCCCCATGCTCGAGATGATGCCGCGCCGAAGCCAGCGGTCGAAGAACGACTGTTCCAGTGAAGGCATGTTTGCGCGATTGTAAGGCGGGGCGCGGACTCAGGCGCCGACGAGGATTTCGATTCCCCAGACGACCATGTCGGTCGGCTTCGGCGTGTGGCCGAGGCGGCGCACCATCGCCGCGATCTGACCGCGGTGGTAGGTCTGGTGGTTCACGACGTGCCGGACGACCGCCCAGAAAGGCGCGGTCTTCGCTTCGCCCTTGAGGTTCTTCCAGGTGAACGGTCCCGCGAGACGCTCCCGGGTTAAGGCCGGCTGGAGGCGCCTGTGTTTCTCCTCCGCGGCGAGGAGCACCCGCGCCGCATCCTCGAGGCTCGGCAGCTCTTCGATCGTCGCGAGCCGCGTGGCGTCGCGGCCGGCGAAACGCTCGGCCCACGCGTCCGTGGCGCCCGCGAGGTGGACGAACGTGGCGCGCAGCGACGGCCAGCCGCCGCCCAGCTCTGATACGTAGTCGGCTTCGGGCACGGCTCTCAGCGTCTCGAGAACGCGCGCGTTAGCCCAGGAGTTGAACGCGTAAAGGGAGGAGAGGTCATCCCCGGGAGAGCTCGCGGCGGCCGTCATTTCGCTGGATCTTCGACGATGGTGTTCGTGAGCGTGCCGAGCCCTTCGATCGTGAGGCTCACGACGTCGCGCGGTTTCAGCCATTGATCGTGCGTGACCTTCGAGCCATTCAGCTCGAGAAAGCAGCCTGTCCCGACCGTGCCCGAGCCGATCACCTCACCCGGCTCGAGCGTGACGCCCTCGGCGGCGCGCCGGACGATCTCGGCGAACGTCCAGTTCATCTGGGAGACGTCTCCGTCCGAGACCGGCACGTGGTTGACCGTCGCGGTCATCCGCGCCTTCAGGACGTTGCCTTTCGGCGAGGCTGAGAGCCGGTCCTTCAGCTCGTCCTTCGTGACGAGCCAGGGGCCGAGGCCCGTCGCGAAGTCCTTCCCCTTGGCGGGGCCGAGGTTGAGCTTCATCTCTTCCATCTGGAGGGTGCGGGCGGAGAAGTCGTTCATGATTCCGTATCCGGCAATGGCGTCGTCCGCTTCCTCGAGCGTCGGATTCGTGACGCGCTTTCCGACGACACAGAAGGCCTCGAGCTCGAAGTCGAGCTTGTCGAGACGGCTCCGCCCGACGCGAAGCTCGCCCGGCCCGACGACCGCGAGCGCGTTCGTGAAGTAGAAGACGGGGAAGGCGTCGAATTCGGGAATCATCTCGAGGCCCCGGTTCCGGCGGGCCGTTTCGACGTGCTGGCGGAACGCGTAGCCGTCGCGGATCGAGACCGGGCGCGGAATCGGCGCGAGGAGCGTGACCGCCTGTTCGGAATGGAACGCCTCGCGTGGCAGCTCCGAGGCCATCGCGACCAGAGAGAGCGCGCGCGGGAGGAGGTCGCCGCTCCGCTCGAGGAAGTCGAGCATTCCGAGTTTGGCGAAGGCGCCGTCGGCGCGCGCGAACTCGAGGATGCGGTCCTCCCCGACGACCGCCCCGAGCCGCGGCCTCGGGACCGCGAAGATACCGGAAGTCGACGCATCGCCCTCCGCGGGAAGGAATGTGACCAGTCTCATGGCGGGAGAGTCTATCGCCGGGGGCCTCCGCCGGCCGTAAGCTTGTCGTTCCATGCCACGCCCGCTCGGCCACGACCGGATCGCGGAGGTGGGGGAGGGAAAGCTCTTACTCTCCTGCCCGGAGCCCAAGGGGTGGCGCGCCCGCGCACCCGGCACGCCGACGTCGGCAGAGCACCCGGGGACCTGCGTGCGCTGGGAGGAGCAGCTCTTCGAGGTCGAGGACATCGGGATCCGCGCGGACGGAAGCGTCGTGTACACCCTCGCGCGTTGGGACGAGCGCCACGCGATCCGTGTCATCAAGGCGTACGACGCCGCGACGGAGGCCGAGCGTATCGAGGAGAAGCGCGCCGCCACCCGGCGGGTCGAAGGGCGCACGGCTTTGCTCCTCGCCGCGCCCCTCGTGGGATGCCTTCCCGCTCCGGTGCAGGAACGGCTCGAGCACGAATACAACGTCCGCGGTTCGACGATGTCGCTCGTCTCGGCGCTGCCGTTCTGGATCGTCGGATGGGTTTCCCTCATCCTTCTCATGGCTTCGGCGATCGGGGGCGTGAGGATCCTTCCGCAGCCGGTTCTCGTCCTCGGCGTCTATTTCCTCGCCGAGTCGAGCGCGCGCCTCGCCGTCTGCATCCCGCAAGGCCGGCCGATCGGCACGCCGCTCGGCACGCTTCTCTACGCGGCCTGGCGCCAACTCGGGCGGTTCCGAGGCTGAGTCAGGCCGCGGGCTTCCGCGCCGTCACGATGCGCATTGGCGGATAAGTGTCGAAGAGGCCGAGACCGGACCTTTCGACGTCGAAGTCCGCTTCCTTGAACGCCGTCGCGTAGAGCGCCGTCTCGCGGAAGTCCGAGATGAGAGCGACGCCACCAGGCCGCAGGACGCGCCCAATCTCGCGGCAGGCCTCCGCGCGTCCCGTCGCGTCCGGAATGTTGTGGAGACAGACGTTCGAGAGGACGACGTCGAACGACCCGTCCGGAAACGGCATGCGGCGGGCATCGGCGTTCCGGACCTCGACGCGCTCCGCGACCCCTTCCACTTCCGCGTTCGCGAGGAAGCCGTCGGCGGTATTTCCGGTGAGGTCCGACGCGTTCCAGATGTCGATCCCCACGACGCGGCCCGCCGTCAGCCTTTTCGCCGCGCCGATCGCGAGCAGCCCGCGCCCGGTGCCGACGTCGAGGACGTTTTCCGTGCCCGTCCACGGGATCATCGCGAGCATCCGGTCGCGATGGCGGAACTTGCCGACCTCGGCGTAAAGAATCATGAGCGCGCCGCCGAGAAGGCACGAAATGGCCCCGCCCGTGAACATGCCGCGGAGCCCCACCGTGACGCTCGTGCCGCCCACCCGGAGGGGCCCGATGGCCGGGGGTCCGAAGACGGCGCCGGCGAGCAGCAACCCCCCGATGACGAAGAGGGTCCGGATGACGCCGGGAGCGTCGGTGCCGTAATCGACCTTGCGCATGATGAGATGCTACGACGATGCCGAACAGGCTCGCCCTCGAATCCTCTCCCTACCTCCGCCAGCACGCCCACAACCCGGTGGACTGGTACCCCTGGGGAGAGGAGGCGTTCGAGAAGGCGCGCCGGGAGAATCGCCCCGTCTTCCTCTCGATCGGATATTCGTCATGCCATTGGTGTCACGTGATGGAGAAGGAATCGTTCGAAAACGACGAGATCGCGCGGTTTCTGAACGCGCATTTCGTCAGCATCAAGGTGGACCGCGAGGAGCGCCCGGACGTGGACGACGTTTACATGACGGCCGTCCAGCTCACCTCGGGGCGCGGGGGCTGGCCGCTGTCGGCGTTCCTCCTGCCCGACCGCAAGCCGTTCTTCGCCGGCACGTATTTTCCGCCCGACGACCGGCGCGGGCGTCCGGGGTTCCTCACGCTCCTCAAGAGGCTCGAGGCGGCATGGCGCGAAAAGCGAGCCGACCTCGAGAACGGCGCGGGGGAGATCGCGGCCGAGGTGGCGGCGGCGTCCGGCGGAGGGGCGTCCGGCATGACGGCGCGGGGCGCGTCCGAGCCTCTCTCGCCCGGGAGTCTCGGCCTCCTCGGAAGCGCGCTGTCGCGGCTCTTCGATCCGGAGAACGGCGGCTTCGGAGACGCGCCGAAGTTTCCGCCGCATCTCGCGCTCGCTTGGCTCCTCCGCCGCGGAGCAGGCGGGGACGCGGCGGCGCTCGCGATGGCGGAGGCCACGCTCGAGGCGATGGCGCTCGGCGGCATTCGCGACCACCTCGGCGGCGGCTTTCATCGCTACTCCACCGACGCGCACTGGCTCCTCCCGCATTTCGAGAAGATGCTCACCGACAACGCCCAGCTCCTCGGGGTCTACGCGCGCGCGTGGGCGTTGACCGGGGACGAACTCTTCGCGCAGGTCGCGCGCGAGACGGCGGACTACCTCCTCCGCGAGATGACGGGCCCCGAAGGCGGGTTCTACGCGTCGACGGACGCGGATTCGGAGGGAGAAGAGGGAAGATTCTTTTGCTGGGACCAGAGCCAGATCCGGGAGATTCTCGGAAAGGACCCGGGAGAAGATTTCTGCGAATGGTATGGGGTTCGGGAGGGCGGCAACTTCTCCGAGGAAGCGACGGGCCACCGCACCGGTGCTTCGGTCCTCTTCCTTTCTAAGAAAATCCCTCCTTCCTCCGAATCCCGACTCGCGCCCTTGCGCGCCGCGCTTCTCGCCGCGCGTGCAAAACGGATCCCTCCCGCCCTCGACGACAAGCGCATCGCCGGCTGGATCGCGCTCGCGGTATCGGGCCTCGCGGTCGCGGGCCGCATCCTGAACGAGGTGCGCTACCTCGACGCCGCCCGCGCGGGCGCGCGGTTCCTGCTCGAGGACTGCCGCGACGCGGCGGGGCAGCTCCAGCGTACCTGGAAGGATGGCGTCGCGAAGATCCCCGCATTCCTCGAGGACGAGGCGTTCCTCGTCCATGCCCTCCTGGACCTCGCGGAAGCGGACGACGAGGGCGGTCCGGGCGTGTGGCAGGACGAGGCGATCGCGGCGGCGGCCTCGATGCGCGCGCGCTTCGAGCGCAAGGACGGCCCCGGCTTCGCGTTCTCGGGCGAGGGAAACGAAGTGCTTCTCGTGAACGCGCGGGACTTCTTCGACAAGGCGACGCCGTCGTCTTCCGGCGCCGCCGCGTGGGCGCTCGCGCGCCTCGCGCTGAGGACCGGCGATGCCGAGCTCGCGCGGGGGGCCCGCAACGCGGTGGACGAAGTGTCCTGGCTCATGGCGCGGTCGCCCCACGGCACGGAGTCGTGGTATTTCGCTTACGAGACGCTCCTGGAATTCGAAGACAGATTCGGTTTGCTCCCTCTCGCGGACACGGCCGTCTCTGCGCCGCCTCCGGCGGGGCCGGGCAAGGGTGAATTTTCTTTGAAGGTGAATGAGGCCAAGGCCGGGGCTGGGACCGCGGAGGAGCGCGACGAGAGAACATCTTCCGAGGGCGCGTTTCGAGTGACGTTTCCGTCGAAGGTTCGGGCGCGGCGCGGTGCGACGTCGCATTTCACGCTCGCGATCCACGTCGCGGAGGGATGGCACCTGCAGGGGCCGGACGGCCTGCGCATCGACGCGTCGGTGGCCGGTCCCGGATCCGGATCCCCGTCCCTATTCACCTTCGAAGAAGTCTTCCTGCCCGTGCCTGTGAGCATCGAAAACACGACTGGCGTGATCTCTTCAGGATGGCACGGGACCTTCGAAGCAAATCTTTCTTTCTCCCTCTCCCCGAAAGCCTCGAAAGGAAGACACGACGTCGCCGTCCGCACGCGCTACCGCGCGTGCGGCGAGGGAACGTGCCTTCCCGAAGCCTTGCTGAGCCTGTCGATACCGGTCGAGATCGTCTGACGGGCGCGGGCGCGGGTCAGCGCCGGTAGCGGTCGGGCCTTCGATCGGCGAGCGCCGGCAGCTTCGCTCGGGCGTCTTTCACCTGCGCCGGATACACGTCCACGAGGAGGACCGTCTCGACTCCGGAGGCGCTCACGAGCGTCTCGCCCCACGGCGAGATCGCGGCGGAGTCGCCGGCGTGCGCATTTCCGCCACCGTCCTCGCCGACGCGGTTCACTCCGAGGACGTAGCAGAGATTCTCGATCGCGCGCGCGCGGAGCAGCGTCTGCCAGTGCGCGCGGCGGCGCTCGGGCCAGTTCGCGATGACGACGAAGGCGTCGGTCTCGCCGGCCGCGAGGCGGAAGGGCTCGGGGAAACGGAGGTCGTAGCAGATCTGCGGGGTGACGCGCGCGCCCGCGACCTCCCACGTGACGACCTTCGATCCGGCGGCGTAGTGCTCGTCCTCTTTCGCCATCGAGAACGGGTGGAGCTTCGTGTACCGCGAGACGTCGCCGTCGGGTGTGACGAGGAGCGCGTTGTTGACGGGCAGTCCACCCGGGACGCCGGTCTCCGCCAGCCCGGCGATGACGTGGAGGCCGAGGCCGCGCGCCATGGCCTGCAGCCAGCGCTCCGTGGGGCCGCCCGGAGGCTGCGCGATTTTCGCGCCGTCCATCGAGAACCCGGTTGCGAACATCTCGGGCAGGAGAGCGAGGTCCGCGCCGCCGTCGGCGGCCCGTTTGAGGAGGTTTGCCGCGCGGGCGTGGTTCGCCTGCCAGTCTTCCCACGCGAGATCCATCTGCAGGAGAGCCGTTCGCACGGCGGGATTATGGACGCCCGGGGGGAAGGGGCCGCTATGATCCCGGCCCAATAAGAGGAGTCATCATGGCCGCAAAAAAGGGATCCGGTGCCGCGGACAAGTTCAACGAGGCCAAGGCACGCGTCGAGAAACTCTCGAAGCGCCCGTCCAACGACCAGCTTCTCGGTCTCTATGCGGCGTTCAAGCAGGCGACGGAAGGCGATGTCGCCGGCTCGCGGCCGGGGATGCTCGACCTGAAGGGTCGCGCGAAGTACGACGCGTGGGCGAAGAGCAAGGGGTTGTCGAAGGATGACGCGATGAAGAAGTACGTCGCCCTCGTCGACAAGCTCGAGGCGGAGCTGGGCTGACAACCATGAAAACGCTTCAAATGCGCGCCGTCCGTGTCCTCTCCGTCCTTATTCTCCTTTCCGCTCACGCTGTATTCGCGAAGGTCGTCACGAAGTCCGTCGTGTACGAGCACGCGGGCACGAAGCTGGAAGGTCTTCTCGCGTACGACGACGCGGTGACCGCGAAGGGAAAGCGCCCCGGCGTTCTCGTGATTCCCGAGTGGTGGGGCCTCAACTCCTACGTGAAGGGCCGCGCCGAGCAGCTGGCGGCGATGGGCTACGTCGCCTTTGCCGTGGACATGTACGGCCAGGGGGTTCTCACGGAGGATCCGAAGAAGGCCGGTGAGCTCGCCGGTCAGTTTTACGGGAAACCGCTCATGGCCGAGCGGGCGAACGCCGGGCTCGAGCAGCTCCTGAAGACGGGCCTCGTCGACTCGAGCCGCGTGGCCGCGATCGGTTTCTGCTTCGGCGGGTCGACCGCGCAAGCGCTCGCATACAGCGGCGCGCCGCTGGCCGGGATCGTCAGCTTCCACGGTGGCCCGGTGAACGCGCCGGCGTCGGCGGCGGGATCCGTGAAGACGAAATTCCTCCTCCTCAACGGCGCGATCGACCCGATGGTGAAGCCGGAGGCCCGCGCGGCGCTCGAGAAATCGCTTGAAGACGCGAAGATCGACTACCAGTCCGTGGATTACGCGGGCGCCGTCCACGCGTTCACGAACCCCGATGCGGACCGGCTGGCGGCCGCGGGGGGACTGAAGGGCATGGTCGGCTACAACGAGGCCGCCGCACGGCGCTCCTGGAAGGCGATGCAGGTCTTCTTCGAGGAGATCTTCGCTGGGCGGTGAGACAGATCGGATCGGGACGCTATCGCCCGAGGAGCTTCCGGGCCATCAGGAGCTGCCCCACGTGGTACGACGTGTGGTCGATCGCGAGAAGCACGGAGCGGAGTAAGGTCTTCCCCTTGTGACCCGGAATCTCGGCGAAGAGATCCGGAGTCGTCTCGACGAACTCCTTGAAGGCCTGGCGGTCGTTGGCGATGGCATCGAGGCTCTTTTTCCAGGCGCGGGAAGAGGGCGGTGCCGGCGAATCCGGCCAGTAGGCGGCCGGCCAATCGCCCTCGACGTACTCCGGATCGCGGCAGAAATCGAGGAGGTCACGCTGCGCGAGCCGGATGTGCTCGAGCAGCTCCCACGGCGAGTGCGAACCCCCCCTCGGCCTCCTTCCCCGGAGGCGCGGGGGCAGGCCCTTCACGGCGTCCACAAGTCCGAGGTGCGCGCTCTCCCAGCCAAGCGCGCGCGAGAGATGTTCGCGGAGAGGAGCATCGCTTCGAGGCATGGTTCATTCTCTCAGGAGAGACACGAGCGCATTCCCGAGCGCCTGACCGAAGCCGGCCGTCAGCCCGCGACGCCGTCGTACCCGAGGTAGGCCTCGAGGACGTTCACCTCGTGCTCGAGGTCCGAGATCCGCTCCTCCATGACGCCTCGCAGGGAGACCATCCCGACGACTTTCTTCTTCTCGTCGAGGATCGGGAGGTGGCGAATGTGGCTCGCGGCCATCGTCGAGGCCGCCTCCGCATCCTCGACGCTGCCTGAGACGTATTGAACCGGCGACGTCATGACCGCCGAGACGGGCGTCTTGGCCGGATCGCGCTTCGCCAGGATGATCTTGTCGAGGATGTCGCGCTCCGAGAAAATCCCCGTCATCCGCCTTCCCTTGAGGACTACGACGGCGCCGATCCTCTCTTTCACCATGGTCTTGACGGCGGCTTCGACGGTCGCGGTCTCCTGGACGGTGACGGCTGGTCGGGACGAGTTCCGAATCAGTTTCGTCATGAGGGGCTCCTCTCGCAGGCTCAGGCCTGGTATCAATTTGTGAGCCCGGCCGGGAACCCCGCATGATGCAAACGGACTAACGCCCGCCTCTGCTACGCTGAAAACGATGGCGGCCACGCTGCTCTCGAAGGTCTGGGATCTCCACTCCGTCCGGAAGCTCCCGACCGGGCAGACGCAGCTCTTCGTGGGCCTGCACCTCGTCCACGAGGTCACGAGCCCGCAGGCCTTCGAAATGCTGCGCGCGCGCGGGTGGAAGGTGCCGTTCCCGTCGCGCACCGTCGCGACCGTCGACCACATCATCCCGACGCTGAGCCTCGCGCGCCCGTTCGCCGACGCGCAGGCCGAGGAGATGCTGACGTCGCTGCAGCGGAACTGCCGCGACTTCGGCGTCCCTCTTTACGACCTCGGGTCCCTGGAGCAGGGCATCGTCCACGTGATCGGGCCGGAGATGGGCCTCACGCAGCCGGGGATGACGATCGCCTGCGGCGACAGCCACACGTCCACGCACGGCGCGTTCGGCGCGCTCGCGTTCGGGATCGGGACCTCGCAGGTGCGCGACGTCCTCGCCTCGCAGTGCCTCGCGATGGATCCCATGAAGCTTCGCCGCATCGACGTGACGGGGCGTCTCGCTCCGGGCGTCTACGCCAAGGACGTCATCCTTGCGATCATCCGGACGCTCGGCGTGAAGGGCGGCGTCGGCTACGCATACGAGTACGGCGGCGAGGCCGTCGAGCACATGTCGATGGACGAGCGCATGACGCTCTGCAACATGTCGATCGAGGGCGGCGCGCGCGCGGGCTACGTGAACCCCGACGCCGTGACGTTCGCGTACCTGAAGGGTCGGCCCGCCGCCCCGAAGGGCGACGCGTGGGAGCGGGCCGTCGCGTGGTGGTCCTTGATGGCGTCGGACCCGGACGCCGCGTACGACGATCGCGTGACGCTGGACGGCGCGGCCCTAGAGCCGCACGTGACGTGGGGGATCAACCCGGCGCAGAGCGCGAGCGTCACGGGCCGCGTGCCGAAGGCCGCCGACGCCGCGCCCGAGGCGCGTGTCCAGATCGCCGAGGCGCTCGAGTACATGGGATTCGCGGGCGGCGAGGCGATCGCCGGGACGAAGATCGACGTCGCGTTCATCGGGTCGTGCACGAACGGCCGCCTCTCGGACCTCCGCGAGGCCGCGCGCGTCGTGAAGGGCCGAAGGGTCGCGAAGGGCGTCAAGGCGCTCGCGGTCCCGGGCTCGAACGCGGTCAGGCTGGCCGCGGAAAACGAGGGCCTCGACGCCGTCTTTCGCGAGGCGGGCTTCGAGTGGCGCGGCGCGGGCTGCTCGATGTGCCTCGCGATGAACCCCGACCGCCTCGAAGGCCGCGAGGTGTGTGCGTCGTCCTCGAACCGCAACTTCAAGGGCCGGCAGGGGAGCCCCACGGGCCGCACGCTTCTCATGAGCCCCGCGATGGTCGCGGCGGCCGCGCTGGCCGGAGAAGTGACCGACGTGCGGCAGGTCCTGGGGGACGGCCGGTGAGGCTTCCATGAGGCTTCGATGACTCTCCCCGCGATTCGGCGCGTCTCCGGCACCGCGCTTCCCCTCCGCGGCGACGATGTCGACACGGACCGGATCATCCCGGCGCGCTTCCTCGTCTCGATCACCTTCGAGGGCCTCGGCGCGCATGCGTTCGAGGACGACCGGCTCTCGCTGAAGGCGAAGGGTGAGACCCATCCGCTCGACGACGCGCGCTTCTGGGGCGCGCGGATTCTCCTCGTGAACCGGAACTTCGGCTGCGGGTCTTCGCGCGAGCACGCGCCGCAGGCGCTCTTTCGCGGCGGGATCCGCGCCGTCGTGGGCGAGTCGTTCTCGGAGATCTTCTTCGGAAACTCCGTCGCGATCGGCCTCCCGTGCGTGACGCTTTCCCGAGATAGCGTCGGCGAGCTGCAGACGCTCGTCGAAGGCGCGCCGAAGTCCGCGTTCTCTCTCGACCTCGAGTCGGGAACGCTCGTCGCGGAGGGGAAGACGTTCTCCGTGTCGATACCCGCGAACGCGCGCGAGGCGTTCCTGTCGGGACACTGGGACGGGACGTCGATGCTCCTCGACCGCTTCGAAGCGGTCGAGGAGCTAGCGAAGCGCCTGCCCTACGTCGCCGGGTTCTGAGCCCGCTCCGTCTTCACGTGCTCGAGGAACGCGTGGGCCGCGTTTCCGAAGTTGCCGGCCGACCGGTAGACGAGGCGCAGCTCGCGCGGGCGGCGTAGCTCGGGGAGCGTCGAGGCCGCGAGGCGGCCCCCTTCCAGCTCCGACAGCGCCGTGCGGCGGGGGAGGAGCGCGACGCCCATCCCGAGCTCGACGGCGCGCTTGACGCTGTCGAGCGTCGGGAGCGAGACCTTGATGTTCAAGGGGACGCCCCTCTCCGCGTACGTCCGGAGGACCCGCTCGCGAGCGGGAGAGGGGTCGCTGTGGGCGATGACGTTGGCGCGGCCGAACTCCTCGAGCGTGACCCGAGCTTTTTTCGCGAACGGATGCGACGGGTGAGAGAGGACGACGAGCTCGTCCGACGCGAGGATGATGGCCCTGAGGCCTGCTTCGGCCGGCGAGAACGCGACGACGCCGAAGTCGAGCGCGGCCGCGAGCACCTCGGCTCCGAGGAGGCGCGAGGGAGACCGTTTCACCTCGAACTCGACGCCGGGGTGCGTTTCGCGAAAGCGCCCGATGAGGGGGAGCAGCACCTCGAGGCCGGCCTCGTTCGAGCCGATCGCGACGCGCCCGCGCTTGAGGTCCTTCAGGTCGCGCACGGCTCGGGTGGCCTCATCCGTGACGGCGAGGACGCGCTCGGCGTAGCCCAGAAGGGTCCGGCCCGCCTCCGTGAGCCGAACTTCGTGGGTCGTCCGATCGAAGAGCTCGACCTTCAGGACCTCTTCCAGCCGGCGCACGGCCTGGCTCACGGCGGACTGCGTCCTGAAGAGGCGTACGGCGGCGCGGGAGAAGCCGCGCTCCTCGGCGACCGTCAGGAAAACCTTGAGGGATCCGATGTCCATAAGAGATTCTTATGATATCAGCAGAAATATGAGCTTGACCGAATGCCCCGCTAGCGGTGCAATGCGCCTCGTGAATCCGAACGTCCGCACCGTCTCCGTCGTCGTCCTCCTTACCGGGGAGATTCCTCTCGTCCTTCTGGGAGGAAACGGGGCGGGCTGACGGGGACCTTAAGAAACCCAGCCAACCGCCCCGCACTCGCGGGGCTTTTTTTTTGAATACGGAAAAGGAGATCGAACGGGACATGAGGAGCGACGCGATGAAGAAGGGCCCGGCGCGGGCGCCCGCGCGCGCGATGCTCCGCGCGATAGGGCTGACGCCCGAGGAGATTGAGAGGCCTCTCGTCGCGGTCGTCCACTCCTGGACGGATCTCGGCCCCTGCAACGCGACGCTGCGTTCCCTCGCGGAAGAGGTGAA
>JARXKK010000083.1 GCA_030278895.1 Acidobacteriota bacterium
TCGTCATGGGCGACGCCGACCTCTCCTACGATTTCGGCGCCGTGCCGGACTTCGTGAAGGCGCTCGATGCCGGCGCGGATCTCGTCATGGGGTCGCGCTTCAAGGGCGCGATCGAAGAGGGCGCGATGCCGCCGCTCCACCGCTGGCTCGGGAATCCCGTCCTCACCGGCCTCGGACGGCTCTTCTTCCGGACGGACGTGTCGGACTTTCACTGCGGCCTGCGCGGATTCCGCCGCGCGGCGCTCGAGAAGCTCGACCTCAGGACGACGGGCATGGAGTACGCGAGCGAGATGGTCGTCAAGGCGGCCCTCTTCGGGCTGACGATCCGCGAGATCCCCGTGACGCTTCGCAGAGACGGGCGCTCGCGTCCGCCCCACCTCAGGACGTGGCGGGACGGCTGGCGCCACCTGCGCTTCCTCCTCCTCTATTCGCCGCGCTGGCTGTTCCTCGTGCCGGGCCTGGCGCTCGCCCTGTGCGGGGCGGCGCTCATCCTCTGGCTCCTGCCGGGTCCGCGCACGGCCTTCGGGGCGACGTGGGACGTCCACTCGATTCTCGGCGGCGCGGCGATGGTCCTCGTCGGAGCGCAGGCGGTCTTCTTCGGCGTCTGCGCGAAGGTTTTTGGAATCACGGAGGGTCTGCTCCCGAAGGACCCGCTGCTCGAATCCCTGTTCGACCGCTGGGTCACGCTCGAGACCGGCCTCGCCGCCTCGGGCCTCGCGCTCCTCGCGGGCGCTTTCCTCGTGGGTCACGTTCTCCTCGCCTGGAGCGCCGCGGGCTTTCACGACCTCGCCTACAGCGCGACAATGCGCTGGATGATTCCCGGCGTCCTCTTCCTCGTCCTCGGGGCCGAGGGAGTCTTCGGGTCGTTCCTGCTGTCGCTCCTCGGCGTGCGGCGGCGGTGAAGGCTCCATAGCCCGACGACGGTCTTGTCTCGGAGGTCTCTCATCGAATGCCGACGACGCGGATCAAGGTGAAGCTCACCACCGCCATGAACGCCGCCGCGCAGAGCCCCGCGTAAAAAGGCCTGAAGCCGATCTTCCTCATCGCGCCGACGTTCGTTTCGAGCCCGACGCCGGCGAGGGCGCAGACGATCAGGAACTGGGACACCGTCTGGATCGCCTTCCGCACCTCGGGGGGAAAGACCCCGAGCGAGTTCAAAACCGCCATCGCGAGAAAGCCGAGGATGAAGAGCGGCACGGCCTGACCCGGCTTCAGATGGCCGCCCCCCGCTCCCGGTTCCGCGGCCCGGCGCCGTCGGAAATGGAGCCAGCTGAGTCCGACGATGACGGGAGCCATGAAGAGGTTCCGCGTCAGCTTCACGACGGTCGCGATCTCGCCCGCCGGCTGGCTGTAGATCAGTCCCGTGGCCACGACCTGGCTCGTGTCGTTGACGGCGGTTCCGGCCCATGTGCCGAAAAACGTGTCGGAGAGCCCCCAGAGGTGCCCGAGAATCGGGTAGACGACGACCGCGAGGAGGCCGAAGACCGTAATCGTCGCGACGGCGAGCGACGTCTCCTCTTCCTTCGCCTCGATCACGGGGGCGGTCGCGACGATGGCCGTCACGCCGCATATGGAGGTCCCGATTCCGAGGAGCGTCCCGAGCGCGTCGGACATCCCCATCTTCACGCTGATGAAGCGGACGACGAGGAGCGCCGAGACGATGCAGATCGCGACGACGAGGATCGAGGAGCCTCCCGTCTGAACGACCTGCGCGAGGCTGAGCTGCGCCCCCATGAGGCCGATTCCGAGCCGGAGGATCCTCCGCATCGCGAAATCAGTTCCTCTCTGGCAGGCTTCCGGACGCCCGGCGAGATTCCGGATCAGGATCCCGGCGACGATCGCGATCGCGACGGCGCTCACGACCTCCTTCCCCGAGACCGTGATGAGGCTCTGGATGATCCGAGCCGGCACCGCGATGGCGAGGACCAGGGCGATCCCGGGAAGGAGTTTCCTCACTTCGACGCTTTCTCGTGATGCCCGCCGAACTGAAAGCGCATCGCCGAGAGGAGCTTGTTCTGGAAGTCCGCCTCACCGCGGGAGGAGAAGCGCTCGTAGAGAGCCGCGGTCAGGACGGGCGCGGGAACCGCCTCGTCGATGGCCGCCTTGATCGTCCAGCGCCCCTCACCGGAGTCGGAGACGCGGCCCGCGAAATTCGCGAGCGCGGGGTCCTCGATCAGCGCCGCGGCGGTCAGGTCGAGGAGCCACGACGCGACGACGCTCCCCCGCCGCCAGACCTCGGCGATGTCGGGGAGGTTCAGGTCGTACACGTAGTGCTCGGGGTCGCGGAGCGGCGTCGTCTCGGCGTCGATCGCGTGCGTCTCCTTGCCGACGTTCGCGGCGCGGAGGATCCCGAACCCCTCCGCGTAGGCCGCCATGAGGCCGTACTCGATTCCGTTGTGGACCATCTTGACGAAGTGGCCGGCGCCGTTAGGCCCGCAGTGAAGATAGCCCTCCTCCGCCGTCCCATTCGCCTGCGCCTTCTCGCGTCCCGGCGTCTTCGGAACGTCTCCCCTGCCCGGGGCGAGCCGCCTGAGGATCGGGTCGAGACGTTTCACGACGTCCGTCTCGCCCCCGATCATCATGCAGTAGCCGCGTTCGAGGCCCCAGACGCCGCCGCTCGTTCCGACGTCCACGTAGTGGATCCCCTTCGACGCCAGCTCCTTCGCGCGGCGGATGTCGTCGATGTAGTACGAGTTGCCGCCGTCGATCAGAGTGTCGCCCTTCTCGAGCAGCGGCAGAAGGTCGGCGATCGACTCGTCGACGGCGGCGGCCGGCACCATCAGCCAGACGACCCGTGGTTTCGCGAGTTTCGTGACGAGGTCGGCGAGGGAGGAGGCCCCGATTGCCTTCTCCTTCGCGAGCTGTTCGACTGCCTGCGGCGACCTTGCCCAGACCACGCAGTCGTGGCCGCCGCCGATCAGCCGGCGCACCATGTTCGCCCCCATCCGTCCGAGTCCGATCATTCCGAGTTGCATCAGGTCCTCCTCTTCTTCGCGTTCCGATAGCGGCGGATCATCGCGTTTGTCGAGCTGTCGTGCGCGAGCACTGGCTCTTCCCGGGCTTCCAGCTCCGGGATGATCCGCTGGGCCAGCACCTTCCCCAGCTCGACGCCCCACTGGTCGAACGAGTCGACCCCCCAGACCGTGCCCTGCGTGAAGACGGAGTGCTCGTAGAGCGCGACGAGCGCGCCGAGCGACGCGGGCGTCAGGCGCTCCGCGAGGATCGTGTTCGAGGGACGGTTCCCCTCGAAGACCCGGTGCGGCACGAGCCCGTCCGGCGTTCCTTCGGCCTTCACCTCGTCCCGCGTCTTACCGAAGGCCAGCGCTTCGGTCTGCGCGAAGACGTTCGCCATCAGGATGTCGTGGTGCGAGCCGAGCGGGTTCAAGGTCTCGAGGAACGCGATGAAGTCGCACGGGATCAGCCGCGTCCCCTGGTGAATCAGCTGATAGAAGGAGTGCTGCCCGTTCGTCCCCGGCTCGCCCCAGTAGATTGGGCTCGTGTCCGCCTGGACGCGCGTTCCGTCGAGCGTCACGTGTTTGCCGTTGCTCTCCATCGCGAGCTGCTGGAGATAGGCGGGAAACCGCTTCAGATACTGCTCGTACGGGAGGACGGCGACGGTCTGGGCGTCGAAGAAGTCGCTGTACCAGACGGCGAGGAGGCCCATGAGGACCGGCAGGTTCTTCTCGAACGGAGCCGTGCGGAAGTGCTCGTCCATGGCATGGAAACCGTCCAGCATCGAGCGGAAGTTTTCAGGGCCGATCGCGAGCATCGTCGAGAGACCGATCGCCGAGGTCATCGAGTAGCGCCCGCCGACCCAGTCCCAGAAGCCGAACATGTTCGCCGTGTCGATGCCGAACGCGGCGACCTTCCCGGCATTCGTCGAGACCGCGACGAAATGCCTCGCGACCGCCTTCGGGTCGCCGCCGAGACGTTCGAGGCACCAGGCGCGTGCCGACTCGGCGTTCGTCAGCGTCTCGAGCGTCGTGAAGGTCTTCGACGAGACGATGAAAAGGGTTTCGGCGGCGTCGAGCTCTCGGACCGCCTCCGCGAAATCGGTCCCGTCCACGTTGGAGACGAACCGGAAAGTCATGGAGCGCTCGCTATAGTGCCGGAGCGCTTCGTACGCCATGACGGGGCCGAGATCGGAGCCGCCGATCCCGATGTTGACGACGTTCCGGATCCGCTTGCCGGTGTGGCCCTTCCACCCGCCGTTCCTCACGCGGTTCGAGAACGCCGCCATCCGGTCGAGCACCGCGTGCACCTCGGGGACGACGTTCTTGCCGTCGACGACGATCGAGGTTCCCTGCGGCGCACGGAGCGCCACGTGGAGGACGGCCCTCTTCTCGGTGACGTTGATCTTCTTCCCCTGGAACATCGCGTTGATCCGGGGTCTGAGGCCGGACTCCTTCGCCAGCGATACGAGCAGCTTCATCGTCTCGTCCGTCACGCGGTTCTTCGAGTAGTCGAGCGTGAGGCCCACGGCCTCGACGGTCAGGCGGTCCCCCCGCTTCGGGTCCTTCGCGAAGAGATCGCGGAGGTGCAGCGCCTTGACCCTCCGGGCATGGCTTCGAAGGGCCTTCCACGCGGCCCGCTTGGACAGGGGCAGGAGAGCGGTCGTCATCGTCCGATTCCTTTCCAGAGGCCGAAGCCCCCCTCGAAGGCGCGGTAAGGTCGCAGAATATAGCCGGACAACGTCCGCGAAGGAGACTCCATGGCCCGCAAGTCGAAGGCCCCGGAAGAGCGCCCCGCAAAGGTGGATCTCGACGCGTTCATGAAGAAAGCCCGAAAGTTCATGCGGCCCTATCGTGTCAGCAAGGGAAAGAACTTCCGGCTGAAGGACATCGACCCCGGGGAAACCGCCGGCCTCGGCTCCGAGGCGAAACCGCGTTCGAAGGAGGCCCTGCAGAACGGGGTCCAGGCTCTCGCGCAACTGCAGGACATGCTCTACGCGCAGGACCGCTGGAGCGTGCTCCTGATCTTCCAGGCGATGGACGCGGCCGGGAAGGACGGAGTCATCAAGCACGTGATGTCCGGAGTGAATCCGCAGGGCTGCCAGGTGGCTTCCTTCAAGACGCCATCGGTCGAGGATCTCGACCACGACTTTCTCTGGCGCTGCAACAAGCAGCTGCCTGAGCGGGGGCGCATCGGAATCTTCAATCGCTCCTATTACGAGGACGTCCTCGTCGTGAAGGTGCACCCGGAGTTTCTCGGGAGCGCCAAGATCCCGCCCCGGCTGATCGGGAAAGACATCTGGGAGAACCGCTACCGGGACATCCGGAGCTACGAGCGCTATCTCGCGAACAACGGCGTCATCGTGCGAAAGTTCTTCCTCCATGTGTCGCGCGCGGAGCAAAAGAGGCGCTTTCTCGAGCGGATCGAGAACCCCGACAAGAACTGGAAGTTCTCGGCCTCCGACGCCAAGGAGCGCGCCCACTGGAAGGAGTACATGAAGGCGTACGAGGAAATGATCAGGGAGACGTCCACGGAGGACTCGCCCTGGTATGTCGTTCCCGCGGATAACAAGTGGTTCACGCGGGTCGTCGTCGTGGCCGCCGTGATCGAGGCGCTGGACTCGCTCGATCTGCACTACCCGGAGGTCGGTGCGGACAAGCTCCGCGAGCTCGCCGCGGCGAAGAAAGCGCTCCTGGCGGAGTAGGGCTCAGGACGCGAGCGCCTCGGCCACGGCCGCGGCTGCCATTTCCTCGCGCTCGCTCCCGCGGCCGGTCACGTCCACGACCCGGGCACCCGCCGCGGCGAGGACCGCCGCGAAGAGGGCGTGGATCTCGTCCCGAGCGGCGGGCCGGTCGCGCATGCCGTCGGGCGCCCAGGGCAGGTCCGGGTGACAGAGGAGATAGAGGTCGCCCCGCCTCTCGGCGGCGAGCCGCTCGATCCACGGAGGACAGCTCCCGTAGTAGTGCCGCGCGTAAACGACCGTCGAGAGAAGGTCCTGGTCGAGGAAGACGATCGGACGGCCCGCCTCCCCCGCAGCCCGCTCCGCCGCGTCCGCGAGCCGGACGTGCGTCCACGCGATCACGGGCACGTCCTCCGGGCCGAGGAGGCCCGCGCGGGCGAGCGCCACCTCGCGCGCTGCCTCGGCGGCCCACGTCGTCTTCCAGCGCGCGGCGAGCGCGCGGGCGAGCGTCGTCTTGCCCGTGCACTCGCCTCCGGTCAGGACGACGCGGCGCATCCCGTCAGAAACCCATGTCCAGCGACACGTGCACGCTGCGCGTCGCGAGCGGGTAGTAATACGGGATGCCCGCCAGCGTGTCGGCGCCCGCGGCGTCGCGGTTCGCGTAGAGGTACGAGTAGCCGCGCGGCCAGAGTCTTCGGTTGTCGAGGACGTTGTTGACCTGCACCTTGAGGCGCGGCTTACCGGCAGGGATCCACCGGGCGAGGTCCATGACGAGCGTCGCGTCGAGCTGAAACGTCCGGGGAGCTTCGAGCCCCTCCGCGTTCGTATTGTCCAGCCACGAGGCCGCGACGTACCGGCCGGTCATACCTGCGGTGAGACCCTTCAGCGCCGTCGTCTCGGCGCCGAGCGTCGCGATGAAGGGCGGCGTCGCGACCGGTACGACGTCGTGGTACGTCCGGCTCGTCGAGCCCGCGTAATCGCCGCTCGCGTCATACACGTCGTAGAACTGCGTCCACGAAGAGATCCGGTTGCGGCTCGCGTTGATCGACGTCGAAAGCCGCAAGGCCTCGAGGGCTTGCCACGAGGCCTCGAGCTCGATCCCGCGGCGATAGCTCTCGTCCACGTTTCGCCGGAGAGGCAGGCCGATCGCCGAGATCTCGCCCGTCGCCGCGATCTCGTTGCGGAACTCCATGTCGTAGAGGTCGACCTTGAGCGCGAGCGTCCGCGTGCGCCATTCGGCGCCGAGCTCGACGTCCCAGACCCTCTCGGGCTTCACGGCGGTGAGGTCGGGAAGGCTCGGAGCATTGTCCGCGCCATACAGGAGGTCGCTCCGGCCGGGCTCGCGCTCCGTGCGCCCGACGGAGAGGTATGCACTCGCCCGCGGCGCGAGGTCGAGGCGCACGCCCGCCTTCGGGTTGAAGAACGTCCAGCTCGTCGCCGTGTCGCCGACGCTTCCTTCGTAGCCGAAGCGCGCATGCCGCACCTGCGCGTCGACAAACGGATGCCAGCGCCCGAGATCCCCGAGCAGCTTCATGAAACCGCTGAACTCGCCCTTCGTCCCGTGGTTCGTGTAAAGGCGCGCGCCGTCCCCGTCGTTCAGCGAATGAGCGGACTTGTAGGTGTTCGCGTTCGCGCCGAGAGTCATCCGGAACGCGCCGAGTTTCTGCGTGAAGGTCGCGATCCCGCCGCCGAAGAGCCACGAGAGACCGTACTCCTGCAGGTTCGTCCGCTCCGCGTCCGCGTAGAGGCGGTACCACCCGCCCGCGCCGACGGCGTAAGGCTGGAGCGAGAGGCTCGCGTCGTCGCCCAGCGCGAGCGTCCATTGCGCGTTCACGAGGTACTCGTGGAAGTGGTCGCGCTCGTCCGACGACATCGGGTTGTACGCGAGATTCCGCTCGAGGACTCGCGGCTCGACCGCAAGAAAGGCCTGCTGGATGCGTTCCTCACCGACGAAGCCCGAGATCCGGAGACTCGACTGCTCGAAATCGCGCACGGCGGTGAAGAAGAGGCTGTCCTGCTGCACGCCGGAGCTCTCGCGGAAGCCGTCCGTCGTCTGCCACGACGGGCGCAGCGAGAGCCGCCAGCCGCCGCCGAACGTCCCGGAGTTCCAGTTCGCGCTCGCGAACGCCGTCCCGAAGGAGCCGCCGCCGAGGGAGCCCGTGAGTCCGGGCGCACGCGTCGCGTCGAGGCTCTCGAGGTTCACGGAACCCGCGAACGCCGCGGCGCCGAACGTGGACGTCCCGACGCCGCGCTGGACCTGCACGCTCGCGAGGTTGAGGCCGAGGTTCCCGAAGTCGGCCGTGTAGACGGCGGAGTCCTCGGGCTCGTTCAGAGGCACGCCGTCGAACGTCATGTTCACGCGCGTCTGGGAGAGGCCGCGCAGCGTGAAGTATGCGTAGCCCTGCCCCGAGCCCGTCTCGGAGTACTGCGTGACGGACGGCGTGTCCTGGAGGAGGACGGGGAGCTCCTGCCCCCACGTCCTCTCCACGAGCGCCAGCCGGTCGAGGTCCGTCTTCGTGACGGGCGCCTCCTCTTCGCCGCGGATCGCCTGAACGACGACGTTCTCCGAGCGCGTCGGCGTCGGGACGGGCGTGGGCGCCGGCATCGCCGCCTCGCCCTGGGCAAGGGCGCGGCCCGCACAAACGAAGGCCAGAGCCAAAAGGGTTCGGAAAAACCTGGGCGCCATGGTGTTCCTTCTGCCTTTCCCTACGCCGGTTCAAACCGGATCAGGTTCCGGGGTGTGATCTCAGGCCCTCTCGGGCCACCCCCAGGCAAGGACCAATCTGCGCCGCTTTGGGCGCGGAGTCAACCCTCGGCGGGCGGTGCCGCCGCCGCTTCGAGGCGCGCGGGAACGCGCGCAAGGTCCTACGAACGAGTTTCGAGAACATCGAGATGCGACTCAGAAGACGTATCGAGCCGCGAACTGGAACGTCCGCGGTGTGTAGTTGATCGACGTGCCGGTGATCTGTCCGAAGTTCGAGGCGGCGAGATCGCTCGACGGGATCCCGAACTGCGTGCGGTTGAAGACGTTGTAGACCTCGGCCCGCAGCATGAGGACGTGCCCGGCCCACGGCAGGAAGACGCTCTTGTAGAGGCCGAGATCGAGGTTGAGGAGCATGTCCGAGCGGAACGCGTTTCGGGACACGAGCATGTCGACCGAGTCCACGGGAGTCGCGCGCCGGAAGGCCCCGGCCGGCAGCTGCTGCTGCGCGGTGTCGACCGTGTCCACCGTGTTCCCGAGCACCGTCCCGTCGACGATGACCGGCCGATTTTCCGCGAACCCATCCCAGTCGACGTCGCCCGTCCCCGAGTCGCTGACCGAGAAGGGCGTGCCGGTCGCGAAGCGGAACGTGCCGCTGATCTTCCAGCCCCCGATGAGCTGCCCGACGAGGTCGCGGCGCCCGCTCCCGAACGGCAGGTCGTAGCTCGCGAGGAGCGTCAGGCGGTGCCGCGTGTCGAAACGCGAGTACCCGTACGCGAAGCTCTCGCTCGGCCCGGTGATGTTCGTGTCGCCCGCGCCCAGGGTCGTGGCGTCCGAACCGGTGTCGAGCGCCTTGCCGTACGTATACGAAAGCTGCCCCGCGAATCCGCCCGAGAAGCGCTTCTGGATCTCCATCTGAAACGCGTTGTAGTTCGAGATATTGTCGTTCGAGAC
Organism: Acidobacteriota bacterium; assembly: GCA_030278895.1. GTDB lineage: Bacteria > Acidobacteriota > Thermoanaerobaculia > UBA5066 > UBA5066 > Fen-183. Next base: position 9,288 of record JARXKK010000083.1, read on the forward strand.
GAGGAGGTTCTGGCCGTACAGGGGATTCGGCCGCCGCTCGTTCGTCCGCGGAACGCGAAGGCTGATCTCGTTGTTCGCGATCGGGACGGGCACCGGGCACGTCGCGTTGACCGCAATCCCCGGGATGTAGCCCGTCCCGGCGCACTTCCAGTCGGCCGCGACTTTGTTGATCATCACTCCGCGGAGATCCGGAAAGCCGGGACGCGGCGCGTTGAAAGGATGGTCGACGACGATGATGCCGCCCTGGGCCGGCGTCACCGCGAGATTCGTCGGCGTGAACTTCAGGAGGTTGCTCCCGTGACTGCCGACGTAGCTCAGCCGGATCGTCGAGTCCCACGGGATCTTCCGCTCGAAGCTGACGTTCCACTGCTTGGCTTGCGGCATCTTCAGGTCCGGGTCGACCTGCGTGATCGAGACGCGCGTCGTCTGCGGCCCGGGCGTGAAGACGAAGCCGTTCGTCGGGTCGGACACGTTGACCTGATCCGTGAACGCGAGGAGGGCGGCATTCGGCGGGTTGAAGCGGATGTTCGCGCCGCTCTGCGAGAAGACCGACTGGAAAATGCGCCCGTGGTAGATGCCGAACCCGCCCCGCAGGACGGCGTTGCCCGGTCCGCCCGTGAGCGCCCCGAGGAACCCGCTCTTCGCGGTCGGCGTCCAGGCGAGGCCGACACGGGGCTCGATGTACTTGTTGTCCTTGAAGCCGTAGACGACCCTGTCCTCCTTTTCGTAAGGGGTCTTCACGTACTCGAAGCGGGCCCCGAGCGAGAGGCTCAGTGTGTCGAGGGCCTGCCACTGGTCCTCCGCGTAGAAGTTGTACTCGTTCATCCGGTTCTCGAGGAAAAAGTTCCCGTACCCCTTCTGGAAGGTCGAGACGCAGCCATCCACGAAGGCCGCGTACGCGCTCGCGTACGTCGTGCCGCCGCACGCGGCCCGGAACGTCCAGAAGCCGCGCGAGAAGTTGTCCGCGAGATCGTCGAGCTGCTGGAGGCGGATGTCGAGACCCGCCTTCAGAGCGTGACGCGTGCCGAGGAGGCCGTAGACGTTGTAGACGAACTGGTTGTCCCGCTGGTCACGGTGGATCGGGAACGAGCCCGCGTTGCCGAGGATGGTTCCCGAGACCGGTGAGCCCGCGAAGCGGACGATGGGCGTGTCGTTCCCCGCCTTGATGTCGACGCGCGTGCTCCTCAGCCCGAGACCGTAACGGAGCTCGCCCGAGAACGAGTTCGAGAAGACGTGCGTCCACGTCGCGCCGAGGTTCACCTGCTTGTTGTTCTGGAACGCCGCCTCGCCGAGGATCACGTCGTCGGAGTCCCGGAGCTGGCGCGAGTACTGGTAACGCGCCGTCAGGTGGTCGGCTTGTGCCGGCTCGAAGTCCAGCCGGGCCGAGTAGTCCTTGTCGGGCTGGTCGAAATTCTGCTGGGTCGCGTAAGTCCGGATGCTTCGAGGGTCGTTCGGCACCGCCCCGGACGGATAGCGAGAGAGAATGCCGTCGATCCACGCCTGGTTCGCGGCCGTGTTGTTCCCACGGGTCAGACGCGGAAGCGCGAGCTCGGCAGGCGTGAAGAGGTCGCGCGCGTAATCCTGCTGGCCGGCCCGATCCGTTTGGTCGAAGCTCACGAACGCGAAAAGGGTGTCGCGGAGGATGGGAATCCCCAGGACGGCGCCGTACTCGGTCCGGTGGTTGACGGGCTTCGGCTGGGACTGGGCGAAATACGTCTTTTCGTTGAACCGGTTGTTCTGGAAGTACGAATAGGCCTCGCCCTTGACGTCGTTCGTCCCCGATTTCGTCTGGACGAGGACGACGGCGCCGTAGCCACGGCCGAACTCCGCGCTATACGTGTTCGTGAGGACCTGAAACTCCTGGATCGTGGCGAGTGACGCTCCCTGCCGGTTCTGGTTCTCGGAAGAGTCGTCGTTGTTGACGCCATTGATCTGGAACGTCGCGCCGCGCGTCCCGGTCCCGTTGAAGTTGATGGACGAACCGGACGAAAGTGTCGGGTTGTTCTGCCCCGAGGTGGGGTTCTCCTGGAACCCCGTGAACGATTCGGCGAGCGCGAGAAAACTCCCCTGCGCGAGGACCGGCTTGTCCTGAATCTGCTGCGCGGTCAGCGACCCCTTGACCTCGGCATTCACCGTGTTGATCTGGGGAGCCTCGGCCACGACCCGCACCTCGGCCGTTGCCTTCTGGCTCAGGGTGAAGTTCGCGATCGCCGTCGCGTTCAGGCTCACCTCGACGTGTCCACGGGTGACCGACCCGAAGCCCAGGAGCGACGCGGTGACGCGGTAGGCGCCGATCTGGAGGAGCGGCGCGATGTAGAAGCCGCGGTCGTTCGTCACGAGCCTCCGCTCGAATCCGGTGTCGATCGCCCGCACGACGACGGAAGCGCCCGGCAGGGGGCCGCCGCCCGGGTCCATGACGGTTCCCTGAAGTGTCCCGGCGACGGTCTGGGCCGGCGCCGGTAGGGCCGTAACCAGAAAGGGGACGAGGAAGAGAGCGGCAACCGCGCGGAAAGAACCTCTCACCAGGATGCGCATGGCACCTCCGTCGAGTCGTTTTTCGATCTCTGGAGGCGATTCTATACACGGCGGGCTCTGTCGTCCCGATACGCGGGACGGGGCGCGAGGATTAACCCGCCGACATGGACCCGAGAAATTCCGCGTTGTTCTTGGTCTTGTCGAGGCGCTCGATGAGGAGCTCCATGGCCTCGACGGTCGAGAGCGGGTTGAGGACCTTGCGGAGGATCCACACGCGATTCAGCTCCTGCTTCTCGAGGAGCAGCTCTTCCTTGCGCGTGCCCGACTTGTTGAGGTCGATGGCCGGGAAGACGCGGCGGTCGACGAGCTTGCGGTCCAGGTGAACCTCCATGTTGCCGGTTCCTTTGAACTCCTCGAAGATCACGTCGTCCATGCGCGAGCCCGTGTCGATGAGGGCCGTCGCCATGATCGTCAGCGAGCCGCCTTCCTCGATGTTCCGGGCCGCCCCGAAGAACCGCTTCGGCTTCTGGAGCGCATTCGCGTCGACGCCGCCCGACAGGACCTTGCCCGACGGCGGGCACGTCGCGTTGTAGGCGCGCGCGAGCCGGGTGATCGAGTCGAGGAGGATGACGACGTCCCTCTTGTGCTCGACGAGGCGCTTGGCCTTCTCGATGACCATCTCGGCCACCTGGACGTGCCGCGTCGCGGGCTCGTCGAACGTCGACGAGATGACCTCGCCCTTCACCGACCGCTGCATGTCCGTGACTTCCTCGGGCCGCTCGTCGATGAGGAGGACGATGAGCGTGATCTCGGGGTGGTTCGTCGTGATGGAGTTCGCGAGCGCCTGCAGGAGCATCGTCTTGCCGGTGCGGGGCGGCGCCACGATGAGACCGCGCTGGCCCTTGCCGATCGGGGCGATGAGGTCGAGGACGCGCGAAGAGAGATTCGCCGTCTCGAGCCGGATTCGCTCCTGAGGGTAAAGCGGCGTCAGGTTGTCGAAGAGAACCTTCTCGCGCGCGACGTCCGGGTGCTCGAAGTTGACGGCCTCGACCTTGATCAGCGCGAAGTACCGCTCGCCGTCCTTCGGCGGCCGGATCTGCCCGGAGATCGTGTCCCCGGTGCGTAGACCGAACTTCCGGATCTGGGAGGGCGAGACATAGATGTCGTCCGGGCCGGCGAGGTAGTTGTACTCGGGAGCGCGCAGGAATCCGAACCCGTCCGGCAGCACTTCGAGGACGCCCTCGGAGAAAATGAGGCCGAGGCGCTCGGTCTGGGTCTGGAGGATCCTGAAAATGAGCTCCTGCTTGCGCAGCGCGGGTGCGCCCTCGACATCCAGCTCCTGGGCGATCTTGAGGAGCTGCGCCATCGAATGGTTGTGCAGCGTCCGGATGTCGAGAACGGGCTCGGCGGGAACGTCCGCGGCGCCGGCCGCCGCGGGCGTCTCTTCGACGTCGGCGGGGAGATCCCGGGGGTCGATGTCGCGTGCGGCGTAGTCGGCGCCAGGCACCTTGCGTCGGGGCATGGGTTACTCCTTGGAGGCGGGTGAGAGAGCCGCGCGCAGAAGCCGCGCGAGCTCGGGGAGGGATTCGCCGGTCTCGGCCGAGACGGGCAGGAGGGGGCGGTCGGGGGCTTCGAGGGCGGCGGCAAGCGCGCGGAACTGCCGGACGCGCTGCGAGGGCTTCACGGCATCCCATTTCGTCGCGGCGACGACCGTGCGCACGAGAGATTCTCTGAGAAACATCGCCATGGAGAGGTCGCTCGCCTGGGGCTCGAGCCGGCTGTCGACGAGAAGGAGCGCGGCGGACACCGGGGCGCACTCCGCTGTGCCCACGAGCAGCGTCTCGATCATCCCTTCGAAGCTCTCTCTCTTCTCTTTCGACGTCTTCGCGAAGCCATACCCGGGGCAGTCCACCACGTCGAACTTCTCTCCCACGCGGTACCAGAAGAGCGCCTGCGTGCGGCCCGGCGTCTGCGA
>JARXKK010000084.1:0-3384 GCA_030278895.1 Acidobacteriota bacterium
CCCTCGTCCTGCAAGTGGAGCGCGAGGTGGCGCCCGTCGGGCGAAACGCGCGGGTCCGAGTACTCGTGGACCGTCTTCGAAAGGGGCGCGGCGAGACCGGTCGCTTGCACGCGCCGCGGAAGACAGGGCGACTCGTTGAGGACGCTGCCGGGGAGGTAGACGAGCGTGCCCGTCTTCGAGAGATCGTACTGTGCGGCGCTGCCCACCAGCAAGACTCCCGGGACCACGAGGACGGGCTCTTTCGTGAGCCGTCGACCGGGGAGAGACAGCGGTGCCGCGAAGAGGCCGTCGGCGCGGGCAACCAGCAAGATGTCGCCCGAGGGGCAGGTCGGGCTCGTTCCCATCGTGAGCTCGGTCTCCGTCCCGTCCCCGAGCGACCGGAGGACGACCGGACCGTCGGGCGCGAATGCGGTCGCCGCCTGGCGCGCGTAGAGGAGCCAGCGGCTGCCCGGGAGCACCTGCGGATGCGCGAGCCTCCGGCCGGCGGCGACCAGCTGCGATGCGCCTCCGGTCGCCGGAACCGCGCGGATCCCGTCGACGGCTCCAAAATAGATGAGGCCGTTGTCTCCCCACGCGATGCCGCTCGGCCCCGAGAAGAGGTTCGTTCCGATCTCGGCCACGATCACGCCCTCATTCGAACCGACCGCGACCCTCTTAATGGCGTTGTCGGTGGTGAAGCCGATGAACCGGCTGTCGGGCGAGAAGAAGACGCTCTGGATCCCATCCGATCCCGCAACCCGCGACGCCACCAGCTCGTCGAGCCGCCGCACTTCCAGGTGCGAGCCCGTACCGCGCGATCCGACGACCATCGCGAGCGTGCGGCCGTCGGGCGCGATCGCGAGAAGGCGCCGCGGGATCGTGAGGCCGAGCTGCGGTCCCATCGGGTAGCTCGTCCGGACGAGCGGGTTCCGGCGGACCGCGGGCGCCGGCTTCAGCATCCACGCCACGGCGGCCGCGAGGGCGGCAGCGCCAAGCGCCGCGGCGATCGCGAAAGGAATCGACGGGCTCCGGCGAGCCGCGGCGGGGACATCCGCCGGCGGGCCCGGGCCGCCCGCGTCGAGCTCGAGACGCGCGTCGCCGATGTCGCGGAGCCGCAATTTCGGCTCGCGCACGAGGCAGCGGATCAGGAGGTGGCGAACGCGGTCGGGAGTCTCCGCCGGGAGCGCGGCGAGGTCGACGTCCTGCCTCAGGACCGCGGCGAGCGTGTCGCTGACCGTCTCGCCGGCGAAGAGGCGCTTTCCCGTGAGCATCTCGTGGAGGACGACGCCGAAGGACCAGATGTCCGTCCTCTTGTCGACATGCTTGCCGCGCGCCTGCTCGGGGCTCATGTACGCCGCGGTGCCGAGGATCATTCCCGCCTCGGTCAGGTGGCGCGACATCGTGGGCGACTGCGTGAGGGACGGCGAGCTCGAGTCCCCGGCGGCGTCTCCCTCGAACGCTTTCGCGAGCCCGAAATCGAGGATCTTCACGACCCCGTCGCGCGTGAGCTTCACGTTCGCGGGTTTCAGGTCGCGGTGGATGATCCCCTTGTCGTGCGCCGCCTCGAGCCCCTCGGCGATTTGCTTCGCGATCGCGAGCGCCTCGTCCACCGGGATCGCGCCGCGCTTGAGGCGCTGCGCGAGGTCCTCGCCGTCGACGAGCTCCATGACGAGGATGTATCGCGTCGAAAAAGAAGAGGAAGAGGGAATTTCTTCGAAGGAATAGATGGCGGCGATCCCGGGATGGTTCAGGCTCGCCAGCGTGCGGGCTTCCCTTTCGAAGCGTGCTCTTCGTTCTTCATCTTCGAAGAATTCTTCCGGCAGAACCTTGATCGCGACGTCTCTCGCGAGCCGAGGGTCCCGGGCGCGGTATACCTCGCCCATCCCTCCCGCGCCGAGAGGCGAGGACACCTCGTAGGGACCGAGCCTGGTACCGGGCTCGAGAGCCATCCGCCCCTCCCACTTGTCGGTTACCTGAAATCCGATCTGTGTGCAGGAAGTCTACCCTCGGACAGTCGCTTACCGCGCGCTCTTCGTCACGCCGGAAAGCCCCGACTCGGGCCCGCGGTAGAGGAGGCGGACTTCACCGACGCGGATCTCGTCGCCGTCCGTGAGACGGAGGTGGCCCTCGACGCGGCGGCTGCCGAGCCACGTGCCGTTCTTGCTCCTGAGGTCCTCGATCTCAACCCTTTCCCCGGAGACGACGAGACGCGCATGTTCGCGCGAGACGGACGCGTGCCCGACCCAGACGCCTGACGAACGCTCGCGGCCGAGGAGATTCCCTCCCTCGGCCAGCGGCATCTCCTGCGTTCCCCAGACAAGGACGTGGCGGCGAGACGCGGGCACCCCGTCCGGAACCTCCTGGATCTCCCCGTCGAACGCGTAGCCAAAACCGTGCACCGTGCGGAGAACCGACGACCCCTCCGCCCCGCGCCCAAGCACCTTGCGGACGTCCTTGACGAGCGCGGCGAGGCTCCCCTCGTTCACGACGACATCGGGCCAGACCCTTTCCAGGATTTCGGCCTTCGAGACCGCGTCGGGCCTCTTTGCGAGGAGCAGCTCGAGGAGTCGGAACGCCTTCGGCGAGAGAGGGACCCGCCGGGGACCGCGGAAGAGCGCCCGGCGGCCCGAGTCGAAAGTCATATGGCCGAAGCGAACCTTCATCTCAGTTTCAGAAAAGCTTCATCAGTTTACTAGGACTTTGGGTCCTCTCCGAAGCCATCTTTCCGATCTGGACCGTGCGCGTGCCCTGACGATCAGCTCCGGCGTTCCCGTCAAATCATCAGCTTCTGTTCCCCCACGAAAGAAAAAGGATTACGTTCATGAAAAAGCTTCAGGTCTTGGCAACTCTCGTGTCCGTCGCCCTCCTGGCTTCCACCGCAACCCTGAACGCCGAGCCGATTCTCTATTCCACGACAAATGGCGGGACCACGTTGGTCAGAATCGATGTCGGCGCCGGCACCGTGACGACGGTCGGAGACTTCGGCGTTCAAGGTGCGTTCGCCATTGCCATCAGTCGTAAAGGCAAGTTCTACACGGTGACACAAGGCTATCCTGCTGGCGGTCCTCATCCGCAACTGGCACGGGTGGACCCTGTGACGGGTCTCGCCACCCCCTTTGGGGTCAACCTGAAGCCGGAGAATTTCATGGGAATCGGTTTCTCCCCCCAGGGCAAACTTTACGGAGTGAATGCGGACAGCGGTACACCGAGCCAGAACAGCCTCTATCGGTTCGATTTGAAAACCGGCAAGGCCAAAAAAGTGGGTGTCACGGGCGGTTGCGGAGACATCATGGACGTGGCCTGGCATCCCAACGGCACGATGTATGGCGCGGCATGGGACTCGCTCTACCGCATCAACCGGCACACCGGTAAGGCGGAACTGGTCACCAAATTTCAGGGGCTGGC
>JARXKK010000084.1:3484-6957 GCA_030278895.1 Acidobacteriota bacterium
ACGATGGCGATGACGATGGAGACGATGACTAGCCGCGTTGCGAGAGAGTGGGAAGCTCGTCTCGCGCAGTGCGGGCGCCCTGAGGGTTAGCCCGGATCTCCCGGAAGAGCCACGGCCGGGCCAGCCGCCATTCTCGTTTGACCGTTCAAGGAGACCGCCCGAGAATATGGGCGGTCTCCTTTACCGTTGAGGCCGACCCGAATGCCTGGCGGGTTCAAGATATGCTTCAAGCAAGACAACGGAAGAATCTGGATGGTGCTTCCCGCCGGCACTCGCCTCGGGCCCTACGAGATCCTCTCGCCTCTCGGTGCGGGCGGGATGGGGGAGGTTTACCGGGCGGAGGATGCCCGGCTCGGAAGAGAAGTCGCGATCAAGGTGCTCCCGGAAGAGTTTTTGAATGGGAAGGAAAAGAAGCAGCGGTTCGAGAGGGAGGCGCGCCTCCTCGCCACGCTGAACCATCCGGGAATCGCGGCGATCTACTCATTCGAAGAAATCCCCGGTTCTCCCCTCTACCTCCGCCAGAGAGAGAATATGCTCGTGCGGGTCTTCCGTTTGGATCTCCAGTCGGGTCGGCGCCAGCTCTGGCGGGAGGTCAAACCGCAGGATCCCGCCGGCTTCCTCCGGGGCACCTACGCCATCAACATATCCACGGACGGAGAGTCCATCGTCTGCACCTATCTGCGAGCCCTCAACGACCTCTACCTGGTCGAGGGGCTGAAGTAGGGCCGTTCCCGGCGGGCGTCGAGGCGCGGTATTGCACCCATTCACTTCCGGTCCGATTCCACGCCCGAAAGGAGAGTCATTCGTGAAACGGTTCGCCAGTCTCGCCCTCCCCTTGCTGATGGCTGTTCCATGCCTCGCCCAGTGGCAGTACCCCCCGACAAGGACCGTCGATGCGGCGGACACGTACTTCGGAAAGACCTACAAGGATCCGTACCGCTGGTTGGAGATCCTCAAGGACAAGGACGTGGAAGCCTGGTTCAAGGCGCAGGCAGAGCTGACCGACGGCCTCATCGCGAAGATCCCGGCCGCGGACGCTCTCGCGAAGGAATGGATGGACCTCGACAAGCTCAATCCCGCCCGGTTCACGGCGATCTCCTTCGAGAACGGAAGGGTGTTCTACAAGAAGACTCGCGGGGGCGAGAACGTCGGCAAGCTCTACTTCCGCCAGGGGTGGAATGGGGTGGAGAAGCTCCTGTTCGACCCGGCGACCTACAAGCCTGGCGAGACGACGACGATCGGTAGCGCCCTGCCCTCGATCGACGGCCGTTACGTCGCCCTCGGTCTCTCGGCGAAGGGGGCCGAATACTCCGAAATCCGGATCCTGGACGTCGACCGGGGAACGTTGCTTCCTGAAAGCACCTACCCCTCCTACGGCCCGTACGGCTGGTCGCCGGACAGCAAATCGCTCTTCTACGACGCCGGGAAGGTCACCGACATCAAGAGCCTCGAGATCGAATTGAACCGGAAAACGAAGCTGCACAAGTTGGGCACGAGTTTCGACGCGGACGTCGACTTCTTCAGCAACGAGCGCGACCCCGAGCTGGGGATCACGCCCAAGGAGTTTCCCTCCGCCTCCATCGACGAAAAGTACCCGGACGTCGTCTTGGGGCAGGTCGGAACGGTGCAGAGCGAGATGAGGATCTTCTACGCCCCCGCCTCCGCCCTGAAGTCCCCGAAGATCCCATGGAAAGTCCTCTGCAAGACATCCGACAACCTCGTTCGCGGCATGGAGCTTCACAAGGATCACGTGTACGCAGTCACGCACACGGGCGCGCCGCATTACAAGGTGGTCCGGACGAGCGTGAAGAGCCCCGACTGGGCGCACGCGGAGACTGTGATACCGGAAGCGAAGGACTCCATCCAGTCCATGGCCCGGAGCAGGGATTTCCTCTTCGTTGTCTACTCGGACGGCATCCGCGGCCGCCTCGTCAAGTACGATTTCGCGACGGGAAAGGCGAGCGACGTCAAGCTGCCCGCATCGGGCACGGTGGACGTCACGTGCCCGGGCTGGCGGACCAACCGCTGCATCGTGTACTCCACGACCTGGACGAGCCCGGTCACGCTCTACGATCTCGACGGAGCGAAGGGCACGCTCGCGAAGAGTATCTTCAGCTCGGACGTTACGTACCCCGGGTTCGAGAACCTCGTCACGGAAGAAGTGGAGGTACCGGGCCACGACGGCACGCTGATCCCCCTCTCGATCATCTACAAGAAAGGCATCCCGCTCGATGGCACGAACAGCTGCATTCTCGAGGGGTACGGCGCGTACGGGATCAGCTATACGCCGAACTTCAGCGTGAGGCACTCCGTTGCGTTGAAGGGGGTCGTGCTGGCCTACGCGCATCCCCGAGGCGGGAGCGAGAAAGGCGAGGCCTGGTACAAGGCGGGCTACAAGACGACCAAGCCGAACACCTGGAAGGACTTCATTTCCTGTGCCGAATACCTCGTCAAGAAGGGCTACACGAGCCCCGAGCACCTCGCGGGCACCGGCACGAGCGCGGGGGGAATCCTGATCAGCCGGGCCATCACGGCGAGGCCGGACCTCTTTGGTGCCGCCGTCTGCAATGTCGGATGCGCCAATGCCATGCGGATGGAATTCTCGCCGAACGGCCCCGTCAATACTCCGGAGTTCGGCACCGTGAAGGATCCCGCCGAGTGCGAGGCTTTGTACGAGATGGACGGCGTTCAGCACGTCCAGCCAGGGGCGAAATACCCCGCCGTGCTCTGCGTCGGCGGTTGGAACGACCCCCGCGTCGCCCCGTGGGAGCCCGGGAAGTTCGCAGCCGCCCTGCAGAACGCGAGCACCTCCGGAAAGCCCGTCCTGATGAAGGTCAACTACGACAACGGGCACTTCACCGAAGAGAAGATCGTCACGTTCAAGAATTTCGCGGGCCAGTTCGCGTTTCTTCTTTGGCAGACCGGCCACAAGGAGTTCCAGCCGGTGAAATAACCGCCCTCAGCGACGTTTGCGCAGGCGCAGGAGCACGGAGTCCGCGCTGTGATCCGAGCCTTGCCGTGGAAGCCGGCGCTTTAAGGCAGCGTCGCGCGCCTCATCGGGGGTCCCGGGACAACGGCGCCTAACACCTCGCAGCGGACTCCCGCTCCGGTGTTCCTTGCGGGCGGGGGCGATCAAGCGTCCGCCAGCTTCTCGTCTTTACGCGCGCCCAGCTGCCGCTGCGCCCAGGAGAGTTTCTGCACGCTCGCGCGGAGTTCCTTGTACGGGGTGTTCTTCAGCTGGGCGTTGAAGAGCTCTGCCTCGGTCTCCATGACCAGCAGGCGGGCGTAGTAGAGGCGGTCCTCAGCGAGGTGCGCGAGGACGACCATGCCCGTCAGCAGCGGGTGGTTCATCGTGATGTTCTGGCCGCGCTCGCGCCCGTGCTCCAATTCGACGGCCAGCGCGTATGCGAACTCCCACAGGTGGCCGGAGGTCTTCTCGTTGGCGAAGCGCCGTCCCCTGGGCAGGAAGTCGT
>JARXKK010000084.1:7057-13604 GCA_030278895.1 Acidobacteriota bacterium
TAGGCCTCTTGTGAGTCGTAGTGGAGGCCGTAGAGGGCGCAGAAGCCGTCGAGGGAGTGGAGGCCATGGTCTTGGCGCCGCTAGCCTTGGGAGTTGCGGCCATGTCCTGAGCGAAGGCACGAATGCGATGGCAGCAGGAAGCGATTGCACGGACGTGCGAAGGGCGACGATAAGTTGTGACCCGCCGGCTCCGGGGCGCCGCCGGCCTCCACTCGTACAACTCGCAGAACAGACGGCCCGGTGAGACCTCTCGCCGGATAGAATCTCGACAGTCTTCCATGACACTCAGCGCAGGCTCTCGTCTCGGCCGCTACGAGATCCTCTTGCCGCTCGGCGCCGGCGGGATGGGCGAGGTCTACCGGGCGCGGGACACACGCCTGGAGCGCGAGGTCGCGGTCAAGGTTCTGCCAGAAGGGTTCGCCGCAAGTCCCGAGGCGCTCGCCCGCTTCGCGAGCGAGGCGCGGTCCGTCGCCGCGCTCTCGCATCCCAACATCCTCGCGCTCTTCGACGTCGGCGAGGAAGACGGCGTGCACTACGCCGTCAGCGAACTGCTGGAGGGCGAGACTCTTCGCGTGGCGATGGCCCACGGCCCGATACCGCCGCGCCGGGCCCTCGACATCGCCCGCGAGGTTGCGGACGGGCTCGCCGCGGCCCACGAGAAGGGAATCGTTCACCGCGACGTCAAGCCCGAAAACATCTTCCTGACGAGGGACGGCCGCGCGAAGGTGCTCGACTTCGGCCTCGCCCGCCACGACGTCTCGCGCCGCGACCCGGACGACACGCGCTCTCCCACGCTCGCGGCGATCAGCGAAAGAGGCGTCGTCCTGGGAACGGTCGCCTACATGTCGCCCGAGCAGGCGCGCGGAACCGCCGTGGACTTCCGGAGCGACCAGTTCTCCCTCGGCATCGTTCTCTACGAGATGCTCTCGGGCGGAAAGCCGTTCGACGCCGCGTCCGTGCCGGAGACGCTGACGGCCATCATCCGCGACGAGCCGGAGCCCCTCGAAAAGAGGGCGCCTCACGTTCCGGCGCCGGTCCGCTGGCTCGTCGAGAGGCTGCTCGCGAAAGAGCCTACCGACCGCTACGACGCGACACGGGACATCGTGCGCGAATTGAAAGGGCTGCGCGACCGGCTGTCGGCGTGGACGCAGGCGTCGCCGGCGGCAATTGTGAGAGGGAAGAGAGCTTTTCGCTGGGTCCCATTGGCCGCCGGCGGGGCCTTTCTTCTGGTCCTCGGAGCAATCGCCGGCCGGCGCACGGTGCCGCCCTCACTCCCCCCTCCCCGTCTGAGCTACATCACGTCGTCCGGGCAGGACGGCGCGCCGGCCATCTCCCCCGACGGGCGGCTCTGCGCCTTCGCGTCGAGCCGCGACGGCGTTTCGAGGATCTGGCTCAAGCAGCTGGTCGACGGATCGGAGATCGCGCTTACTGAGGGACCAGACAGGTTGCCGCGCTTCACTCCGGACTCGACCAGCGTCTTCTTCGTTCGCGGGTCGGCGGCGGCGCCCGGAGGCGTCCCGGAACCGTCCGCGCCTGCCGTCTACCGGGTCTCCGCGCTCGGTGGGCCTCCGCAGAAGGTCGTGGACGACGCAACGGGCGTCGACGTTTCGGCCGACGGCTCGCGCATCGCGTTCCTGAGGACGCGCATCCGGGAGAGCGTTCGAACGCAGGAGCTCTGGGTGGCGGGAAACGACGGAAGCTCTCCGCGCCTCGTCGAATCCGGCGACTCGTTCAACTTCCGTTCTCCGCGGTGGTCGCCCGACGGTAGCTGGATCGCCACGGCCCGGGGCCAGGTCAACATCGGCTCCGGGTGGACCGTCGTCCTCGTCAACCCGGACACGCATGCGAGCCGGGCTCTTCCCGCGCCGCCCGGTCTCGGCGAGGTTTCCGACGTCGCGTGGACGCGCGATGGCCACGCCGTCGTCTACGGCAGGAGGGACCAGGCCATCGTGCCCGCCAGCCCGGGCGCGTACTACATGCAGAACGTGCGCTCCGGAACCCTCGCGACGATCGCGTACTCCCTCGGCGTCGGGATCGGACTCGACATCGCCGGGCCCGGGCGACTGATCGTGGAATCGCTTGCGGTCCCGACGAACCTCCTCGAAGTCCCTCTCACGAGCAAGGCACCGCGGAAGTGGCTGACGCAGGGGTCGCAGGTCAACTTCCAGCCCGTCGTCTCGGGTGACGGCGAAACCGTCGTCTTCACGTCGAACCGCGAAGGGAATAGCGACGCCTGGGAGTCGAACCGCCGCACGAGCGCGGTGCGCCGGCTCACGAGCCACCCCGCGAGCGATGCCGACGTCTTCCTGAGCCGGGACGGAAAGACGCTGCTTTGGTCGTCGGCGCGCACGGGGCACTATGAGATCTGGGGAGCCGGGGGAGACGGGAGCGCGCCGCGCCGCATCTCCGACGACGGCGCCGACGCGGAGAACCCGTCCCTCTCCCGCGACGGCTCCACGGTCATCTACGTCTCGTTCAACGACGCGAGGCGGGGCATCTGGAAGATCCGCGCGGACGGCACGGACGCGAAGATCCTCGCTCCGGGACGAAACGTTCTCCCGGAGATCTCTCCGGACGGGGCATGGGTGTCCTTCGTGACCCAGATCCCCGTGCCGACGATCGAGGTCGTCCGCGTCGCGGACGGGGCGCCCGTCTTCCGAATCCCGAACGTCCCGGCGGGACGCGGTTTCATCACTGGACGGCACCGGTGGCTGCCGGACGGCCGCGGCATCGCGTTCCTGGGAGGAGACGGGCGCGGCACGGCGCTGTTCGTCCAGGACGTCGTTCCGGGCCGGGACACGGCCGCGACGCGGCGGAAGCTCGCCGTCTTCGAGCCGGACGTCGAGCTCCACTCGTTCGGGATCGCCCCCGACATGAGCTTCGCGGTCGTCGCGGCGCGGCAATCCACCTCGAACCTGCTCGAAATCGCCGGCCTCCCGGACGACGTCGCACCGACGAGGCCTGGACAGCACTGAGGTCTTCTGCTCAGAGCGCGATGGTCCGGGACTACCGGGTGCTGGAGGTCGGGCGACAGCGAGCGAACGGGCTCGTGCTAACCGTCACCGGCTAGGAACACGGCCACTTTCGCCGGTGTCTCCCGGGATCTCTCGTACTCGCAGGACCGGCGACCGGGTGAGACGTCTCCCCGGATAGAATCTCATTCGCCCTTCATGACACTTTCCACCGGCACCCGCCTCGGCCCTTACGAGATCCTCGCGCCTCTCGGCGCGGGCGGGATGGGCGAGGTTTATCGGGCGCGGGACACGCGGCTCGGTCGCGAGGTCGCGATCAAGGTGCTTCCTTCGCCACTCGCTTCAGATCCGGAACGCCTGAAACGTTTCGAACGTGAGGCGCGGGCGGCCTCGTCGCTCAATCACCCGAACATCGTCACGATCTACGACATCGGTTCGGCCGATTCGGTCTCCTACATCGCGATGGAGCTCGTGAACGGGGAACTGCTGCGAACGATCCTGCTGGAGGGGGCGCTGCCGGTCCGGCGGCTTCTTCAAATCGGCGCACAGATCGCCGAAGGCTTGGCCAAGGCTCACGTTGCGGGCATCGTTCACCGGGATCTCAAGCCGGAGAACGTCATGGTGACCGAGGACGGTCTCGTCAAGATCCTGGACTTCGGCCTGGCGAAGCTGACGCAGCCGGACTCGAGCGGAAGCGGAAGGACGCAGGCCCCCACTGTCTCAGGAGCCACCGAGGAAGGAGTCATTCTCGGGACCGTCGGCTACATGTCGCCCGAGCAGGCGTCAGGCGGGTCGATCGACTATCGGTCGGACCAGTTTTCCTTCGGCTCGATCCTGTACGAGATGACGACGGGCCGACGCGCGTTCGTGAGAGCTTCCGCGCCCGAGACGCTCACGGCAATTATTCGCGAGGAGCCCGAGCCGATCTCCGCGACCGAACCCAAGGTTCCGACCCCGCTGCGGTGGATCGTCGAACGGTGCCTCGCCAAGCAGCCCAAGAGCCGATACACATCGACCGAGGATCTCGCCCGCGACCTGGCGACGGTTCGCGATCGGCTTTCCGAGACGACGAGCGCGGCCGAAGTCGCTGCGCCGGTGGCCGTGTCGGGGCGGCGGCCATGGTGGATTCCGGCGGTAATCGCCGCGGGCTTGCTCATGGCACTCGGGATCGTTGGGTGGAATCTGCGGCTGCGGGGCTACTTCTGGAAGAACCCTCTCGCGGGCGCCCACTTCACACGGCTGACGGACTGGGAGGGTTCGGAGCTCGATGCCGCCATCTCGGCGGATGGAAAGTTCGTGGCCTTCCTCTCCGACCGGGACGGACCCTATGACGCCTTCATGCTTCAAGTCGGCAGCGGTGAGTTCCTAAACCTCACGAAAGGCCAATTCCCCGAACTGGTTCACGAGCAGGTGCGGAGCGTAGGGTTTTCAGGCGACGGAGCGTTTGTCTGGCTGGGTGTGCGGGAAAGGGACCCCGACGGCAAGAACAATCGGGCGGGAGTCTGGCTCGTACCGACGATGGGAGGAGCTCCTCGGCCGTTTATCGCACCACAGTTGATCAGTCCAAATGCGCCTCCTGGCGAAAAGTACGGTCCGGGTGGAATGCTTGCCGTGTGGTCGCCTGACGGGAGCCGAATCCTCTCGCATGAATCCGGTCCCGGGGATCCGATCTTTACGACAGACCGGGCTGGCGGCGATCGGAAGTACCTCTTCAAGGACAGCCCCGGCAGCCATTGTCACTTTCCCATCTGGTCTCCCGACGGCCGCTTCGTCTACTTCGTGAGGGGGACCGCCGCCATCAACGACATGGACCTCTGGAGAATCCCCATAATCGGCGGAGAGCCCGAGCGCCTGACGCATCACAACTCCCGGGTCGCCTATCCGACATTCGTAGACGAGCGCACGCTCGTTTACACGGCCACCGCCGAGGATGGCTCGGGTTCCGGAATCTACGCGATGGATGTCGAGCGCCGCATCTCCCACCGCGTGAGCTTCGGCCTGGAGGAATACATCTCCGTCTCGGCAAGCGCCGACGGCCGACGTCTGGCCGCGACAGTCGCTAACCCGGTACGGAATCTCTGGAGCGTTCCGATCACGGGGCAGATCGTGGAGGAGTCAGCCGTGGCTCGCTTCCCGCTCCCAACGGCGCTTGCTGTCTCTCCGCGGTTTGGGCCTGGTTACGTTCTCTATCTCTCCTCCCGGGGCGGCTCGGACGGGCTCTGGAAATTCCAAAAGGGCGCGGCCACGGAGCTGTGGAAGCCGAGCCAGGGCTTCTTGACCTCCGCTCCGTCCATCTCGCGCGACGGGACGCAAGTCTGCTTTTCGATTCGTCGACTGGGCCGCTCCCAACTGTATGTGATGGCGGCAGACGGAACCAACGCACGATCGCTCGCCGAGTCGCTCGACGTGCGAGACAGCGCTTCCTGGTCGCCTGACGGGCAATGGATCGTGGCAGCCGTCAACGAGGGGAGAGGGAAGCAGAATCTGTTCAAGATCCCGGTAAACGGCGGTCCGCCGATCCGGCTCGTCGAGGGGGTGGCCTTCAATCCGGTCTGGTCGCCCGACGGGAAACTCATCGTCTACTGCGAGTCCCTGTCCGGCAACCTCTATCGCGTCAAGGCGATCACGGCGGAGAACCAGCCCTTCCCACTTCCCGAGCTGTGGGTACGCAGCGACTGGGACCGCTACCGGTTCCTTCCGGGCGGAAAGAGCCTCGTTCTCCTCATGGGGCAGTTCCGGCGTCAGGACTTCTGGCACCTGGACCTGGCGAGCGGCACGTTGCGCCAGCTCACCCGGCTTCGACCCGGTTACTCGGTTCGAGGCTTTGACGTTTCACCCGACGGCACACAGATCCTCTTCGACCGCTACCGCGAGAATTCTGACGTCGTTCTCATCGATCTGCCGCCGCGCTGAACACGAACACTTCGCCGCTGAGCACCCGGTTCTCCGCCTCATCGCTTCCCAGGCAGACCTGCCAACCACCGGCCCTTGTAGGGATGTGTAGGTGTGCAATGAAAATTGCCGGGGGCTCTGGCGCGTAGGGATCAGGGTCTCACCCACTGAATCCAGGCCCGTAGACGGGCATTCGGTCCAGACGGCCGTTTAGGTTCGAGAAATCGGCCCTTTGGCGATCGCCCGACCCGAGCCCATCGCGACGAATGGTAGGTCGGAGGTGGCGTGTTCCGGCGCACCGTTTGTAATTCGAAGCTGTGTCGAACGAACCCGGGAGGAGTTGGGGGTCGCATCCAGCTATCCGTTCTAGAGAGCGCCAACGGAAGGCATCAGGTCACGATGTGCTCTCCCGACGACGTTGAGGAACACAAGCACCCGGGAGACCTACTGCACATCGACATCAAGAAGCTTGGTCGCATCGTCGGGGGTCCGGGCCATCACATTTGTCAAGCGTCACTAACTTCTGACCCCCTTACGTCACTAAAACTGACCCCCCTCTGAGGCCCCTTCCTCTCGGTCTTTCCGGTCTTTGATCGAATCAATAACCCCAGTAGCAGGGCGGTGGAAACGGTGGGAATCGCGGAGCGATTTCCAAGCCGCCTTCGGGCGGCGTCCGTTTCCAC
>JARXKK010000085.1 GCA_030278895.1 Acidobacteriota bacterium
ATCGAGGCGCTTCGCCGGGAACGCCGTGAGCACGCCTTCGCGCCGTCACCCGCACTCGGAGAACTCTTCATGTCCCTCGACCAGGGCACCATCGACGCAGACCTCATCGCGCACGTCCGCGAGTACCTGCAGGACGAAGAGAGCGGCGTGAAGCGCGCATACCGCCCCCTCAGGCTCGTCGGCTAGACAAAACCTCCTATCTGATCCGTTTCAACTCGGCCGCCTTTCGGGCGGCCGAAGTTTTTTCGGGCCTGGGGGTCAAAACAGGCCGTGTCCCCTGTCTTAGTAGATGAAGGGCAGGAGAAGTACACACCTGTCCGGCCGCGGGGTAGGAGGACGTATGGACTTTCTTTTCGCTTTCTTCGACATTTTCTCGAGTTTTGAAATGACCTTTGATCGTCGTGGACGATCCGGGGACCTGAATACCGGCGTCGGCCCCATCGGAATGGGTGTCGGACCCATCGGAATGGGCGTCGGACCCATCGGCTGACGTTCTTTTCGCAAGGCTCGATTTCTTGAAACGCCGCTCGCGGCGTCTGGGGACGACTGCATCTTGAAAGGAGTATCGACGTGTTGATGAGTCACCTGCCGAAGGAAGAGCCGGCTGGCGACGTCACCCTGTCGTTGATGCTCCATGCGCCACACCCGGTCGTCGTCGCGAGCGCGAGCGAGCCGGGGAAAGTGCTTCTCCACCTCGAAATCCGCAACAAGACCGATCAAGCCTGGGAAGGGTCCACGGAGACGGGTCCCCTTCTCGAGCTGATCCTCCTGGATGCAGAAGGTCACGAGCGCTCCCGGCAGACCCGCCAGTGCCGGATGCTCGCTTATCCAACCCGCCTGGAGCCCGGGCGGGGCTTCAACCTCCCCCTCTTCTTCAACCTGCCCGGGCTCTCTTCTTCTGGCGAAGACTTCCGCGTCGAGATCCGCCTCGTCCCCGGCCGCGAAGTCCTTACCGGCCACCTGCGCGTCGAACCGCGCTGACGCGGAGCGGGGCCAACGCCTCGCCCTTCCGGAGTCGGTACGCGCCCGCGGGGAGATCGCCGAGATCCTCCGCCGTGCCGTCGGGCCACCGGACCGTCACGCGCGCGGAGGTCGCGGCGCCGAGGCCGAAGTGCAGCGGCAGCCACGAGCCGCCCGCATAAGACGGCGCCACGTAGAACTCTTTCATCTTCGTCCCCGCGGTGACGCGCGTTCCGAGGACCGTTTTCCGATCGGCACCGGCCACGGGCAGGATCTCGAGGGCGTTCCCGCCCGGTGCCGTGTTGCGGAGGACGATCGCCGCCACGTCGATCGGATTGAAGACGAGATCTTCCTTCCCGTCGCCGTCGAGGTCGCCCGCCGAGAGGCCGCGGCCGACGATCACGAGGCGCCCGAGATCGCCCGAGTCTGCCGAGACGTCCCGGAACGTCATCGTCCCGGGCGCGCTCTCGTTGTGGAAAAGGAACTGCCGCTGGGCGTAGCTCTTCTCCCCCACCGCGAAGTTTTTCGCCTTCGGGTTGAACCAGCCGCCGAGGACCGTGAAGAGGCGCGAGAGGATCTGGCCGCTCGAGACGGCGAGATCGTCCTTCCCGTCGTTGTCCCAGTCGAGGGCGGCCGTCCCCCACTTCGAGAGCGGCAGGACCGGGTCGTGGTCGCCCCCGAACGCCTCGCGCTCGCTCTCGGCGAACGTCGCCCCCTCGACGTTGCGATAGAGCGTGTTCGGCTCGTTCGCGTAGTTCGTGACGTAGAGGTCCGGGCGGCCGTCGCCGTCGAAGTCCACCGCGACGAGGCCCATGCCGCTCCTCGTCTTGCGGCCGAACGCCGTGACGCTGCCTTCCTCCGGAAAGCCCGTGCCCGTCTCGTCCGACACGTCGCGGAAGACGCCGCCGCCCTCGTTGTGGAAGAGCGTGTTCCGCCACTGGTCGTTCGCGACGTAGAAATCGGTCTTCCCGTCGCCGTCGTAATCGAGCGCGACGGCGCCGATCGTCTTGCTTCCCGGGTCGCGCGTGCCGCTCGCGTCCGTCACGTCCGCCCACTTCCAGCCGCCGAGGTTCCGGAGCATCTGGTTGTCCTGGCCCTTGTACTCGTCCGGCGTCATGAAGGACGTTGCGGGCGCCTTCGACTCGCGCAGCGAGTCCGTCTCGAGATAGTTCCCGAGGTAAACGTCCGGCAGGCCGTCGCCGTCGATGTCGAGGGCCATGAGGCCGATCGTGAACTTTCCGCCCTCGAGGCCCGTCGCCTCCATCTTCTCGAACGTGCCGTCGCCCTTGTTGCGGAACACGAGGTTCGGGTCGCCCGCGTTCCCGATGACGAGGTCCGGGAATCCGTCGTTGTCGAGGTCCGCCCACATCGCCGACACGCCCCAGCCGCACGCCACGACGCCCGAGCGCTCGGTCACGTCCTCGAACGTGCCGTCCCCGCGGTTCCGGAAGAGGCGCGTGCAATCGGCCAGGGGCTGCGTATGCCCCGCCTTTCGCCACTTCGAGGCCTTCTTCACCTGCTGGACGAGGACGAGATCGAGATTCCCGTCGCCGTCGAAGTCCGCGAGCGCGGCCCCGCCGCCCATCGTGGGGATGAGCTTCGCGTCCATGATGTCGCCGTGGAACCGGAACTTCACGCCCGAGGCCTTCGTCACGTCCGTGAACAGGGAGCCCACGACGTTCTTCCTCCGGGAGTCTTCCCCGTTCAGGATGAGGCTGCACGCCCCACTCCCGCACGCCGCGGCGAGAAGAACCACAAGGGCGAGAACACGGCGCACGAAATCGAGTATAGGGCGGGTCAACGCCTGGGAGAGAATGGCGGGCGAGTCGATCAGGAGGCGCACATGGGCGAAAAACTCTCCTTCACCGTCAACGGCCAGAAGGTGGACGGATGGTTCGCGAAACCGGAGTCCGGCGGGGGCCCGGCGGTCATCGTGATCCAGGAATGGTGGGGCCTGGTGGCGCACATCCAGGACGTCGTGGACCGGTTCGCGAAGGAGGGCTTCGTCGCGTTCGCGCCCGACCTCTACCACGGCAAGACGACGACCTCGCCAGACGAGGCGGGGCGCCTCCTGATGGAGCTCGACATCGAGCGCGTGGGCCGCGAGATCGCGGCGACCGGGACGTACCTCCTGGCCCGGCCCGAGTGCTCGACGAAGACGTTCGGCGTCGTCGGCTTCTGCATGGGCGGCGCCCTTGCGCAGTACGCGGCAACCACGAACCCGAACGTCGGCGCGGCCGTGAGCTTCTACGGCGGCTTCAAGAAAGTCCCGCTCCGGTGGGAGAACCTCTCCGGCCCGATCCTCATGATCTACGGCGAGAAGGACGACGGCGTTCCCGCGTCCGGAGCCAAGCCGCTCGAAGACAAGGTGAAGGCTCTCGGCAAGAGGATCGAGACGATCGTCTTTCGCGGCGCATCGCACGGTTTCTTCAACGACACGCGTCCGACCGTTTACAGCGAGGAGTGCGCGAAGGACGCCTGGCAACGGACGCTGGCCCACTTCAAGGCGCACCTGGCCTGACAATCACCTCATGACGACCGAGACTCTTCGCACCGTCTGCAACCGCGACTGCCCCGACGCCTGCGGCCTGATCGCAACTGTCGAGGACGGGAGGCTCGTCGCCCTCGGCGGCGACCCGGAGCACCCGGTCACGAAGGGCTTCCTCTGCCAGCGCACGTCGCAGTATCCGGCGACGCAGAATTCCCCCGACCGCCTCACGGCGCCTCTCCTCCGGAAGAACGGCCGGCTCGAGCCGGTTTCGTGGGAGGAGGCGCTCGGGTTCGTCGCGGAGCGGCTGCTCGCGATCCGGAAGGAATCCGGGCCGGCGGCGATCCTCCACTACCGGTCGGGCGGGTCCCTCGGCCTCCTGAAGTCCGTCGTGGACTATTTCTGGGAGCAGTTCGGGCCGGTCACCGTGAAGAGCGGCGACATCTGCTCGGGCGCCGGCGACGCCGCCCAGGAAACCGATTTCGGCGACGAGGAGTCGCACGATTTTTTCGACCTCCTGAACGCGAAGAACATCCTCCTCTGGGGCAAGAACCCCGCCATCTCGAACGTCCACCTCATGCCGCTGCTCCAGCAGGCGAAGCGGCAGGGAGCACGCGTCCTTCTCGTGGACCCGATCCACCACAAGGCCGCGAAGCTTGCCGACCGCGCGATTCTCGTTCGCCCCGGAGGGGACTTCGACCTCGCGATGGGCGTCGCCGCGCGCCTCTTCGAGACGGGAGGCGTGGACCCGGACGCGGCCGCGTTCTGTCAGGATTTCCCGGCGTTCCGTTCGCTTGCCGCGTCGCGCTCCGCCGCGGACTGGGCGCGCGCGGCCGACGTCGGACTCGAGGACGTCGATGCGATCGCCGACGCGCTCCGCGAACGGCCCTGCTCGATCCAGGTGGGCTGGGGCATGGGCCGAAGGATGAACGGCTCGGCGATCGTCCGTGCCCTCGACGCGCTCGGTGCGGTCAGCGGGAACCTAGGGATACCGGGCGGCGGCGTCTCCTTCTATTACAAGAGGCGCGGGCCCTTCGACACGTCGTTCCTGAAGAAGAACCCGCCACGCACGATCCCGGAGCCGCTCCTCGGGGCCGGGATTCTCGCGGCCGAGGCCCCGCCGATCCGGGCGGTCTGGATAACGGCCGGCAACCCCGTCTCGATGCTGCCGGACTCCGCGACGGTCGCGCGGGCCCTCGAGACGCGCGAGCTCGTCGTCGTCGTGGACTCGTTCCTGACCGACACGGCGCGCCGCGCGACGGTCGTCTTCCCGACGACGACGCTCGTCGAGGACGACGATCTCCTCGGCGCCTACGGCAACCACTTCCTCGGAGCTTCAGTGCCGATCGTCCGGCCGCCGGCGGGCGTCAAGAGCGATCTCGAAGTCATTCAGGCATTGGCGGAAGAAATTGATGCTCGGAGGGGAAAGGAAAGAGAAGAAGAGCTTTCTGCTGGGAGAGGAGAAGAGAGGATTTCTGAGAAGGTAAGAGGGACGGCGCGGGAGTGGAAGAAGCGGCTTCTCTCGCGCGTGGAGGCCGCGGGCGTCACGCTTGAGATGCTCGAGCGCAAGTCCGTTCGAAACCCGTTCGCAGAAAAGGTTCTCTTCGAAGGCCACACTTTCCCTACTCCCTCCGGCAAGATGAACCTCGTCCACACCCTTCCCCCCGTCCCGCCCGAGGAGCCCGGGTTCCCTCTCTGGCTTTTTTCAAACTCCACCGAAAAGTCGCAGAGCTCGCAGTGGGCGGCAGCCGAGCCGGACATGCTCACCGCGACGTGCCACCCGGCGGCGGCGAACGGGTTCCGGGAGGGCGACGTCGTTCGGCTCGAGAGCGCGATCGGCTCGATTCGCGTGACGTTGAAGCACGATCCCGCGCAGCGAACGGACGTCGTGATCGTCCCGAAGGGCGGAAATTACGACCGCGGCAACTGCGCGAACGCGCTCATCCGCGCGCGGCTCACGGATGCCGGCGAGGGCGCGGCCTACCTGGACTGCCGCGTCCGCCTCGTCCCGGCCTGACCAATGTGGCCGCAATGCTGATATGATGGTGGCCACATGAGGAGACTCGCATGACGCGTGTCGGTGTCCGGGGTCTCAAGGACCATTTGAGCGCATACCTGAAGCGGGCTGGAGACGGCGAGCGCATCGTCGTCACGGATCGAGGTGAGCCGCTCGCGGTTTTGACACCGATCGAGGAATCGGACGAAGCGCGATGGGGGTGGAACCTGGTTCGGGAAAGGGTCGCGAGCTGGAGCGGGGGCAAGCCA
Source organism: Acidobacteriota bacterium (assembly GCA_030278895.1). Classification (GTDB taxonomy): domain Bacteria; phylum Acidobacteriota; class Thermoanaerobaculia; order UBA5066; family UBA5066; genus Fen-183. Next base: position 5,714 of record JARXKK010000085.1, read on the forward strand.
CGAGGAAGCGCCAGGGCCGCGGTGCTCAAGGGGGGAAAGACGACCGCGGAAATGGTTCTCGAGGACCGCCGTTGATCGTCTATCTCGACACGAGCAGCCTGGTCAAGCTCTACGTCGAGGAGAAGGGTTCGCGCCTCGTTCGGGACCTCGTCGAACGCGCCGAGCTCGTGGCGACGTCCGTCGTGACATACGCGGAGGCGCGAGCGGCTTTCGCCCGGCAGCGGCGCGAGGGGGGACTGACGCTCACGGGGTTCAGGCAGGCAAAACAAGACTTCGATCAGGACTGGCCGCGGTATCTCGCCGTCGAAGTCAACGAGACGGTCTACCGCCGGGCGGGAGACCTCGCCGAGAAGCATCATCTCCGTGGCTTCGACAGCCTTCACCTCGCGGCGTACCTTTCTCTTTGCGAAGAGAACGTCCGGCAGGTCCGCTTTTCGTCGTTCGACAAGTCGCTCAATCGCGCGGCGCGGAAGGAAACGACGGAGCGGTCCCCGAAGTCGTGAAGGAAGGAAAACTCGTCTTCAGCGGCCCGGGCGCAGAAGCTCGCGGGCGATGACCATTCGCTGGATCTCGGACGTGCCCTCGCCGATCGTGCAGAGCTTGACGTCGCGATAGAACTTCTCGGCGGGAAAGTCCTTCGTGAAGCCGTATCCGCCGTGGATCTGGACGGCGAGATTGGCGACCCGGACCGCGACTTCGGACGAGAACAGCTTCGCCATCGAAGATTCCTTCGTCGTGAGGCGACCCTGATCCTTCAGCCAGCCGGCGCGGTGCGTCAGGAGCCGCGCCGCATCGATCTCGGTCGCCATGTCGGCGAGATAGTTCTGTATGGACTGGAACTCCGAGATGGCCTTGCCGAACTGCCTGCGCTGCTGCGAATACCGGAGCGCGCACTCGAACGCGCCCTGCGCCATCCCGAGGCCGAGCGCCGCGATCGAGATGCGGCCGCCGTCCAGCACCTTCATCGCCTGGATGAATCCCTGCCCCTGTTGTCCGATGAGGTTCTCCGCGGGAATCCGGCAGTCCTCCATCACGAGCGTCGCGGTATCGGACGCCCGGAGGCCCAGCTTGTTCTCCTTCTTGCCCGCGTGGATGCCTTTCTGATGGAGGTCCACGACGAATGCGGAGATCCCGTGCTTGGCGGAGGACTTGTCCGTGACGGCCATGAGAACGGCTACGTCGCCGGCCGATCCGAGCGTGATGAAGTTCTTGGACCCGTTCAGGACCCAGGAGTCGCCGTCGAGAACGGCCGTCGTCTTCGTCCCGGCGCTGTCGCTCCCCGCCTCCGATTCCGTCAGTCCCCAGGCGCCGAGGAGCTTCCCCTGCGCGAGAGGGGTGACCCACTTCCGGCGCTGTTCCTCGCTGCCGAACATCCACAGGTGATTCGTCGCGAGGCTGTTGTGCGCGGCGACCGAAATGCCGACCGACCCGTCCACCCGGGAGAGCTCCTCGATCACGTGGATGTAGTCGACGTACGACAGGCCCGCGCCGCCGTACTCCTCCGGCACGAGCACGCCCATCATCCCGAGCGCGCCGAGCTTGCGAATGGCCTCGCGCGGAAAGACCTGCGCTTCGTCCCATTCCATGACGTGCGGGGCGATCTCGCTCTCGGCGAAATCACGCACCATCCTGCGGATCGCCTCCTGCTCGTCGGAGAGAGCGAAGTTCATGGCCGAAAGATGTTACACGACGCCCGGGCGATCCTGAGCGTTCGTCAGTTTCGCGCGATCTCGCGGACGCCGGCGACGAGCCTGTCGACTTCGTCTTCTGTCGTGTAGCAGGCGGCGCCGGCGCGGACGAGGCCGTCCGCCGCGCGGCCGAGGCGCTCGACGAGCGTCGTGGCGTAAAAGTCGCCGTGCGAGACGAAGACGCCGCGCGGGACGAGTGCGCGCGCGACCTCCTCGGACGCGCGGCCCTTCACGCCGAAGCCAACGGTCGGCGTGCGGCGCGCGCCGGGCGGCGGCCCGTATAGCGTAACGCCGGGAATCGCCCCGAGGCCCGCCCACATTCGCGCGAAGAGCGCTTCTCCCCGCTCGTGCAGAGCCGAGAAGGTCCGCGCGAGACGCACCCGGCGCTCTCCCGCCGGTCCCGCGAGTGAGGCGAGGAATTCGACGGCCGCTCCGCAGCCGACGATCCCCTCGTGGTTCTGCGTGCCGGTCTCGAGCCGGTCCGGGGACTGCTCGGGCGCGGGGCGGAGCTTCGGGACGTCGAGCTTCTCGATCAGCTCCCGCCGCCCCCAGAGGACACCGGCGTGCGGCCCGTAGAACTTGTACGGCGAGCACGCGAGAAAATCCGCGCCTAGCGCCTTCACGTCGACGAGCGCGTGCGGGGCGTAGTGGACGGCGTCGACGAAGACGAGGGAGCCGTTCGCGCGCGCCAGCGCCGCGACGCGCGGGACATCGTTGATCGTCCCGACCGCGTTCGACGCCGCGCCCACGGCGACGAGGCGCGTCCTCTTCCCGAGGAGTCTCGCGAGGGCGTCGAGGTCGAGCTGCGCGGTCCCCCCGAGGAGCGGGGCCGTTTTCACGACGATTCCCTTCTCCTTCGCGAGGGCGCGCCATGGGTCGACGTTCGCGTGGTGGTCGAGCTCCGTGACGACCACCTCGTCTCCTTCCGCCCAGCCCCGCGCGAGAGCGCGCGCGAGGTGGAACGTCAGGGTCGTCATGTTCGCGCCGAAGACGATCTCCGCGGGGTCGCCTCCGAGGAAGTCCCCGAGCGCGCTCCGGGCCGCGGCGAGCATCGCGTCGGTCTCCACGCTCGTCGGATAGCTCCAATGCGTGTTCGCGTTGTGGTGGAGAAGATAGTCCGTCACGGCGCCGGCGACGGCGCTGGGCACCTGCGTGCCGCCCGGACCGTCGAAGAAGGCGACGGGCCGTCCGGCCTCCGTGCGTTCGAGCGCCGGGAAGTGCGAACGAATGGAGAAGACGGAGGCGACGTGAAGGAGAGCCGGCTCGGCAGTCATAGCCCGGAGATTATCCGCCCGCCTCGCCGAAGACCTCCGCCGTGAACGTGGACACGTCCGCGAGAGGACCACCTCCGCGCCATGCGCTTTCCGGCAGTCCCGCCTTCCGGCACGCCTGGCCGAGGAACGTCGGGACGTCCCACCCCCACTCCACGGCCACCTGCGGCAGCAGGATGCCGCGACGACGCCCCAACTCCACGAGGAGGCCGTGCACGCCGACCTCGACCGCCGCGAGCGGATCGGACACCGGGACGAAGGGAGACAGGACCGAGATGTCGACGCGGAAGTGCGGGAACTCGTCCGGTGCCGCTGCGGGAAAGCGCGGGTCTTCGAGAAGGGCATGGACGGCGTTCGCCTCGACGTCGGCCCAGAGGGGACGGACCGGTTCGACGCTCCCGATACAGCCGCGGAGCCGCCCGTCGCTCTTCCACGTCACGAAGCTCATTCCCGGCTCGGCCAGCCGCCCCGAGGGCGCGCGCGGCACGGAAATCGGCGTCGGGATCCCGAGGGCGATCGCGCCCGCGCGCCGCGCCCGCGCGAGGAGCTCGTTCCGTTCGGCGTCCGTCAGCGTCGTCACGGGACCCGGCCGGCCGGCCAGAGCGACACGAAGGCGCCGCTCACGGTGAGATCGTAGGCAAGCCCGACGAGCATCTGGGCGAGGACGATCACGCCCGTCCCGAGGACGAAGAAGATGAGCGAGTGCCCGCCGGCCAAAGACAGCGCGAACCGGGGGACCAGAAACGCGACGCCCGTGACGAAACCGGCGGCGAGAGTCAGGAGATAGAGGAGCACGGTCCTGGAAAGCGAGGCGCGCGTCCACGCCACCGCGCGCCCGACGGCCTCGAGCGCGTCGACGTCCTCGCTCACCGTCAGGCGGCACGCCACGAGATAGAGGACGCGGAAAGCGATCGACGCCCCGAAGGCGGGAGCCAGGACGAGGAGAAAGAGCGCGAGAGCCACGGCGGCAATGGCGCCGCGCTCCGAAGCCCCGGCGAAGACGGCGAGGCCGATGGGCAGGAGAAGCAGCAGCGCCACACACGAAAGTGCGATCCCGTAGAGATTGACGAGCGCGAAAACCCGCACGGTGTTCTTTCGCGCGGACGAGAAAAACAAAGCTCGAAGCCCCGGGTGCCGGAACATGGCGAGGGGAGCGCCCTCGGCGGCGCGCGCATCGATCGCGAGAAGACATCCCGTAACGCCGGCCCTCACGTATGCCGCGAGGAAGGTAAGAAGCAGCAGGAGGACGAGCAGAGAAAAAAGGCCGCCAATGAGCATGAACGGGGCGGCCAGAACACCTTCTAGGAAATCCCTGAAACGGTCCACGAGCTGCGCCGGTTCTCGTGACAGGGCGGACATTCCCTCCAGTCGCAAAGGAGAGCCGACCAGAAAGATCCCAAGAACAATCAAACCCGCGATCGATGCGAACGTCGCCGCCGCGAACGTCAGGGGCGCGAGGATGAGGCCGGGATTCGCGACGACGGCCGAGAGCCCGCGCCGGAACGCCTCGGGCGCCGGGCGCGCGGTGGGGGGCATCGGTTCAGACCTTGACGCCTCGCCACGCCCTGTAGTCCATCCCGTCGAGCACGACGAGATCGCACATCTCGTAGAGGCGGCTGCGGACCATCGTGCCGATGCGGTCCTCCAGCTTTTCCTCCCCCGTGCGGACGGGCGCGTCGGAGTAGTTGGAGGTGACGATCGTCAGGCGCTGGCGGTTGTAGCGCGTGTTGATGAGCCCGTAGAGCACGTCGCGGACCCAGTCGGTGGGACGGCGCGCGCCCAGCTCGTCCAGGACGAGAAGCTCGGCGTCGCGATAAGGCGCGAGGACGTCGTCGGCGCTGTCCGGGTTCGTGCGCGAGAACGTCGCCTGAATCCGCTCGAGGAGATCCGAGAAGTCGCAGAAGAGGCCCCTCACGCCGCAGTCCTCGATCAGCGTCTTCAGGATCGCGACCGACAGGTGCGTCTTGCCCACACCGACGGGCCCGACGAAGAGAATTCCCCGGTCGCGGGTCTTCCATTCCTCGACGAACTTGCGGGCGACGAGGCTCGCCTTCACGTGGCTTGGAGATGTGCCGGGACGCTTGAGGTCGAAGTTCTCGATCCGGCAGTTCAGGTAGCGCTGCGGAATCTCGGCGGCCTTCATGCGGGCCTCGGCGAGGCCCGCGGCCTGGCAGCGGCAGGCGACGATCCGCCCCTCGGCCGTCTCGAGGACGCCGAACCCCATGCACGCGGGGCAGGTTTCGCGGTCGGGTGCGTTCGCGGCCACGGCCTGATTCTAGGGCCTAATTGAGGAACGCCTTGAGGGCCCTGCTCTTCATCGTGCGTTTGATGCGCGCGATGGCCTGCGCCTCGATCTGCCGGACGCGCTCACGCGACAGGCGCAGCTCCTCGCCGATCTCCTGGAGCGTCATCGGCTCCCGCTCGCCGTCCGAGCCGTCCTCGGGAATGCCGAACCGGCGGCAGAGGATCGCGCGCTCTTTTTTCGGAAGCGACTCGAGAAGGCCTCGCGTCTGCTCGACGTTAGAGCGCTGCAGCATCTGGTCGTCGGCCGCCGCCACGGTCGTCTGCTCGAGCGTGTCGCCGAGCGTGCGGTCCTCCTCGGCTCCGAAGAAGTCGGACAGGGATTCCGAGCTGCGCGACATCGCCATGAGGTTTTCGGCTTCGTCCGGCCGGAGCCCGGCCTCCGCGGCGATCTCCGCCATCGTCGCCTCGCGGCCGAGCGACCGGGAGAGCGCTTCTTTCACGCGCCCGAGACGGGAGTGGAGAGTCGCCTGCTTGTGCGGGAGCCGGATCGCCCCCCACTGCTCCGACAAGGCGTTCGAGATCGCCTGCCGCACCCACCACACCGCGTACGTGATGAACTTGACGCCCCGCTCGGCGTCGAAGCGGCGCGCGGCCTGGATGAGCCCGATGTTCCCCTCGTTGATGAGGTCGAGGAACGAGATGCCGGGGGAATGGAACCTCTTCGCATAGGAGACGACGAACCTCAGGTTCCCGCGCACGAGCTCGTCGACGGCCTCGCGCCGCGCGTCTTCCGTGGTCTCCGGTTTCTGGATGAGCCGTCCGAGCTCGCGCTCGCGCTCGGGCGTGCAGATTGCGTACCGCGAGATGTCCTCGAGGTACTTTCGGAGCACCTTCGAGTCGTCTTCGGGACGCAGACGCTGACTCACAAATCGCGATTATGTCCCCTTCCCACGCGCGCGGGGGGTCCGTCAGCGCACGCGAAGGACGATCGGACCGCGAGGCCTCACCGCGAGAGCCCTGGAGGCGTCGCGGGCGCGGGCCGCGTGGTCGGCCGCTACGGCCCGGACGGATTCCATGAGGCGTCCGACCTCGCCTTCCATCCGCGCGAGGCGCGACTTGAGCTCGAGAATCACTTCGACCCCCGCCAGGTTCACGCCGAGCTCACGCGTCAGCGTGAGGATGATCTCGAGCCGTTCCACGGTCTCGAGATCGTAGAGGCGCGTGTTCCCGGACGAGCGGGCAGGCCTGATCAGTCCCTCTCGTTCGTAGAGACGCAGAGTCTGGGGATGGACGCCAAACCTCTCGGCGACCACGCCGATGAAGACGAAGCCCTCCATTTTCTTACTTCTTGGCGTCCACGACCTCGGCGTCGATGACGTCGTCGGCCGGCTTGGGCGCGGACGCACCACTCGGCGCCGCCGCATCCTCTCCGGCCGGGGCTCCCTGGGGCGCCGACTTGTAGAGCGCCTCGGCGATCTTGTAGCTGGCCTTCTGGAGGTCCTGCGCGGCTTTCTTCAGGGCCTCGGCGTCCGACGCGCTCGTTTCGAGCACCTTTTTCGCCTCGGCGACAGCCGTCCGGACGGCCTCCTTCTCCGCTTCCGGCACCTTGTCGCCGCTCTCCTCGACCAGCTTCTCGGTCGAGTAGACGAGCGCGTCGAGCCCGTTCTTCGCCTCGATCGCCTCGCGCCGCTTCTTGTCGTCGGCGCTGTGCGACTCGGCGTCCTTCACGAGCTTCTCGACTTCCTTCTTGTCGAGGCCCGAAGAAGACGTGATCGTGATCTTCTGCTCCTTGCCCGTGCCCCGGTCCTTCGCCGAGACGTTCAGGATGCCGTTCGCGTCGATGTCGAACGTGACCTCGACCTGCGGCATGCCGCGCGGGGCGGGCGGGATTCCCACGAGAGAAAAGACGCCGAGGAGCTTGTTGTCGCCCGCCATCTCGCGCTCGCCCTGGAGCACCTTGATCTCAACGGAGGTCTGCCCGTCGGAGGCCGTCGAGAACGTCTCGGACTTCTTCGTGGGGATGGTGGTGTTGCGCTCGATGAGCTTCGTCATGACGCCGCCGAGCGTCTCCACACCGAGCGAGAGCGGGGTGACATCCAGGAGCAGAAGGTCCTTCACGTCGCCCGCGAGAACGCCGCCCTGCAGAGCCGCGCCGATGGCAACGACTTCGTCGGGGTTGACGGTCTTGTTCGGCTCCTTGCCGAAGAAGTCCTTCACGATCTGCTGGATCTTCGGCATGCGCGTCTGGCCGCCCACGAGGACCACCTCGTCGATCTTCGAGGCGTCGAGGCCGGCGTCCTTGAGCGCCTGCCGGCACGGGCCGACCGAGCGCTGCAGGAGGTCGTCGACCAGCGATTCGAGCTTCGCGCGCGTGAGCTTGATGTTGAGGTGCTTCGGTCCCGAGGCGTCGGCCGTGATGAACGGGAGATTCACGTCGGTCTCGACGGTCGTCGAGAGCTCGATCTTGGCCTTCTCGGCGGCTTCCTTGAG
>JARXKK010000086.1:0-4450 GCA_030278895.1 Acidobacteriota bacterium
CTGGGCGAGCGCCAACGTGTGCCGGAACGTCTGGAGGACCTTGTCCCGTGCCTCGGGGGCGAGAGCGGGGCTCCCCGCGTAGGAATTCATTGTGCTGAATGCTAGCAAGAACCGCCCCCGGCGGGCGGGGGTCGGATACGATTCGACTGGGGAGGGCTAATGGCCGCCTTGATCGAGTGCATACCGAACGTGAGCGAAGGGCGCCGCGAAGACGTCGTCGCGGCGATTGCAACGGCCGCCGTGAGTGCGGCGCCGGGCGTCGTTCTCCTCGATCGCACCTCGGACGCCGACCACAATCGCTCCGTTCTCACGTTCCTCGGGGAGGGTGAAGCGCTCGTCTCCGCGATGACGGCGCTCGTCGGGGCCGCGCTCGACGCGATCGACCTCCGGAAGCACGCGGGCGCCCATCCGCGGCTCGGCGCCGTGGACGTGATCCCGTTCGTACCGGTGCGCGGCGCCACGGCGGCGGATTGCGTGGCCCTCGCGAAGACGCTCGGGAGAACGCTCGCCGATCGCTATCAGCTGCCGGTATACCTCTACGAAGACGCGGCCTCCCGCCCGGACCGCGAGAACCTCGCGAACATCCGCAAGGGCGAGTTCGAGGGCCTCGCGAAGAAGATGGAGGACCCCGCCTGGAAGCCCGATTTCGGGCCGTCCACGCCTCACCCCTCCGGCGGCGCGTCGGTGGTGGGCGCGCGCGCTCCGCTCGTCGCTTACAACATCAACCTCGCAACGGCCGATCTCGCGGTCGCCGACCGCATCGCGAAGGCGATCCGCCACCTCTCGGGCGGCTACCGCTTCGTGAAGGCGATGGGAGTGAAGCTCGAGGCCCGCGGCCAGGTGCAGGTCTCGATCAACATGACGAACTTCGAGAAGACTCCGCTCCACCGTGTATTCGAGACCGTGAAGAGCGAAGCCGAGCGCCAGGGCGTCGCGGTGGTCGGGTCGGAGATCGTGGGTCTCGTCCCGCAGGCGGCTCTCCTCGCCGCCGCCGGACACTACCTGAGGCTCGAGGCCGACCCGGGCCCCCAGGTGCTCGAGAACAAGCTGCTCGAACGGCTCTCGTGAAGCGCGCGCGCCTCGCCCTTGTGCCGGCGTTTGTCGTCGTACTGCTCGCCCGCACCGCTCGGAGCCGCTCGTGACGGAGCTGAGCGCCGTGCTCGCGCCGTTCGGGCTTGGCGAGGTGCGAAAGGGCGACGGCGCCGCCGACATCGGCCCGATGCGCGCCGCGGGTGTCCCGATGTTCTCACCCGTGCAGGACTCCTCGCGCTACTTCGACATCCACCACACGGCGGACGACACGCTCGACAAGATCGACCGCGAAGAGCTGAACACGGGCGTCTCGGCGGTCTCCGCTCTCCTCTACACGCTCGCGGAGACGGACGCGCCGATCGAGAAGATCCCGGAGGCCGAGCGCGAGGGGCGCTAAAGACTCTTCACGTGCCTTGGGGTGGCGGGACCCTGCGGAGCGGCACTCCGATTGCTTAGATGGCGCGGAGGGCTGAAATATGCTCACACGAAGTCTCCAGTCGGTGCTTCTCGCCGCATCCCTGGGCCTGGTCGCCGTCCCCGCGCCCGCCCAGATCCACGTCGACCTCCCCGGTGTCGAGATTCGAATCGGCCACTCCGCCCCGCCTCCAATGCGGCGCGAGAGTAGGGCCCGCCGGCCGGGCGCCGACTACGTCTGGCTCGGCGGCGGGTGGGACTGGGAGGGGAACGACTGGGTCTGGGTGCCTGGCCGCTGGGAGCGTCCTGCGTACAACAAGGCGAAGTGGGTCGCACCGCGCTACCAGCGTGAAGGTGAGGTGTGGCGGGTCGAGCCCGGCCACTGGTCAGGCCAGCGCGTCGTGGAGGGCGAGGACTATCGCCGCTGGTACTCCGAGCACGGCGGTCGTGACAAAAAAGACAAAAAAGATAAAAAAGATAAAAAAGGCCACGGACACGATCAGGACAAGCGAAATGACCACGACTCCCGCTGAGCGGGAGGTTTCCGGCTAGGCGGGGTCGCGGTCGCCGTCGAGGCCGAGAGCCTTCATCTTGCGGTGGAGCGTCGTGCGGTCGAGGCCGAGGCGCTCGGCCGCGCGCGAGACGTTGCCCTTCGTGTCGGCGAGGACGCGCGCGAGATAGCGCTTTTCGAAAGCCTCGCGGGCGTCGGCCAGCGTGGCGTACGCGCCGAACTCGCCGGACGTCCCCTGGGACGGCGCGCGCGCGCCGGCGGGGCGGTCCTCGGGAGGGAGATCCGCCGCGCGCACGACGGGGCCGGGTGACATGAGGAGGACGCGCTCGACGAGGTTCTGCAGCTCGCGCACGTTGCCCGGCCAGCGCCTCTTCGCGAGCGCCTCGAGCGCTTCGGGCTCGAACGCCTTCGCGCGCCGCCCGCGCCGGCGCGCGAGGCTCTCGGCGAAGTGCGTGACGAGGAGGGGCACGTCCTCAGGCCGCTCCGCGAGGGGCGGCACGACGAGCGGGACGACTGCGAGCCGGAAATAGAGATCCTCGCGAAACGTCCCCGCGCGAATCATCGCGGGCAGGTCCCGGTTCGTGGCCGTCACGATGCGCACGTCGGTCGCGAAGGCCCTGGCGCCGCCCACGCGCGTGATCCGCCCGTCCTGGATGGCGCGCAGGATCTTGGCTTGCGTGCGCGGCGACATGTCGCCGATCTCGTCCAGAAAGAGCGTGCCGCCGTCGGCCTGCTCCCACTTTCCCTTGCGATCCTCGACAGCGCCCGTGAACGAGCCCTTCATGTGCCCGAAGAGCTCGCTCTCGATCAGCTCTTCCGGAATCGCGGCGCCGTTCACTTCGACGAACGGTCCCGCGGCGCGCGGGGACGCGCGATGGAGAGCCCGTGCGGCCAGCTCCTTGCCGACGCCGCTCTCGCCCGTGATGAGGACGCGCGCCTCCGAAGCCCCCGCGCGCGCGATCTCGTCGAGGAGGCGCCGCATGGCGGCTCCCGTCCCGAGAAGAGTCTCCCGGGCCGCGTCCTCGCCGGTGCGGCTCAGGAGCTCGCGCTTCAGCGCGTCCCGCTCCTTCGCGAGCCGATGCCGCTCGAGGACCTTGTCGAGCGTCAGGAGGACGCGCTCGAGGGACAGAGGCTTCTCGAGAAAGTCGTCCGCGCCCCGCTTGACGGCCTGAACGGCCGTATCCACGGTGCCGTGGCCCGAGATCATCACGATGGGAATGCCGAGGCCCGCGCCGCGCAAGCGGTCGAGCACGGTGAGGCCGTCGATGTCCGGCAGCCAGACGTCGAGGAGGATGGCCTCGGGACGCTGGCCGTCCTCCGAGAGGGCGTGTTGGAGCGCGTCCTGGCCGAGACCGACCGCATCCACCGTGTAGCCCTCGTCGCTCAGGATCTGCGAGAGCGTCTTGCGGATGCCCGGCTCGTCGTCGCAGACGAGAATGCGCGGTCCGTCCGTCATGACTTTTTCACGACGTTCTCACGCCCTCACGCGGCCGGCCATTCGAGCAGGAAGCGGCATCCGTGGGGAACATTCTCCTCCACGTGCACGCGACCCGCGTGCTCGGAGGCGATGCGTTGGACGATCGCGAGGCCGAGGCCGGAACCGCGGGCCTTCGTGGAATATGCGGGATCGAAGACGCGGCTCCGCTCCGCTTCGGGGATGCCCGGCCCCTCGTCCTCGACGATGAGGCGCGCGCTTCCGCCCGTCACGGCGGCGGCAATCCTCACGTGACCGCCGGCGGGGGTCGCCGCGATCGCATTGTCCACGAGGTTGATGAGGGCGCGTTTCACCTGCTCGGCGTCCGCCTTGACGAGCGGAAGGGTCTCCGGAACCTCGGCGTCCACCGTCACGCCCCTCTTCACGTCCCCGTACAGCTTCGCCACCTGGGAGACGACCGCGCCGAGGTCCGTCGGAGCGAGATCGGCCGCCGGCAGGCGCGCGAATCGCCCGAAGGTGTCGACGAGCGAGGCGAGCGTGGTGACCTCCTCGATGATCGTGGAAGCGCCTTCATCGACGATCGCGGCGAGGAGCACGGGATCGGCATCCCGCCCGCGGGCGCGCCGGCGCATGCGCTCGGCGGCCAGGCGGATGGGCGTGAGGGGGTTCTTGATCTCGTGGGCCATGCGTCGCGCCGCTTCCTCCCACGCCGCGGCGCGTTCGGCCGCGACGAGCGCGGTCGTATCCTCGAGCGTCACGACCCACGCTCCGGCGTCGGCCGAGTCGGCGGGGACCTGCGTCACGCGGGCTTCCAGCACGCGGGGGCCGATCTTCAGCGTCGCCTCGTGAGCGGCCGACACCCCGCGCGCGCGAGCGAGAAACTCGGCCAGCGGCGCGAGGGCCGGCGCGGCGAGGAGATCCTGCGCGCGGGAGAACGGAGTCTCCTCCTCGTGACCGAGCAGGCGGCGCGCCGTCTCGTTGAGGAAGAACAGAGTTCCGTCGTCCCCGAAGGCGACGACACCCGCCCCGCCTCCCTCGCCGGCGGCATCAACATGGTC
>JARXKK010000086.1:4460-13342 GCA_030278895.1 Acidobacteriota bacterium
CCCCCGGCCACGACACCCGCCGCGAGGCGCGAGAGGATCGTTCGGACACGACGGCGTTCCTCGTCGACCCGCTCGTTCGTCGCGGCCATCCCGGCGTTCGCCGCGACCAGTTCGCTGCGGCTCTTGCGGAGCTCCGACGTCATCGCGTTGAAGGCGCGCGAGAGGGCGGAGATCTCGTCGCCGCCCTCGACCTCCACGAGCGCGTCGAAGTCGCCGGCCCCGACGCGCCGGGCCGACGCGGCGAGCGCCGCGATGGGGCGCGTCACGCGGCGCGCGAGCAGCAGCCCCACCCACACGGCGGCAAGGAGAACGAGGAACGCGAGGAGCAGGAAGAAGAGAACCTGCACGGCCTCGAGCTGCGCGCGCTCGGCCTTCAGCATCGCGTAGGCGGAGGTCGCGCGGGAGAGCTGGCGCAGCGGCTCGGCCTCCGCGGGGGGGTCGAACGTGCCGACGACGAGCAGCCCGGAGGGCAGGGAGGGCAAGGACATGACCGTCCGGCCCGTCTGTCCGCCGTCGCGCGTGGCCTCGAGCCGTCTCGCGAGGCCGCGCGCCTTCGCGTCCTCGAGCCAGTCGGCGCCGGGGTCGTTCACGTCCCGGAGAGGCCAGCGGGCGGCGCTGACGGCCACGGGCGGCCGGCCCGGGCGCCTCCACTCGATCAGGTCCACGCCCGTCTCCTCGCGCGCGGCCGAAAGAAGCGGAAGGATGCCGCTCTCGGAAACCGCGGCGAGCCGGGGCGCGAGGCGTTCGGCGGTCCGCCGCTCCAGGGCGGCCGTCCGCGCGCGGAAGAGGTCCGCGACCTCTTTCCCGGCGCGCACGGTCTCCTCCACCGGCGGCGCGAACCAGCGTTCGACGCTCTTCTGCAGGAGGCCGGTGGTCGGAAGGACGAGGAGGGTGATGGGAAGCAGCGCGAGGCCGACGTACGAAGCGACGACGCGCACGCGAAAACGCGAGCCGAAGACGCCGCGGCGCGATTCGAGGATGAGCTTCGCCATGCTCCTCACGAGCACGAACGCGAGCGCGAGGATGAGGACGACGACGATGTAGAACAGGACGAAGAGGAGGACCCGGTTCGTCGCCGCGACGGGCGCGAGATCCCGCGTCCTGAGGACGACCGCGTAACCGCCCGCGAGCGCCGCGCCGAGGGCGACCGCGATCGCGGCGAGAATCCGGTTGTCCTTCGCCCAGCGCCGCCCCGGCGCCACGGGCGGAGACGAGTCGTTCAGCGAGCGCCGGTCGCCGTCCACTCGAAGATCCCCGACCGCACCCATGCGGTCTCGGCGCTCGTCGGAACCACCCCAAGCACCACGCCGCTCCCGTAGAGGCAGCGCACGCGCACGAGGAGCTTCTTTCCGAGCAGGTGGTCGCCCATCGTGAAGGACGGCAGGCCCGGCACCTTCGCGAGCGCCGCGGCCGCCTCGCCGCGCGTCGGGACGACTCTCGTGTCCAGCAGGCGGGCGTCGAGCCGTCGCTCGATCGCGTAGTCGGACGTGACGGGCCGGTAGGTGGCCGTCACGGCGTAACGCCGGTCGTCCTTGAGGCTGTCGAACCAGAGGTTCCGGAAGACGAAGAGGCGCATCTCCCACGTGACGGTCGTGGGAAGGCCCGACGCGAGCCGCTGCAGGGTGTCTTCGGGCAGCCCGGGGGAGAGGCGGGCATCGACATGGAGATCCTGGCCGGCGACCCAGGTCGAGACTCCGGGGATGACCGGCCCGTCTTCCGCGACGAGACCGCGGGCCGTGTTCGCTCCGGCGCAGAGGGCGGCCAGGAGGAGGAAGACGCGTGTCCGCACCCCCGGACTTTAGCGGGTTGGCTTACCCGGGGTCAGATCCGGGCCGACTGAACGGCTGAACGCGCCGGGCGGGACAGCCCGGGAGCCGGGAATTCGGCACGGGTCTCGGCGCGGTTTTCGGCGCGACATTCGTCGCGCAGAAGGCGCGCGAGCGTCGCGTGCATCGCATGCCCGGCCTTGTGCGCGACGATGTGGCCGACGACGGGGCGGCCCACGAGGGCCAGGTCCCCGAGCAGATCGAGCGCCTTGTGACGCACGAATTCGTCGGCAAACCGGAGCTCGCCGTTCTCGACGCGGTCTGCGCCCACCACGATGCAGTTGTCTTCACGGGCGCCGCGGGCGAGGCCGTGAGCCTTGAGCGCTTCGTATTCCGAGAGGAAGCCGAAGGTGCGGGCCGGCGCGAGGTGCGCGGCGTACGAGCCGGGCGTGACGACGACCGTGATCGACTGCCGCCCGACGGCGGGGTTCGGGAAGTCGATCGTGTACGTCACGCGCAGGTCGCGCGCGGGGCGGATCTCGAGCTTCCTGCCGCTCGAATCGGGAACGGCGATGACGCGCGACGGAGAGAACGGAATGGCAAGCGCGTTCTGCGGGGCGAAGCCCGCAGTCTCGAACGCGTCGAGCCAGGGCAGCGCGCTGCCGTCGAGGATGGGCACCTCGGGGCCGTCGAGCTCCACGAGGACGTTGTCGAGACTCGCTCCAACTGCCGCGGAGAGCAGATGCTCGACCGTCGCCACGTCGCGGCCCCGCTCGCCGAGAGTCGTCGCGTGGTCGAAACGTCCGGCCTCTTCGGCGACGGCCGGGACGACAGAATCGACGTCCGACCGGTAGAAGACGATGCCATGCCCGGGCGCGGCGGGGTGCAGGACGACGTGGACGTGGCGACCCGAATGAAGCCCGATTCCCGAGAGCCTCACGCGGCGGGCAAGGGTGTGCTGCGCGCGCATTCGAAAGACGTTTTGCACGGTGGATGCCACGCCCTTTCCCCGTTTTTACGAGGGTTTTCCAGGGCGGCGGCCTCTCTTGGGTGCGTCGAGTGCGGCGGAGCCACCTCACCTGTGGCTTTCCGGTCACACCAGCCGCCCGGGCCGACTCGTGCAAAGTAGCGGCTGCTATTCTCTTCCTGACCGGAGGCAGCCGTGCTCGCGCCTGTTGAAGAGAAGTACTATCAGGACTTTCTCGCGGTCCTCGGCCAGAAATGGCGGCCGTCGAAGGCCGCGTTCTACACGCTCGATCCCGCACCGGCCGTTTTTCGCCTGAAAGCGCAGTTCGGCTTCACGCGGACGGACCGTCTCGCCGAGCGCCTCGGCCGCAACGACACGGTCGTGAACTACATCTACGAGCATCGCGAGCCGACGTTCCTCAACAACGTGAACGCGGCGGGGAAGCTGACGGACATGATGGTCCAGGCCACGTCCACGCGCATGCTTCTCGCGCCTCTCTATCTCGACGGCCGGATCATGGGGCTCGTCGACGTGCGCGAGAAGGCCGGCCGCCTGGCGTTCACCCAGGACGACATCATCGAGATCTCGGACCTCCTGCGGCGATTCGCGATCGAGCTGCGCCGTATCGCGGATGCCCGTGGCGGCACCGCCGTCGTCGCTCACGAGTCGGCGCCGCAGATCGAAAGGCCCCTCGACCGCGTGGCCACCGTGATCACTCCCCCTTCTTCCCTGGAGCGCACGTCGGGATTTTCCACGGCGCAGCTCTCGACGTCGGGTCTCTTTCGCCGCGCCGCGGGCTCGCCGCCGGAGAGCGATGGCGAGAGCGGTAATCAGCTTCCGAGCGCGGTGGCGCGGGCGCTCCGGCTCGTCGAGGACACGCTCGCGCGCAGCTCGCCCCCCAAGGCCGCCGCGGCCGTGGGCGGAGGGCTCACGCCGCGCGAGGCCGAGTTCATCGGGCTCTACCTCCCCACCTGCCTCAGCTACGAGGAGGTCGAGGTCGCTGCCGTGTCCTCCTTCGTGCCGGGAGCCGCAACCCTCACGATCGCCTCGCGCCGCCTGCTCGACCCCGACATCGCGCCCGCCCTCCTCGAGAACCTCGAGAAGATCTTCGCGAAGACGGCCGTGCCATTTCCGTTCGCGCCCGATCCCTCCTGGCGGTCCCTCGAGTCGCCGCAGGCCGAAGCGCCCCCGCTGCGCCGGGCCGAGATCGTCTCCATCCAGTCGAGCGTCCTCGACAGCTCGGCCGAGGGCGTCGTGCTGTTCTCGCTCCTCTTTCGCCACGGCCCGAACCCCGAGGTACGCGAAGCCCTGCGCGCGGCGCACGTCGTCCTCCGCAACGTGCTCTCCGGCACCCGCAGCGAGGCGCGCTTTCGCGAGGCGTATCGCGGGCTCGTGAACAAGCTTCTCGAATCGGGCCTTCAGAAGCGCACGGCGCTCAAGACGCACTCGTTCAACGTCGGCCGCATGGCACGGAAGCTGGCCGCGCAGCTCGGGGTTCCGCCGATGGAGGTCGAGCAGATCACCGTGGCCGGCATCCTGCACGACGTCGGCATGCGCGAGCTCAGCTACGACACGCTCTACGCGAAGAAGACGCTGACCGACGAAGAGATGTCTCTTCTCCGCCAGCACCCGCGCGTCGGCGCCTACCTCGTCGAGGACATTCCGTGGCCTTACCCGATCGCCCCGCTCATCAGGCATCACCACGAGCGGTGGGATGGCGGGGGCTATCCCGACGGAATCCGGGGCGACGAGATTCCGCTCGGCTCACGCATCATCCATCTGTGCGAAGCGTTCGACGCCATGACGTCTCCGACCTCGTATCGTTCCGTGCTGTCGGACTACCAGGCCATCGACATCCTCGTGTCGAAGGCCGGGACGCAGTTCGACCCCGAGCTCACGCCGGAGTTCAAGCGCATGGTCGAGGACGCTTCGGACTGAGCCGGGGCGCCGCGTGAAGTCCCGCATCGAGAGGCAGGGCGAGAAGGCCGACGCGCGCCTCGCGCTCAAGAACTCGGGGCACCGTCCGGTCGCGTCGAACCGGCGCGCCTTCCACGAGTACAACATCGAGGAGAAGCTCGAAGCCGGCGTCTCCTTGACCGGCCCCGAAGTGAAGTCCCTGCGCGAGGGCAAGGCCAGCTTGCAGGACGGGTACGTCGCCGTGACGGGCGGTGAGGCCTGGCTGTGGAACGTCCACATTCCGCCGTACGGCGCGGCCAGCTACAACAACGTCGACGCGAAACGGAACCGAAAGCTCCTGCTTCACAAACGCGAGATCGTCCGGCTCGCCACGAAGATCAAGCGGTCCGGGGCGACCTGCGTGCCCCTGAACCTCTACTTCAAGGGCGCGCGCGTCAAAGTCGAGATCGCGCTCGTGACCGGAAAGAAGCTTCACGACAAGCGCGAGACGATCCGGCGCCGCGAAGCCGACCGCGAGGCCCGCTCCGACATGAAGGCCGCGCGGCGGCGCTGAGGGGACGCGGCGTCCGGGTACGCCGACAGATTCTGTCGATCCGCGCCGGGCGGGGAGCCACTTTGTAGCGGTTGAGCCCTCGAAACGAAGCGATTTTCCTCCGTTTTCCCCTCTACGGTGACCCCACTCACTTCCTGTGGGAACCGGCAGGAAATGTGTATACGAGTGAGGAAGGAACACTCCCATCGGACCCGTATGACGATCTTCCGCCGCTCGGATTCCCGCCTCCTGGCGCTTCTCGCCGCTCTCGCGGCGGGTGCGCTGCTCGCCCGCGCGCGGCCGGCGACCGCGACGACCTACGTCCCGATCATGGACGCCGATCTGATCGAGCGGTCCGCCGTCGTCGTGCACGGGACGGTCGTGGGCGCGCGCGTCGAGGAACTCGCCGCGGCGTTTGTCACCGTATACCGCTTTCGTGTTGACGAGACCTGGAAGGGCGGCTCGGCGCCCGAGATCGAGATCCTCGTCCCCGGAGGAACGGACGGAACGCGGGGAACGGCCGTCTGGGGGATGCCGGAGTTCCGACCGGGAGACGAAGAGGTCCTCTTCCTCAACGCGGGCCGCGACGGGCGCTTCCGCGTCAGCGAGCTGCTGCTCGGCGCGTTCGAGGTCGTCGAGGACGCGCGCGGCAAGCGATTCGCGATGCGGACGCGCATCGCGCTCGGTGACGTCGGGTATGCGCGCATGGCCCGCAAGGACGGTGAGCCTTCCGACGAGGCCGAGCCCGCGCGCGAGCTCGGCGCTTTCCGGGCGGTCGTCCGCGCTCCGGCGTCGTTCGAGGCGCGCGCGCAGCTCGTCGAGGCGAGCCGCTCGGTCACGGGCACGCTGCTCCCGCGCAGCCATGGGCGGCGCACTCCGAACTGGGTCCTCGTCTCTCCGCCGAGCCAGATGCGCTTCAACTGGAACCCGGGGGGGCAGGCCGCCGCTTCCATCGGGTACACGCCCGGCGGACAAGCGAACCTGAGCGACGGCTCCAGCGGGATCTCGCACATCACGACGGCCGCCAGCTTGTGGACGGGCGTCCCGGGCGCGGACATCCGCCTCGGGGCGCCGGCGGCCGGCACGTCCGGGGTCACGATCGTCGTCAACCTCAACGCCGCGGTCGATCCCTTCGGCGGCTACTGGACGACGCCCCTCTGCGGCGGAGGTGTTCTCGGCGTCGCGAGCTCGCACTATTCCGGGACGCACACGTGGGCGAGCGGGACGTGGTTCACGGCGGTCTCGGGGACCATCTGGATGCGGGCTTACTCCTGTTCCACTCCCGTCTCGTGGTTCGCGAACGTCCTCCCGCACGAGCTTGGGCACGTGATCGGATTCGGCCATTCCGACGTGGGCGTCGATGTGCGCGACGTGGACACGTCGAACAACTGCCTTGCGACGATGAAATCCTGCCTCGGGCCCTGCGGGACCGCACCGTGCGACAAAGTCAACAACATCAGGTTCCCGGTCACGCTCGGCGCCGACGACATGGAGGCCGCGCGGTTGGTCTACCAGGCTCCGGTCCTCCCGCCTCCGTCCGTCTCGGCCGCGACGACGTTCAACGCGATCACCCCGTGCCGCCTCCTCGACACGCGCAGCGTGGCGGGGCCGCTCGGCGGTCCGTCGATCGGGGCCGGAGGCCTGCGCTCGTTCGTCGCCTCGGGCAACTGCAACGTGCCTGCGGGCGCGGTCGCGATCTCGGCGAACGTGACGGCCGTAACTCCCGCGGCGACCGGCGACCTCGTCGTCTACCCGAACGGCATCGCGCCGCCGCCGACGGCCTCGACGCTCAGCCTCCGGGCCGGCCGCACGCGCGCGAACAACGCGCTCGTCTACCTCGCGTCGGACGGCAGCTTCCTCGTGAAGAACAACGCGGCGGGCGCGCTCGACCTTCTCGTCGACGTCAACGGGTACTACAGGTGAGGAGCTCGACCGTTCGCCTCCTGGCGCTTCTCGCCGCTCTCGCGGCCGGCACGGCGCACGCGGAGCGCCCGGCGGACCGCCTCGTCGCGTCGAGGCCGGGGCCTCTTTACGGCACGCCGGATGGCGGCGAGGGCGAGCTCCTCGCGTTCGACGGGCGGCTGGCTCCCGCGCTCGCGTCGCTCGCGGCCGGCGAGCGCCTCGCGGTCGACGCGTGGCCCGTCGCGCCCGGTGTGTCGCGCACGATGATCCTCACGCGGACCGAGGTCTACGCGCCCGACGCGCGCAT
The DNA here is from genome assembly GCA_030278895.1 of Acidobacteriota bacterium. Taxonomy (GTDB): domain Bacteria; phylum Acidobacteriota; class Thermoanaerobaculia; order UBA5066; family UBA5066; genus Fen-183. Next base: position 11,852 of record JARXKK010000086.1, read on the forward strand.
CGTCGCGATCGGGAAAGACGGCGAGGTCGCCGTCCCGCGCTCGACGTGGGCGTTTTTCCAGGGTCGCGACGCGGCCGGATCGGCGCGCGTGGCGATCGCGCTCGACCCTGCGACCGGTGCCCTGCGAGGTCTCTCGAGCTCCGAGCGCGGCCTCCACGAGCTGCTCCCGCCCGACACGTGGACCGGCGGTCGCCACCGGCTCGCGGCTTCCGAGACGCGGGACGCGGACGGGTCGCCGCGAACGTGGAAATGCTCCGAGGAGGACCTTCCGCTCGCGCCGTCGGGGCCGCCCGCCTCCGGAGCGGGAGCGCGCGAGGCTCTCGCCGTCCGGACGCCCCTCGCCGCGTTCACGAAGTACGCGGTCGTCGCGATCGACACGGACAACGAGTTCATGAGTCTGAAGTTCTCGGACAACACAACGAACGCGACGAACTACATCGCGAACCTCTTCAACCTGATGAATCTCATCTACGAGCGCGACGTGCAGCTTCACCTCCTGCAGGGCTACACGATCCTGCGGCTCTCCTCCACCACCGACCCGTACACGGTGAACTCCGGCAGCAATGCGAGCGGCTCGGAGCTCAACGAGTTCTCGAACTACTGGGGATCTCGCTACGGGGGCGTGAAACGCATGCTCGCCGCAATGCTCTCGGGTAAACAGCCGACCACGAACTCGGCCTCCGGCGTCGCGTGGATCGGCGGGCTCTGCAGCACCGGATTCGGCTACAGCTTCAACAAGATCCTGAGGAATCCCGGGGACACGTCCTCGTTCGACGTCCTGATCACGGCGCACGAGATGGGACACAACTTCGGGTCGCCGCACACGCACTGCTACAGCCCTCCGGCGGACAACTGCTACAACGCGGGAGGCGGGGGCTGTTACTCGGGTCCCCAGTCGTGCCCCGGCGTCGTGCCATACAACGGCTACACGTCGAACGGCACGCTCATGAGCTACTGCCACCTCATCAGCTGCGCGGGCGGCGCGACACTCGTCTTCCATCCGCGGTCGCTGGGCGAATACATGAACTCGAACATCGCGGCTGCGAGTTCCTGCATCTTCAACGGCGCGGTCGCGCCCACTGGCCCGACCGTCTCCGGCATCGTTCCCGCGACCGGCCCGACGGCGGGCGGCACGACCGTCACGATCAACGGCTCGGGATTCGTCAGCGGCGCCACGGTTGCTTTCGTCGACCTCACGGGCTCCGTTTCCCTGACGTCGGTGACCTTCGTGAACGCGGGTCAGCTCACGGCCGCGACGCCCGGCCACGTCGCCGGTGTCATGGACGTCGTCGTGTTCAATCCCAACAACTCCACGGGGACGCTCCCCGGCGGCTACACCTTTGGGAGCGCGGGGGTTCCCCCTCCTCCGCCCGTCTCGGCCGCGACGACGTTCAACGCGATCACGCCGTGCCGCCTCCTCGACACGCGCAACGTGGCGGGGCCTCTCGGCGGCCCTTCGATCGGGGCGGGCGGCCTGCGCTCGTTCGTCGC
>JARXKK010000087.1:0-2003 GCA_030278895.1 Acidobacteriota bacterium
GACGGTCCTCACGTTCGCCTTGTCGATCCCCATCCCGAACGCGATCGTCGCCACGATGACCTCGGCGCGCCCTTCCAGGAAACGCCGTTGCGCGTCGCCCCGCTCCCGCGGCGTCATTCCCGCGTGGTAGGCCACCGCCTTCACCCTGCTCCCGAGCTCCTCGGCCAGCGACTCCGCCTCTCGCCGGGTCGGCGTGTAGACGATGGCGGGGCGGCGCGCGGGGTCGGCGAGGACTTCGCGCACGATTTCCGCGCGCCTGCTTGGCGGCGCCTCGGTCACTTCGACCGCGATGTTCGTCCGCCGGAAGCCGTGGATGAACCGGCCGGCGGCCGTCATCCCCAGCTGAAGGGCGATGTCGTCCTGCACGCGCGGCGTGGCCGTGGCCGTGAGCGCTATAACCGGCGCGGGGCGCAGCAAGGGGAGGCGTCCGCCCAGCAGACGGTAGTCGGGTCTGAAATCGTGCCCCCAGTGGGAGATGCAATGGGCCTCGTCCACGGCCACGAGCGAAGGCGTGCGTTTGGCGAGCATCTCGGGAAAGCCGGGCACCGAGAGCCGCTCGGGCGCAACGAAGAGGAAGTCGAGCTTGCCGCCCAGGTAGTCGCGGCAGACCTGGCGCGAGACGAGACGGTCGATACCGGAGTGGATCCGCTCGGCGGCGAGCCCAAGGGCGCGGAGCCGGGCGACTTGGTCCTCCATGAGGGCGATGAGGGGCGAGATGACGAGCGCGGTGCCGGCCCGCGCCATCCCCGGAAGCTGATAGCAGAGCGACTTTCCTGCGCCCGTCGGCATCACGAGGAGCGCGTCCCGCCCCTCCGTCACGCTCCGGCAGACGGCCTCCTGGAAGGGCCGGAACGCGTCGTGCCCGAAAACCCGCTTCAGGAGCGGGCGGAGCGGGGCTTCGTGACCGTTCATTCGGGATCTGGTTCCTGTCGGCATGGTCGCTCAAGAGTCCCCGGGAAAGCGAGGTCCCCCACGACAGGCGCCGGTCCGAACTACTTCGGGAGGATCGACTCCAGCTTCGACGTGAGCTCCGGAGTGAGCTTCATGGACGTCCTCCCGCGGCGTCTACGCCGGCAACGGCACGGCGGTTCGTTCCCCCCGACCAGAGGGGAGCGAGGTCGGCCCGGAAATGCCAGAGCAGGAGCGCATGAACGGGAGCGAGGACGACCCAGGCCGATGCCGATCGGACCAGAAGGGCGTTGAAGAGAACGATGATGGCCATGGGAGGAGAAAGAACGACGAGCCCCAGCGGAGCCGTCCGACGGAAGAGCGTGAAGAGCCCGCCGAGGGCGTAGCTCGCGCCCAGGAGAGGAATCATGAACCCGGTGGCCTCGACGGCCGACCAGAACGCGCGCGCGGCCGGCACGGTCTGTTCGGGGATGGCTTTCGTAAACACGAGGGGGGCGAGCACGACGAGGATCCAGAAGGCGGCGTAGACGATCCGCACGACGGTGAAAAGCATCTGCGCGTCAGGCTCCCACAACGACGACGATGGACAGGACGAGGAGCACGAGGGCAGGCAGGAATCGCTTCGCCGGGTCCTTTACCTTGACGTGCATGGCGACGGCGCCCGCCATCAGGACCGCGGTGCCGATCGCAGCGGGCTTCGCGAGCGCCGGGAGCCAGACGCCCGCGATCAGGAGGATCGCGAACGAAACCTTGAGAAAGCCGATCACGCCCATGAACCATCGGGGAAGGCCGTAGACCTCGAACTCCTCCCTCATGTTCGTGGCATTTCCGCCCCGCCACCCGGTCGGCTTCCCCGCGCGGAGGAGCCAGACATTCAGCAGTCCGAGCGCGATGACGATCTGGCTCACGATTGCGAGCGATTTCACTTAGGGCCTCCTCCTGTATCCGGGCTTCGACTCTATCCTTTAGGTGGCCTTTATGGGATTGCGTCAGCGGGCGAGAACCGGCGGGCGGCCCGCGGAGAGGCCGCCGTCCACCGGCAGGACGATGCCCGTAACGTTGGAGGCGTCGTCCGACGCGAGATAGAGAACGGC
>JARXKK010000087.1:2103-5270 GCA_030278895.1 Acidobacteriota bacterium
ATCGCGGCGCGGAGAACCGTTTTCCCGCTCGTCTCCTCGACGAGCGTGACGGACGACATCTTCTCGGCTCCCCGCGGCAGCGGGACGACCGGCAGCTCGCCGTCGCCCGTGAGGTCCGATGTGAAGCCGCGGCTGGAGAAGCTCCGGCGTCCCACGCTGAAGCGTAGGCGATAGCGGACCCCGGGTGCGAGGTACCAGCAGAAGAACGCGGCTCGCCTCTCGCGCCGGTCGAGGAAGAAGCGTCCAAGGGGTGCGCCACGACGGCGTTTTCGCCCGGGCGGCGTGAGAGTCGCCGAGGGCACGAGGTCCGCCGGGCGTGAGACGAGGTGGAAAGCGGCCTCGCGTTCGGTGCGGAATGCCTCGAGGCGCGCCTCGAGACGCGCCTTGAGGCGCGCGGGCGCCGGCATCGCGGGCACGGCGAGCGCGAGCGCCCCGGCGAGGTCGGCGAAGCCGGCGAAGACGTCCTCAGTCAAGGGTCTTCCTCAGCTTGATGAGGCCCTGCCGGATCCGCGTCTTGATGGTGCCCAGAGGTTGGCCGAGCTGCTGGGCGATCTCGGCGTGCGTGAGGCCCTTGAAGAAAGCGAGCTCGATCGCCTCTCGCTGGACGGTTGAGAGGGTCTTCATGGACGCGCGCACGGTGTCGCGCGTCTGTCGGAAGGAGGCGACGAGATCCGGAGCCGCATTTTCGTCCAGGGGGTCGAGGTTCACGGCGGGGTCGTCGAAGGAGATCGTCCGGTCCTCACGGCGGTGCCGCGCGCGAAGGCGGTCGATCGCGCGCGACCGCGCGACCGTGAAGATCCACGCCGCGGGCGCGCCGCGAGAGGGGTCGTAACGGTCCGCCTGCCGCCAGACCTGCCAGAAGACGTCGAGGGCGACGTCCTCGGCCTCCTCGGGCTTCTGGAGGATCTTCCAGACGAGTGAGTAGACGGGTGAGGAGTAGCGCTCGTAGAGGGCGTCGAGAGCGCCTGAATCGCCGCGTTTGATGCGGTCGACGAGGTCGAGGTCCGGCGTAGGTGCCGCATCGGCCGGTCGCGGCGCGGGGACGGTCTTCTCGCTCATCTCGCGCGGCGAGACTATCAGGGCTCTCCGGGCGCCGATGTCCGGGGGACGCCAATGTGCCAGCTCCATCGCTCTCCCTCCGATGGCCGGTGGCCGTCCGGATCTCTCAAACCGCCAGGCGGGGCCCCGCATCCGACGTCCTGCGAGGAGCGTAGAGAAGTCAGGAGATGCCCATGACGAACCCTTACGTGGATGCCGACACCAAGACATGGCCGGACCTCGCGATCGGGCTCTTCGAAAAGCTGACGGGCCGCGGCGCGGAGATCGCGTACGACTTCGAGAACCTGCAGGTGCACGTCCCGAGCCGGACCGGCAAGGACGCCGAGCACGCGCAGTGGACGCTGAACGGCCGCGTCGTCATCCGGACACGCGAGATCGCGGCGCCGCAGCCTTGAGCCCGGGTCTCCTCGTCGATGGCGACCTGATGCTGGCCGGGCCGCAGGGGACGGTGCACCTTATCGGTCGCGGGACGCATCTCGTCCTGGACGCGACGGGTATCGGCTGGTCGCCGCTCGTGCGGATGGGATTTCGCGCCCGAGAGCGGAGACGACTGAGCTTCCTGACGCGCGCATTCGAGACGCATCGGCTTCGGGTCGACGTCGAAAGAGGCGGGCGCGCCCTGTTCTCGTTGGGCTTCGGCTGCCGCGGTGGATTTCTGTCGCGGCTTCTCGGCGGGGCGGCCGTCGCCTGGCGCGCGAGCGCGTGAACGTCCTCGTCACGGGCGCGACGGGGTACATCGGCTCGCAGCTCGTGCCGGAGCTCCTCGCGGCGGGGCATCGGGTACGCTGTCTCGCGCGGAACCCGGCCAAGCTGCCCGCGGGCCTCGCGGCGCGCGTCGAGGCCGTGCGTGGAGACGCCTTCGACCCGCCGTCTCTGGGGCCTGCGCTCGCCGGGATCGACGTCGCCTATTACCTGATTCACTCGATGGGCGCGACCGGCGACGCGTTCGCCGAGCGCGACCGCGCGGCCGCCCGCAACTTCACCGCGGCCGCGGCCGCGGCGGGAGTCAAGCGGATCGTCTATCTCGGCGGCCTCGGCCGGGACGCGAGCGGCCTGTCAGAGCACCTCCGGAGCCGGCAGGAGACGGGCGACGTTCTGCGCGAGGGGAGTGTTCCCGTGACCGAGCTGCGCGCGGCCATCATCGTGGGCTCGGGCAGCGCTTCGTTCGAGATCATTCGCGACCTCGCGAAGAAGCTGCCGTTCATGATCTGTCCCCGCTGGGTCGCCTCCCGCTGCGAGCCGATCGCCGTCCGCGACGTCCTCTTCTATCTCGTGCGCGTTCTCGAGGAGCCGCGCACGGCGGGCGGCACGTTCGAAATCGGCGGAGGCGAGGTTCATACCTATGCGGATCTCCTCCGCACGACCGCGGACGTCATGGGCCGGCGGGTGAGGATCCTGACCGTCCCGTTCCTCTCGCCTCGTCTTTCGGCGTATTGGCTCAACCTCGTGACGGCCGTGCCTATGTCTCTCGCATTCCCGCTGGTGGAGGGGCTCCGCTTCGACGTCGTGTGCGAGGAGGGCTCGATTCGCGAGCTTCTTCCCCGCGACCTGACGTCCTTCCGGGCGGCCGTGGACGAGGCGCTCGGGCCGGAGGCTCGGCCTGGCGTCGAGGCGAGGTGGACCGGTGCGTCGACCGAGGCCGCATCGCAGCCCTGGTCCGAGACGCGGCCGCTCCTCGCGGACACGCGTGTCGTGACGTCCGCGCTCGCGCCCGCGGCGCTCTTCGATCGCGTGCGCCGCATCGGCGGCGCGACGGGCTGGTACTTCGCGAACGGCCTCTGGGAGCTGCGCGGGGCGATCGACCGCGCGCTCGGCGGCGTCGGCATGCGCCGCGGCCGGCGCGATCCCGTCGAGCTTCGCGTGGGAGACGCGGTGGACTTCTGGCGGGTCGAGCACCTCGAAGAGGGCCGCCTTCTGACGCTTCGCGCCGAGATGAAGGTTCCGGGCCAGGCGCGGCTCACGTTCGAGGTCGAAGCGGCGCCAGGGGGCTCACGCCTTCGGCAGACCGCGGAGTTCCACCCCGAGGGGGTTGCTGGCCGGGCCTACTGGTGGGCGCTCTTGCCTGTTCATGCCGTCATCTTCGGGCTCATGGCGCGGCGTATCGCGGA
>JARXKK010000087.1:5370-13336 GCA_030278895.1 Acidobacteriota bacterium
CGCTCTTGCCTGTTCATGCCGTCATCTTCGGGCTCATGGCGCGGCGTATCGCGGAGGCCTGACGAGGGCGGTATCGGCGGAGCACGTTGAACCTCGGCTCTGATGAGCCTAGCCCCCGCCATTCCCGTAGCGGGGTTTCGCGTCGAAAGGGCTCCGGTCAGAAGCGTGCAGGTTCTTTGAAAATGGAGTCTCATGGCGACAATGGCCGTCACCTCCAGACTCAGAAAGTGGTCTCGGCGTTTCCTCTCCGCGCTTGGCCCGGGACTCATCACGGGTGCAGCGGACGACGACCCTTCCGGCATCGCGACGTACTCCATTGCTGGTGCGCAGCTCGGAACGAGCCTTCTGTGGACGGCCTTTCTGACCTGGCCGCTCATGGCGGCGGTGCAAATGATGTGCGCGAGGATCGGCATGGTCCGAGGCGAAGGCCTCGCCGCGGCACTCAAGAAGCGCGTTCCAAAGCCATTCGTCATCGCCGCAACGTTCGCTCTCCTGATCGCGAACACCATCAACATCGCGGCGGACCTCTCGGGCATGGCCGATGCGGCCGAAATGCTGACGGGCCTGAACTCGCATGTCTACGTCGTCGTCTTCGGAGTTGGGATCGCAGTCGCGGTCATTCGGTTGCCGTATAGACGCATCGCGTCGGTCCTGAAATGGCTCGCACTCGCGCTTTTCGCGTACGTGATTGCGGCTTTTCGCGTCGGAGTCGACTGGGGCGAGATAGCGCACAGCGCATTCATTCCTACATGGCCTCGGAGCGGGGAGGCGTGGGCGACGCTCGTGGCGATCCTCGGCACGACGATCAGTCCTTATCTCTTCTACTGGCAGGCTTCAGAAGAGGTCGAGGAGGAGAAGGCCCTTGGACGGACGACTCTCGCGGCCAGGCGCGGGGCCAGCGGCAGAGAAATCACCGACCGATCTCTGGACGTCGGCGTGGGCACGTTCTTCTCGAACCTCGTCATGTTCTTCATCATTCTCACCACGGCCGTCACGCTTCATCGGCACGGCATTACCAAAATCGAGACGTCCCGTCAGGCCGCGGAAGCCCTGCGGCCGCTCGCGGGGGGGTTCGCGGCGACCCTCTTCACCCTCGGAGTCCTCGGCGTCGGTTTCCTCGCGATCCCGACGCTCGCCGGCTCGGCTGCGTATGCGTTCGCCGAGACTTTCGGGTGGAAGCAGGGGCTCGATCAGAAGGTGTCGGGAGCGCGACGCTTCTACTTCATCGTCGGGATCTCGACTGCGGCCGGGATCGCCCTCGACTTCGCGAAGATCAGTCCTTTGAGGGCCCTCTACTGGTCCGCCGTCGTCAATGGACTGCTGGCTCCGTTCCTTCTCGTGGGCGTTCTCCTCGTCGCTTCCAGCCGCAAGCTGATGGAGAAACAGCCGAGTTCCGTTCTGGGTCGTGCGGCGGTGGCTGTCGCGACACTTCTCATGTTCGGAGCCGCGATCGGTATGTTCGTGTTCTAGAGACGAGCGGCGGCCTGTCGCTCTTCTCAACCCTTCTTCGGATCTCCTGCTTCGACGGGGGGAAGATCGCTGTTCGCGGGCCCGTTGACGACGCGACCGAGCCGTTCGTATCGGGAGCCATGGCAGGGGCAGTCCCACGTCTTCTCGAAGGAGTTCCAGCCGACGAGACAACCGAGATGCACGCAGACCGCCGAGCGCTCGTGGAGGACGCCCGCGCCGTCCCGGTAGGCCGCGATCTTCTGGACTCCACGTCGGAGAATCGCCCCCTGGCCACGCCGGAGTCCGCGGGCGGATTTCCTGTCGCCAGGCGTCACCCAGTCGGCGTACTGCGCGGCGACGTTCACGTTCTCCTCGGTAAAGGCAACGGCGGCGCCGAACGGCACGCGCGAGGGGTCATAGAGCTTTGCCCATTCGTGATCCCGCCCCTGAATCAGCGCGGAGAGCAGAATTCCGGCGATCGTCCCGTGCGTCATCCCGTTTCCGGAGTCACCCGTGGCGACGTAGACATTCCGATTCCCCGGATTTCGACCGATGAAGGCCAGGGAATCGACGGACTCCATGACCTGGCCGGACCAGCGGTGCGCGATCGAGGCGACGGGAAACCTTTCGCGGGTCCACGTCTCGAGCCGGGCGAACCGATCTTCCGCGTCGTGAGCCTGCCCGGTCTTGTGATCGCCGCCTCCGACGATGAGGAGCTCCGTGCCGGCTGAGCCGGGGATGCGCGCGAGCCGCACGTAGTGGTACGCACTCCGCGAGGCGCCCTGCGATTCGGGTTCCTCGCAGGTATCCCAGTAAAGCGCTCGCGCCACCGATCCCGCACGGACTCGCGCGCCGATCACATAGGTCCGGTAAGCGGCCTGCTTCGTATGGATCGCGAAGAGGTCGTTCACGGGGCTGTTCGTGGCGACGACGACGGCGCGGGCACGAACCGTGCCCCCCGCCGCTTGGACGCGCACCGGAGCTCCATCTTCGATTGCCGAGACATGGGTGCCGGTGAAGATCTCGCCGCCCGCCTTCTTCAGAGCGGCCGCCAGGCCGGCGACATAGCGCAGCGGATGGATCTGGCCCTGCTCGGGGAATTTGAGGCACGGTCCGGTGTCGAAGGTCGCGAGCGGAGCGCGCGGGACGCGTTCGACGCGCGTGAGTCCGGCACGACGGGCCGCCGCGAGCTCCCGATCCAGGACAGAGGGATCGGCCCCGGGAGGGACGAAGAGGTAGCCATCCAGGCGTTCGAACCCGCAGCGGTTCCCGAACTGCGTCGCCATCGCTTCGATCCGGGCGATCGCCGCGGTGTGGCTCGCCGCGGCCAGGCGTGAGCCGTCCGCGCCATGGAGCCGTTCGAGCTCGTCGTACCGGTCGCCGAGGACGCTGCTGAGGTGAGCCGTCGTACGCTCGGTCTCGCCACCCGCGACGGGGCCGTCGTCGAGGACGATGACGCTCTGCCCGGATCGCTGAAGTTCGAGCGCGGTCGTCAACCCGGCAATGCCGGCGCCGATGATGCACACGTCCACGGAGCGGTCTCCACCGAGCGGCCTTCTTTCCGCAATCCGTGCCGTCGTCGTCCAGAACGAGCGGCTGTCACCCGAGTGTCGATTCAACGTCGTCTCCTCGGAGTGCGGTCGAGCCAAATCTACGGTATGCGAGCGTGCCGAACCCGGCTCCACGCTTCGCGAGTCGCTTCGCGAACGCCTTGCTTCGGCCCGGGTTCCTGGATCCCGATTCTCGGGGCCGGAGCGGCGTAGCCCTGGACGAGAACCACTCCGCGCACGCCGAGCGCGAGGAGCGCGGCCAGTCCGAGGATGCCAAGCGCGAGCAGCTGTGCGAATCGCGCGGGGGACATGCCCTGAACCTCTTCGTGCGCTGCGGGGGGCGAGCCGGCCGCTGGCGTACGGCCGAACGACGGGAGGCTGCGCGCGTGTTCGGCCCGGGGCGCACCACCGGAACGCCGGCCGAGATCGTTGAACGGACTCACCCGAGCTCCTGTGAACCCCGGCTCAGGCGAAACCGGTGTGCGTCGGCCCTGCGGAGATCGAGGATTCGATCCAGAGGCTTCTTCCCGGTCGTCGGCAACCGACCGAAGGCTTGCTGCCCCTCGCCGCGCTCCTCACGTGCCCGTATGCGCTCTCGAGCAGCACGCAGCTTGAGGTCCGTCACGCATCGGTCGAACTCGTCCTCTCGTGCCAGCATGAGCCCGAGAGAGCACGAGCCGTGCCGGGCCGGGGAACCGCACGGAACAGGCGGGAACGGCTCGACGATGCACTTTCTACCGTCAGGTTCGGCGTCGTTTCGGCAAGGATTTCAATGGTTTCTCAGCTCGCCCCCTGTCTTGGTTGACTGCTGTTTTCGCTTTTCGAGTCCGGCGCTCCGTGAGACGCTCTCTCAGCTTCTGAACGTGGCGGAATGCGAAAGCCGGAGGGCCTCATCATGACGCGACCTCGCCAGCGGGCTTCTCTCCTCGTCGTGGCTCTTGTTCTCCCCGCCCTCGGCTGCACGATGTTCGGCGGACTGCGCTTCGAAGGCGAGACGAAGGCGACGGCCAGTCTCGAGCTCGCTCCCGCCTCCTCGATGCTCTTCGTCCCCGTCATCCTGTCGTCATCGGGCCTTCAGGGAGCCTTCTTCACGTCGGAGATGGTCCTCACGAACCGCGGCACGACGCAGGCGTCGATCACGTACACGTACGTCGCCGCGAGCGGCGGCGGGAGCGGCACCGGGATGGACACCCTCGCGGCCGGTGAGCAACGGCTGATCCCGGACGCGATCTCGTATCTCCGCACGCGCGGCGTACCGCTTCCAGACAGCGGAAACCGCGTCGGCACGCTGCGAGCCGCTTTCACGGGGCTCTCGTCCGCTTCGGCGGGCGCCGTCACGGTCCGGACGACCACCCTCGTGCCGCCGGCCGCGCCGACGGGCAGAGCGGGACTCGCGTATGCCGGCGTGTCCGGATCTCAGCTCCTCACCGGAACCGCCTATCTCTGCGGCCTGCGCGAGAACGCTTCCGACCGGACGAACGTCGCCATCCAGAATGCCGGGGACGCCGATGTCCGGATCCGCCTGACGTTCCTCGCGGGCGACGGCTCGTCGGCGACGGGTTCGGTCGAGGACACTCTCTCCCCGGGCGGCTTCAAGCAATACCGGATCACCGACATCTCCGCGGGTGCGGCGAACGGCTTCATTCGCGCGGAGAGGACCTCCGGGAGCGGACCCTGGTACGCCTACGCGGTCATCAACGACAACGTGACGTCCGACGGCTCCTTCGTGACGCCGCTCGTCGAGAGCGCGCTCCTGAACCGCACGGGCCTCACCCTCCCCGTCGTCGTTGAAACGAGCAGCTTCTCGACTGAGGTCGTCCTCACGAACTTCTCGAACGTTTCAAAGCAGGTGACGCTCGCCTACGTCGCGGACACCGTGAGCACGGCCGACAAGACGGCCAGTTACACCGTGGCCGTTGCCCCCGGCCAGCAGAAAATCCTGCCCGCGTACGTGCAGCTCCTCCGGGACAACGGCGTCCCCGGCATCGGCGCGGCGGGCCCCACGTACACGGGGTCGCTGTTCGCCACGGTAGCCGGCGGCGACGTCGGCGGACTTTTCCTCGGCGCCCGCACGTCGAACCCCGGAGGCGGCGGCCGGTACGGGCTCTTTTACGCCTCGCGCCCGTTCGGCACCGCGGTGACGACGGAAGCCTGGCTCTACGGCCTCCAGCAGAACGCGGAGAACCGGACGAACCTGGCGCTGATCTCGACGGGAGAGGTCGATTCGAATCCCATCACGCTTCGCATCGAGATCTTCGACGGCGCGAACGGCAACAGGGTCGCCACGGTCGAGGGGGACCCGACGACGACGCTCGCACGGCGCGGCTTCAAGCAGATCGGCACCATCCTGAACCAGTACGCGGCCGGGGTCCCTCAGGCCTACGCACGCGTCACCCGGACGAGCGGCCAGAACGGCTTCATCGTGTACGCGGTCGTGAACGACGGCGGGAACCCCGGAGAACGGAGCGGCGACGGCGCCTTCGTGGGGCTGGACACGCAGACGTCGGTGAACGCCACCTTCGCCGGGACGTGGCGGAACACGACGTTCGGAAGCGCAGGCAACGCCTCGCTCACGATCACCGGCGACAGCTACAACCAGACCTTCTCCGGCACCTCCACCGTGGACGGCAACGTTTTCGGCGGCACTCCGCCGCCTCCCGAGATGTACGCGAACATCCTGACTCCCGCGGGCGGGACGTTCACGACGCACTCGAACTTCTACGGTGACGTCACGATGACCGTGCTGCCGAACGGGACGTTCACGATGACCGCGGAAAACATCCCGAGCGCAAGCGTCAGCCGCGCGACGTGCACGGGCACGATTACCCCGCCCGGTCTGAACGCCCAGACGATCGCCGCCACCGCGACGATTTTCTTCCGCGCCGGAGGGAGCGCGAACACCGTGACGACGCTGAACCGGCGCTGAACGAACAGGCCCGACGTGGGCGTTCGTGTCGCTCTGGCCCGGTTTCCACGAGGATCCGGACGGAGCACACGGCCCTCAGCGCTTCCGCCACCCCTTCGCCGGGCCGGCGTGGAAGAACTTTTCCGGCGTCATGACGCCGCCCTGCTTGAAGACGAGCCCGTCCTTCATGACGAACCGCACGTCGCGCAACGTGTCGATGTCCTCGAGCGGGTTCCCGCGCACCGCGATGAAGTCGGCCGCGAGGCCGGGCCGTATCGCGCCGCGCTCCTTCTCGACCTGCGCGCAGGCGAAGCCCGTCGTCGTCATCGCCTTCAGGATGTCCGGCGCCGGGATCCCCGCGGCCTTCCACGTGAGGAGGAAGTTGATCGTCAGCTCGCCGCGGTTCATGTCGTTGCCGGTCTTGTAGTAGTCCATGTCCGTCGAAAACGTGACCTTGACGCCGCTCTTCCACGCGCTTTTCAGCTGCGCGGCCGCTTTCTCCATCGCCTCCTTCGTCCCGTGGTACGGGGTGAAGGGCGTGTCCGTCGAGGCGAGGAAGATGCCCTTCTGCGCCATGAGCTTGTGATGCGCCTCGGTCAGGGCGAAACCGTGCTCGATCGACCAGAGCCCGGCCTCGATCGCGCGGCTCGCGCCCTCTGGCGTCTGGACGTGCCCGGCCACCTTGAGCCCGCCTTTCGCCGCTTCCGCGACGAAGAGCTTCATCTCGTCGACGGTGTAGCCCCATGGCTTGCAGTCCACGCAGATCTTGATGACCTTCGCGCCGAACAGCATGTTTTCGCGCACGGCCTTCACGATCTCGTCGGGCGTGTCGGCGTCGAGGTACTCGGGATAGACGATCCCGTGCTGCTTCGCCATCTCGGGCGTCGGCCAGAACTGCCCGCCTCGGCCCCCGATGATGAGACCGGAGTTGACCATCGTCGGCCCCGGGATCCATCCCTGGTCGATCGCGACACGGTGCGCCGTATCCGTGTAGAGCGCGTTGTTCCCAAGGTCGCGCACCACCGTGAAGCCCGAGTTCAGGAGCTGGATTCCGTTCGACGCCGCCTGGATCGCGCGGAGCGGCGTCGAGTCCATCACGTACGTGAGGTAGTAATAGTCGTGCTCGGGAATGTCCTTGTATGTGAGGCCGAGGTGCGTGTGCGTGTCTACGAGCCCCGGCAGCACGGTGAGGTCCGAGAGGTCGATCACGGTCGCGCCCGCGGGGATCGCGAGGCCGGCGCCGACGGCCTTGATCTTCTCGCCCTCGACGAGGATGACCTGGTTCGAAGAGATCTTCCCGGTCTCGGGGTCCACGAGCCGCCCGGTTTTGACGGCGGTGATCGCGAGAGGCGCCGGAGCCGGCGCGGGCTGCTGCGCATCGCCCGCCGCGGCGACGAGAAACGACAGGGCGAGAGCGATCCGCGGGCGACGAGTCATGGCCGGAAACGGAGTGGCTACTTCTTCTTCGGGGCTTCCGCCGGCGTGAGGTCGAACGGTCCGCTCGCCGTCACGAAGATGACGCACGCGCTCGCGGCGTCACACTTCGTCACGTGTTTCACGCCATGGGGCTGGAATTCGTAGGAGCCGGCCGGGAGCTTCTTCTCGGGCGCGCCCTCGGCGCCGCCGATCATCGTGCCCGAGATGACGGCGATGCGCATGTCGGACGAATGGCTGTGGAGACCTGCGTCGAAGCCGGGTTTGAATTTGTGGAAGGCGGCGTGCGGCCCCTTCGCCGGATCGCCCCAGACGACGGCCATGGTCACCTCGGCGTTGGCCGGGTTCGCGATCCACTTCATCTCGTCGGGAGCCATGGCCACGAACGCGGCGTGCATGGGGGCCGGTTTCGCCCCAGCCGCTGCCGCCTTCGCATCCTCGGCAAGGATCGCGGGCGCGAAGACGAGGAGCGAACAGGCAACGAGAGCGCTTCGGAGCAGGAATTTCATGAGAACCTCCATTTTTAAGATTGAGTCATCTTCGCACGCTCGGCGTGTGGCCCCGGCATTGGCACCTAAGGAATCACGTGGACTTCGGGGTCGAGCGAGAGCTTCTTCCCGTTCGGAAG
>JARXKK010000088.1 GCA_030278895.1 Acidobacteriota bacterium
GCGAGCGTCTCCTGGAAATAGCGGTGGTTGAACGCCTCGGTCAGGGAGTCGCGCACCGACATCTGCCGGGTCGCCTCGTAGGCGCGCGCCGACTGGATCGCCGTCACGGCCTGGTTCGAGAAGATCTCGAGCGCCTGAACGTCCTCGAGGCGCGGCACGAGCCCGCTCCGCGGCTGGTCGACCTGAAGGGCTCCGACGAGCTGGTCGCCGGCGGTGAGCGGGATGAAGAGAAGGTCGTTCGGGTGCCACGCGCCCGCGACGGTGCTGCGCCGGCGGCGCTCGATGCGGCCGGAGTCGTCGCTCGGCGCGCCCGCGTCCTTGCGGTCGAGGTGGCTCACGAAGTACGACTTCGATATCCGATAGCGCTCGCCGAACCATCGCGCGATTTCCTCTCGTGGCACCTTTCTCGGCGGAGCCCCGGGCGAGGTGTCGTCCAGCCCTACCTGAGCGCGACGCTCGAAGACGTTCTCGGCGGGATCGAAGAGAGAGAGCGCGACGACGCGGTAACCGAGGCTGTGATGGACGGCCTGCACGATGCTCTGCACGAGGTGCTCGAGGGTCAAATGCGACTTCAGCTCGTTGGAGACCTCGAGGATGCGCTGGAGCATTTCGGCGCGCCCCTGGAGACGTTCGTTCACGGTTTGCATCTGCCGCCTGAGATTGCGGTCCTGGAGGGCGAGGGCCACGTGATCCGACACGACCGAGAGCTCCTGCAGCGTCTGCGGCGTCACGAGCGAGGGGTCGTCGGATTCCGCGATCAGGACGCCCGCGATCAGGGCGGGAGTCTGGAGCGGCAGGAAGACCTGATGGGAGAAGCGCGGATTGAGTACGAGCTCCCGGTCGGGGCCGCTCGCGACGCGCGGCGTGGGCGAGGCCGGCAGGAACGGCGAATCGAGGTCCTTCTGCGCGGCGAGCCAGTCGAGAAACGGCCGCCGCTCGAGGGTCACGTCGCCGCCGAACGACACGAGCGCCTGCCCGTCCGGGTCCTCCTCGTAGGAAACGGCGGCCAGCGCGCGAATGGGCAGCGCCTGCCGCAGGACGTCGAAGAGCCGGGCGAAGATCTCTTCTCCGGCCGCGACGCTCGAGACGATCGCGGTGAGCTCGCGGAGCGTCGCGAGCTCGCGGTTCTTGCGCGACAGCTCGGCGGCTCCGGAGCGGGCCTGCGCGAGTTTTCGCGTCACGACGATGACCGCCACGAGAAGGCCGAGCGCGACGGAGGCGACCAGGGCGGGCCGGAGGTCGAGGCTCCACATCACTTGAAGGTGATGACGCCGCTCTTGAGAAGCTTGTGGAAGACGCGGGTCACATCGGCCTCGGGGAAAGGCGAGATGCGGGCGATCGAGCGCACGTCCCAGATTCCGTTGATGCGGGACACGATGAAAGCCTCGGGGGGCGTGAACGGGAAGTTCATGAGCTCTTCCATCGGCTTCGAGAGGACCGGGATGGAGCCCGGCGGGAGCTTCGGAGGCGGCTCCGAGGCCGCCGCCGGAGATGGCACCGGAACCGCCGCCGGGGCCGGCGCGAGGTTCAAGGGGGCCTTCGGCTCGGCCGCGGGGGCGGGCGGGGTCCCCTTCGGGCTCGGCAAAGTGTCGGAACTGTCCGTCGGCCGCGGGGCGGCGCGCGAGAGCGTGGCACCGGAATCGCCGCGCTTCAGGAACTGGTTGAAGTCCGTCGGGACAGGCGTGCGCGGCCCGGGGGCAGGGAGCCGCATTTCGTCGGCGGGCATTGGCGGAGGGGCGGGCTGGGGAATCGTGTGCAGGTCGCCGGACATGAGCGGGTCGAACGAAGACGCATCTTCTTCGATGGGCTCGATTTCGGCGAACACGGGCTCGGAGGGCGCCTCCTCCCGTTCGCCCACGAGCATCACGTGGCCCGTGAGCATGAGGTCGTAGATCAGCTTGGCGACGTGGAAGTCGGGGTTGTGGGTTTCGAGGGCGATCTGGTCGATCGCGCGGCGGCCATTCGTCGCGCCGAGGATCATCTTGTCGCGCTCAGGCAGCTCTTCCTCGACCGGCATGACCATCGCGGGAATGACGCGCATGGTCGGGATGCGCGTCTTGATGCGTTGCCATTCGTCGTAGCGGCGCAGGCCTTCCATCACGATGCCCGTGACGTCGGAGGAGATCGGCACCATCGGAAGGCTCGGGATGTCGCCGTCGATGAACGCGAAGGAGCCCTCGGTCCACAGGAAAATGTCGTAGATCGTCTCGGCCGCTTTCAGCCGCACGAGATCCGCAAGCTCCTCCTCCTTGATGGCGCCGATCATCACGAGGATCTTGCCGAGGAGAATGCGGGATTCCTGCTGGACCTCGAGCGCGCGGATGAGCTCTTCCTCGGTGATGAACCCGAAGCCGACGAGAAAGCGGCCCAGATGCTCGCGTTCGAGTGTGGACGAGGACGACGTGACGCGGCCGTTGTTGAAGTAGATGCGCTTCTCGCCGGGCACGCCGCGGATGACGAGCGTACCGGTCTTGAGGCCCGTCGAGAGCCACTGAAGCAGCTCCGACAACTGCATCGTGCGCAGATTTCCTGCGATGGCCATGCGATGCGATTCTAACTGGTAAGAGGCTGACGGGAGCGGATTTACTCCATTGGCGGGTTATAGGAGGGAATCCCCGTGACAGCCTGGCCGAGGACGAGCGTGTGGATGTCGTGCGTGCCTTCGTACGTGAAGACCGACTCGATGTTCGCGAGGTGCCTGAAGACCGGGTACTCGCCGACGATCCCGTTCGCACCGAGGATCTCGCGGGCCAGCTTCGCGCATTCGCGCGCGACCCACACGTTGTTCCGCTTCACCATCGAGACGTGCTCGGGCTTCATCTTGCCGGCATCCTTCATCCGGCCCAGACGGAGCGCCAGGAGCTGACCCTTCGTGATCTCGGTGATCATGAAAGCGAACTTCGCCTGCACGAGCTGGTGCGACGCGATCGGCCGGTCCTTGAACTGCTTGCGGCTCTTCGCGTAATCGAGCGCGCACGTGTACGTGGCCATCGCCGAACCCAGGGCGCCCCAGGAGATGCCGTACCGGGCCTGCGTCAGGCACGAGAGCGGGCCCTTGAGGCCCTCCACGTTCAGCACGCTCGTGGCCGGCACGCGCACGTCCTCGAAAGCGAGCTGCGACGTGACGGACGCGCGGAGGGACATCTTCATCCGGTGCTCGGGTGCGGAAAAGCCCTTCATCCCTTTCTCGACGAGAAAGCCGCGCACGGGGCCGTTCACGTCGCCGACCTTTGCCCACACGACGGCCACGTCGGCGATCGAGCCATTCGTGATCCAGGCCTTGGCACCGTTCAGAATCCAGTCGCTCCCGTCCTTTTTCGCCACGGTGCGCATGCCGCCGGGGTTCGAGCCGAAGTCCGGCTCCGTCAGGCCGAAGCAGCCGATCTTCTCGCCCTTCGAGAGAGCCGGAATCCAGCGGTCCTTCTGCTCCTTCGAACCGTACGTGAAGATCGGGTACATCACGAGAGACGACTGGACGGATACGAACGAACGCAGGCCGGAGTCGCCGCGCTCGAGCTCCTCCGTGATGAGCCCGTAGGCGACGTTGTTCAGGCCCGGAAGGCCGTACTCGGAGATCGTGGACCCGAAGAGGTTCATCGCCGCCATCTTCGGGATCAGCTCCTTCGGGAACCGCCCCTCGTAGGCGCACTCTTCGATGATCGGAAGGATGTCCTCGTCCACGAAGCCCCGCACGAGGTCGCGCACGGCCCTTTCGTCCTCGGACAGCATGTCTTCGATACCCAGAAAATCGACGCCGGCAAAGCCCACAAGTCCTCCCGCTGAGAGTCCGATTTTGCTTCGGATTCGGATTCAGATTCGGATTTTCTTGGAAGGGGGAATGGGCACGTCATAATCGCCGAATGGCGAATCCCGCATGGAAGGTGGCGTCGGACGTGGCGGAAGGCTACGTCTCGCTCAACCCGGTGGTCCTGAAGAAATACGAGAAGCACGAGGTGGACGCTCTCCTCAAGGAGCTCGAGAAGCTCACGCGGGATACGCGCTCGCAGGTCTTGCCGCAGGATGACACCGAGGCCAGCGCGCTTCGGAGCCGCAAGCTCCTTCGCCTTTCGCAGGCGAACGTCGTCCTGCAGAGCTGGAGAATGAGGATGCTCAAGTGATGATTTCCGAGCTGCCCGGCCACGTGGGCGAGACCGTCGGCCTGAAGGGCTGGCTCTACCACGGGCGCAAGGGCGGGAAGATCTGGTTTCTCGTCCTCCGAGATGGCTCGGGGTACCTCCAGTGCGTCGTCTCGAAGGCGGACGTGCCTGAGGCCGTCTGGGAAGCGGCCACGAGCGCGACGCAGGAGTCCACCCTCGAGATCACCGGCGTCGTGAAGGCCGATCCGCGCTCGCCGGGCGGCGTCGAGCTGGGCGTCACGGACGTGAAGATCCTCGACCTCTGCCACGACTGGCCGATCACGCCGAAGGAGCACGGCGTCGATTTCCTGATGTCGCAGCGCCACCTCTGGCTGCGCTCGTCGAGGCAGGTGGCCGTTCTCAAGGTGCGGAGCGAGGTCGAGAGCGCGATCCACGATTTCTTCTATACCCGCGGGTTCACGAGGCTCGATTCTCCCATCCTGACGCCTGCGGCGTGCGAGGGCACGTCGAACCTGTTCGAGACGCAGTACACGGACGAAGAGAAAGCCTACCTCTCGCAGTCCGGCCAGCTCTATCTCGAGCCCGCGGCCGCCGCGCTCGGCAAGGTCTACTGCTTCGGCCCCACGTTCCGCGCGGAGAAGTCCAAGACGCGCCGGCACCTCCGCGAGTTCTGGATGGTCGAGCCGGAGGTCGCGTTCTTAGAGATCGACGGGCTGATGGACCTCGCGGAAGAGTTCGTCAAGGAGCTCACGGCTCGCGTTCTCGACCGCCGCAAGGAAGACCTCAAGCGGCTCGAGCGCGACGTAACGAAGCTCGACCCTGCCGTCTCCAAGCGGTTTCCGCGCATCTCGTACCGCG
The DNA here is from genome assembly GCA_030278895.1 of Acidobacteriota bacterium. GTDB lineage: Bacteria > Acidobacteriota > Thermoanaerobaculia > UBA5066 > UBA5066 > Fen-183. Next base: position 4,956 of record JARXKK010000088.1, read on the forward strand.
AGGCGGTCGAGATCCTCCAGAAGAAGGGCTTCCCGGTGAAGTTCGGCGACGATTTCGGCGGCGACGAGGAGACGGCGCTCACCGAGGGCTTCGACACGCCGGTCATGGTCACGCGCTATCCGGTCTCGATCAAGGCGTTCTACATGCAGCCCGACCCGGCTGATCCCGAGGTCGTCCTCGGGCTCGACATGCTCGCGCCCGAGGGCTACGGCGAGATCATCGGCGGGTCGCAGCGCATCCACGACCACGACCTCCTGCTCTCGCGCATCCAGCAGCACAACCTGCCGCTCGAGGCATTCCAGTGGTACCTCGACGTGAGGAAGTACGGCACGTTCCCGCACTCGGGCTTTGGCATGGGCCTCGAACGCTTCGTCGCCTGGATGTGCGGCGTCCCGCACCTCAGGGAGTGCATCCCGTACCCGCGGATGCTGTACCGGATCTACCCTTAGACAGGGCGTAACATTCTGTGCGTGGGCGAAGAGGCACCGAGACCCGACACGGTCCCGCTGACGGCAGTCGAGAGCGCGCGCGCTTTTGGCGTCGACATCAGCCTGCTCGTGGAAAACCTCCGCTTGACGCCGAAAGAGCGCCTGGAAAAGGCCCAAGAGGCGGCCCGCTCGCTCGCTGCGCTTCAGACCGAAGCTGAGAAGGGTCGGAAGGGGATGCGGAAGGCTGAATGATCGCGGCCAGTTTCGAGGCGATCCTCGAGAGGCTTGCGAAGGGCGAAGTCGACTTCATCGTGGTCGGAGGGCTGGCGGCGGCTCTTCACGGCTCGGCGTACGTGACGCGGGACATTGACGTGTGCTACGGCCGATCCCAAGCGAGCATCGAGCATCTTTGTCGAGCGCTCGCCGACCTTCATCCGACACTGAGAGGTGCGCCCGAAGGCCTGCCGTTTCGCTTCGATGCCGCGGGGCGTCCGAAAGACCTGCTCATCGTGCCGGAGCTGGAGGCCCTGCAGGAGATGTCGAAGAAAGCCTGATTCGTGTGTCCCCGGGGCCGATGTAGAATCAGCTGTTCGGAGTCGCGCATGGACGCCCGCCTGCGAGGCCCGTTCCCTCTTCACTTTCAATGAAAAACCCTCTTCCCCTTTCCCTCCCTTCCGTCGGCATCGTGTCGCTCGGATGCCCCAAGAACCTCGTCGACACCGAGGTGATGCTGGGCCATCTGAAGCGTGAGGGAATGACGCTGGCAGACCCGGAGAAGTCCCGCGTCGTGATCGTGAACACGTGCGGCTTCATCGATTCCGCGAAGGAGGAATCCGTCGGGGCGATCCTCCGCGAGGTCGCACGCAAGGAGGCGGGGGAGATCGACCGCGTGATCGTGGCGGGCTGCATGGTCCAGAAGTACGGCCGGGACCTCGCGGCGGAAATTCCCGAGGTGGATCACTTCATCGGCCTCGACGAGCTGGAAAACGCGCCGGCTGCGGCGTTGGGTCTGCCGTCTCTCCCGCGCTTCTCAGACAAGCCGCTCGCGACGCGCCTCTACGACGATCTCTCCCCGCGCGTGCTGACGCACCGCAAGGGCTACGCGTACCTGAAGGTGGCCGAGGGCTGCAACAACCCGTGCACGTTCTGCACGATCCCGCAGATGCGCGGCCTCATGCGCTCGCGGACGGTCGCGTCGCTCGTGAAGGAAGCGCAGAGCCTCGAGGCCCAGGGCGTGAAGGAGCTCGTCCTGATCTCGCAGGACACGACGCGCTACGGCGAGGACCTCGGGCTCGGGCGGACGGGCCTCGCGATGCTGGTCGAAAGCCTCCTGAAAGAAACATCATTTCCGTGGATCAGGTTTCTGTATGCATATCCGAAGACGCTGCACCCGGGCGTCTTCGAGCTCATGGCGAAAGACAGGCGCTTCCTCCCTTACGTCGACATGCCCCTCCAGCACGTCTCCCGCCGGGTCCTCGCTTCCATGAAACGCGGAGGCGACGCGGCCAGTTACCTCCGTCAATTCGAAGAAATCCGAAACATCGTCCCCGATATTTCACTGCGCTCGACCTTCATCGTCGGGTTTCCGGGGGAGACCGAAGAGGATTTCTTTGAAGTGAAAGAGTTCCTCGAGGCCGTGCGCTTCGACAACGCGGGCGTCTTCACGTACTCGCCCGAACCGGGCTCGGGCGCCGAGCCGCTCGGGGACCCTGTTTCATTCGAAGAAAAATCTTCGCGCCGCGACCGGCTGATGGAAGTTCAGCAGAAGATCTCTCTTTCGAAGAACCGCGCGAAGCGCGGCAAGTCTTTCGATTTCATCCTCGAGGGTCCGGCGACCGACACGGAGCTTCTGCTGGAAGGCCGTCTGGCCTCGCAAGCCCCCGAGATCGATGGCCGCGTCCTGATCAACGACGTTCCCTCCGGTTGGACGCCGCGCGTCGGGGAAATCGTGCGCGTCAAGATCACCGAGGCGCACGCCTACGACCTCGTTGGACGGGTCGTCGCGGGAGCCTTTTGAGAGTCGTCGCTTAAGATCCGCCCGCTTGCAGGTCGTCAAGGATCCCTTTCGCCCCGTAGACCTTCCTCGAGGCGGCGTCGTCACCGTCGGGAACTTCGACGGCCTGCACCGCGGTCACCAGGCGATGCTCGGCGCCGTTTCGGCCCGCGCGCGGGAGCTCGGCGCGCCGAGCGTCGTCGTGAGCTTCGACCCGCATCCGCTCAAGGTTCTGCATCCCGAACGCGCCCCGAAGATGATCCAGACGCTCCGCCAGCGTGAGGAGGCGATCGAGGCCTGCGGCATCGACGCGCTCGTCCTCGTGCCCTTCACGCGGGACTTCTCGCTCACGCCGGCCGAGACCTTCATCAAGGAGCTCCTCGTGAAGCGGCTCCGAGTGCTCGAAGTGCACGTCGGTGCGCGCTTCATTTTCGGAAGAGACCGGCTCGGCACGCTGGAGATGCTTCGCGCGGCCGGCGACGACGCGGGATTCCGCGTGGCCGGTCTCGCGGACGTGAGCGACCCGGGCGGCCCCATTTCGTCGACGCGCATCCGAAACGCCCTACTCGAGGGCGACGCCGTCACGGCGCGTGAGCTGCTGGGGCGCCCGTACGCGATGGACGGAATCATCGCGAAGGGGGACCGGATGGGGCGCAAGATCGGGTTCCCGACGATGAACCTCAAATCCGACAACGAGCTCTATCCGAAGGACGGGGTCTACTTCACCTCCGTCCGGATCGACTCGTTCGAGCGCACCTTCCCCTGCGTGACGAACATCGGTTGCCGGCCCACCGTGTACGAGGACTACGCGACGACGATCGAGTCGTACATTCTCGACTTCTCTTCGGACGTTTACGGAGAGCGCGTGCGTCTTTCGTTTTTCGGCCGCGTGCGCGACGAGCAGACCTTTCCCTCCATGCTGGACCTCACGGCCCAGATCCGGCGAGATGTCGAGGCGACGCGCCTCTACTTCCTCGGGAATCCGCTGCCGTGACCACGGGAGTCGCGCTCCGGGCGACCGCCGCCGTGCTCGCTCTCTTCCTGGCGCGCGTTTCGGGGAACCGGGCCGTCGCGTTCGCGGCAGGCGTCCTCGCGGGATTCGCGGTCTTCGGGGCGCGCGTCCTCGCGATGCCGGACGCCTTCGGTGCCGCGTTCCTCGCGGCCGGCCTCGTTGCTCTCGTCGCGCTTGGCGCCGCGCGCGTCTGGCCCGTCATCACGGGCGAAGGCATTTCGGCGGGCGCGCTGGCCGCGGCGGGCACCGCCTTCGCGGCGGCCGTTTCGGGCCGGCACCTCCCGGGCTGGCAGGCGCCCGCGCTCGTCGCGATAACGCTGGCCGTCATCTCGGCGTTCGCCGCGGAGGCCACCCGCGCGAGCGCGGAAGCGGGCTGGCGCGAGGCGGTGGCCTGGACCTCCGCCCTCCTCTCGCCGATCTTCCTCGCGGCCGCCTCTGCGGGACTCTTTTCCGGCGTGCCGCGCCGGTTCGAGCCTCTCGTCGTCATCGGGATGCTCGTCGCCACCATCCTCGTCTGGGCGCCCGCCGTGCTCGCCGAGCGCGCGCGTGTCTCGCGCGAGCTGGTGGAGGAAGTCACGCTCGGGCTGCTTTCCGAGGAGGACGCCGTCGCGCTGCGCCTTCCCTGGACGCGCGGGTTCGAGAAGCGGTTCGGCCGCCCGGACGAGCGCCGCGAATACGTCAGAAGCGCGCTTCTCCTCGCGGTCGCGCGTCATCAGCAGCGCCACCGCACGGGAGAGGCCGAGCGGCTGAGGCAGCTCGAAGTGCTGACGTTCCGGACGCGGCTTCGCCGGACGCAGGACGCGCGCTTGGCCCGATTCCAGACGCGCGTCCCCGGGGAATTCTCCTCCGAAGACGCGCCCGGCGAACCGGCGCCCTAAGGCGCTCCGGGGACGTCCGCCGGCAGGAACGCGCCGTCCCCCGTGCGCTGTCCGGCGGTCCCGCCGTCGTTCACGACCCCGTACGCGAGGAACGGGTTCGACCCGGTGAGCCGCGTGACGACCGCGTAGGCGTTCTGGAGGCCCGGCGCATAGGACGTGAGAATGGAGTTGAGCTGCACGAAGCCGCCCGGGAGAATCGCCTCGGTCGCCACCGCCGTCGCCTTCTGGCCGGTCGCCCCGTCGTAGATGTCGATCCGGAACGTGTCGGCGCTCGTGCCCGCGAGACCTGTGTTGACGATCGCGAGATTCGTGCGGTTGTCGGCGTTCTGCTGCAAGCCGTAGATCCATGCGCGCTCGGTCGCCTCGGAGCCCGAAGGCACCGCGGTTGAGAACAGGCCGTACCGCCCGCCGCCTCCGGCCGACGACGTGCGGGCGCCCACCCCGATGCTGCGGAGATCGCCCGTCGTGTCCAGGACGACGAGCGGGCCCGCGAACACGGGCCCCGCGGCGTTCACGATCGCTCCGCGGTCCCGGAGCGTCTGGATGAAGTTCGGCAGGATCTGCTGCTCGCCGCCCTCCAGCTTGATCAGGGTGCTCGCCGAGCCGCCGGAAAGAGCCGAAGAGTAGAACGTGAGCCGGAGGCCGCGAAGGTTGTTCGAGTAGTTCGTGAGGACGAGCTCCGTGGAGAACGTGGGCGTCTCGACGAGGACGGGAAGCGTCAGCGAGGAAATCACGGACGTGGACGAGATCGGAACGGGGGTCACGAAGGAGCCGTCCGAGTTCGCCTGGTCGTTGATCACGCCGTAGGCGTAGAAGGGCGCGGTGCCGGCGACGCGCTCGACGACCACGTAGCCGTTCGTCAGGTTCACGCCGTCCGCGGCGAGGATGCTCGAGATCTGGTTGAAGCCGCCCGGCGGCAGGATGACGTCCGGGAGCGAGTGCTCGAACGTGTTCCCTTTCTCGCCGGAGAACGCGGTGATGCGCAGCGCGATGCTGCCCTCCGTGGGGCCGCCCGCGTTGAGGACGGCGACGTTCGACCGGTCCGTCTGGTTCTGACGGAGCCCCGGAATCATCACGGGGGCGGAAAGGAGCCTGCTCGGTAGGACGCCCGCATACGAGAGGCCCGCGCGGCCGCCCGCGACGGCGGTGGTCGTGCGCACGATCGCCGTCCCGGCGTCCGGCGACGAGAGGCCGGCGAACGCGATGGTCAGCGTGCCGCCCCGGTTCCCCGAGTCGCCGACCTGGATGCCGGCGCCCTTCAGAAACACGATCGCGTCGGCGACGGTCTTCTGCCGGCCGGCCGCGAGCGTGTCCGTCGCGGTGCCGGCCGCTCCGCCGAGTCCCGGGACGGGCGTGTAGGAGTAGAGGATCGTCGCGTCCGTCGTTCCGCGGTTCGTGATCGTGAGCTCGGACGTGAAGAACGAACTGTTCATTCCCGTCGTCGAGAGGACGATCGGAATCGTGACCCGCGACGCCGGGTTCGTGACGAAGAAGTCGACGCGCGTGAGCGTCACGTCGACCCGGCCGTCGAACAGGCAGCCGGGGCACGGGGGGCCGGACGTGACGGGGAGGTTTCGGTACGTGTAGCTCTCGAGCGAGCCGGCGGGCGCGGCCGGTGAAGATGCGGAAATGGTCTGGCCGGTGCCCGTCCCCGGCACGCCGAGCACGATCGCCTGCCGAAGAATCTGGAGCGGGCTGAGCACGTCCGTCACGGTGCACGAGGACTTGGCGACGAGAGCGCCGAACCCGGCCTCGGGGCGTTGCGCGGTCGTGAAGAGGTTCGAAAGGCTCGTGTTCGGCCCCCCCGTGTCCCGGAGGGATACGAGGATCGGCGCGAGAGAGGAATGAGCGGCCCCGAGGTCGTTCAGGACCTCGGCGGGCAGGATCGAGCTGGCCGCGACATACGGTGCCGGAGAGGAGCCGGGCAGGTTCATCGTGCCGTACGTGACGTTGACGGCAACCGGGATCAGGGTCTGGGAATACGCGGGCGCGGCGGTCAGCGCGAGGGCGGCGACCACTCCAGCGGCAAGTCGAAGTGACATGTGTGTGCTCCTGTCTCGGAAGTGCGCCGCCCCGGACGGTTCTCACGCACGGCCGTCAAATGAATCAGGAACGCGGTCCGTCCGCGTCCCAGAGCGTCGTTTCCCCGAACGTGTCCAGGACGGGTCGGATCACCTTCGCGTCGCCGACCGCGGCCAGGATCCCCGTTGCCGGGTGGAAGAACTCCTGCGCGGTGCGGGACGCCTCCTCCCGCGAGACCGCGTGCACGCGGTCCCGCCACGTGGCCCATTCGTCTTCGGGCAGGCCGTGGAGGAGCCGCGCGATCTCGTCCTGGGCCACGCCGCCCGGGGTCTCGCGTGGAATCGGGAAGCTGCCGAGGAGGTACTTCCGCGAGCGGTCGTGCTCCTCGTCCGTCGGCCCCTCCGATGCGTACGCGCGGATCAGGTCGAAAAGCCCCCCGCAGGCTTCGCGCGTCACCTCGGTCCGGCAGTCGATCGAGGCGCCGAACTGCCCCCCCGCGACGCGAGCGGACACGGACGAATACGCGCCGTAGGTGAGGCTGCGCTCTTCCCGAAGGACGTGGAAGAGGCGCGAGGACGCGCCCCCGCCGAGCGACTGGTTCGCGACGAGAGCCGCCGTGAAGAGCGGGTCCCGGCGGGCGAGCGCGGGCCTTGCGAAGAGCAGATTCGTCTGCACGGAGCCGGGCCGGTTCACGAGGTGAATCGAGAAGCCCGTGACGATCGGCGGGGGAGGGACGACGGCGGGCGGCGAGAGGGCGCCGGCAGGAAGGCCCCCGAAGGCACGCTCGGCGGCGGAGAGAAGCGCGTCGGGATTCGCGGCGCCCGCGAGAACGAGGGTGGCATTCGCGAGGGAAAAGCGTGAAGCCGCGAAGGCGGCGACGTCGGCCTGGCTGAGCGACGCGAGGCCTTTCTCGGTCGCCGTGAGGCGGCCGTAGGGGTGGCCAGGGTAGAGCCGGTCGAGAAGGCGCTCGCGCGCGAGGAAGTCGGGCTCGGAGCGCTGCTCGGCCAGGACGTCGATCTGGCGCCGGCGGTTCTTCTCGAATTCGTCTTCGGGAAACGTGGATTCCGTGAGGACCTCGGCCAGGAGGGCGAGCCCTTCGTCGAGGTCCTTCTCGAGCACGTAGAGGCGGGCGACGGACGAGTCGCTCCCGGCGGAGACCTCGAGGATCGCGGCGAGGTCGTCGAGCGCTTCCCCGAGCGCCCGGGCGTCTCGCCGGCGCGTGCCGCCGAGAAACGTGTCGCCGGTGATCTCGGCCATGCCTTCGCGCCCGGTCGGGTCGGCCGCGCTGCCCGCTCCGGGAAAGAGCACGGCGACGGCCACCGTGGGCCGGCGGCCCCAGCGGGCCGCGCGCACGGCGACGCCGTTCGAGAGGCTCGTGCCGGTGAACGTGGGGAGTGAGAAGGGAAGCGGCGCCGAGGGCGGCGGGGGCAGGCGCTTCGCGCTCATGCGGCCTCCCGGGAGTCTTCGGGTGCGATGGGAACGACGGTCACGACCGAGCGGCGGGCGGCCACGAGGAGGCGCGCGGCGGCTTCCCGCACGGCGGCCGCATCGAGAGCGAGAACGGCCTCGACGTCCCGGGGAAACAGGCCCGGGTCCCCGTCGTAGACGCCGTATTCGGAAAGAAGGAAAGCGATCGCCTGCGTCGTCTGCGTAGCGCGCACGGCGCTCGCGAGGAGCATCCGCCGGGTCCGTTCCATCTCGCGCGCCGTGGGGCCGTCGGCGGCGAAGCGTTCGAGGTCGAGAAGGATCTCCGTCTCGAGGCGCTCCAGCGTGATGCCGGGGCGCGCCAGCGCGAAGACGCGGAAGAGCGATGGGCCGCGCCGCTCGTCGAGCGACACCGACAGCGACAGGGCGAGCGATTCGTCCTTCACGAGGCGGCGCCACATCCTGCCCGACTCGCCCGCGCCGAGGACGCGCTCGACGACCGAGAGCGCGAAGAAATCGGGGTGGCGGCGCTCGGGCACCTTGAAGTTGACGTGCAGGGCCGGCATCGCGGCGTGCTTGTCCTTGACCTCGCGGCGCCTCTCGCCGGTGGGGGA
>JARXKK010000089.1 GCA_030278895.1 Acidobacteriota bacterium
CCGGCCGACGTCCCGTCCGGCTGGGCGCCTTCTCCTCCGGGTGCCGCCCCTTTCACGCGCGGCTCTCTTCCGGGGGGATACCTCACGAAGCTCTGGACGATGCGGCAGTACGCGGGATTCTCGAGCGCCGCCGAATCGAACAGCCGCTACCGGTTTCTTCTCGACCAGGGCCAGACCGGCCTCTCCGTGGCCTTCGATCTCCCGACCCAGATCGGCTTCGACTCGGATCACGCTATGGCGCGCGGCGAGGTCGGCAAGGTCGGCGTTCCCGTCGCGTCCCTCGAGGACATGGAGACGCTTCTCGCCGGAATTCCGCTCGACAAGGTGTCGATCTCCATGACGATCAACGCGACCGCGTCGATCCTCCTCTCGTTTCTCCTCGCGGTCGCGAAAGGCCGCGGCACCGCGTGGCCGAAGCTGTCGGGAACGATCCAGAACGACATCCTGAAGGAGTACGCGGCTCGGGGGACGTACGCGTTCCCCCCGAAGCCGTCCCTGCGCCTCGTCACCGACGTCTTCGCGTTCTGCCTCGAGAACGTCCCGCGTTGGAACACGATCTCGATCTCGGGGTACCACATCCGGGAGGCCGGCGCGACCGCCGTTCAGGAGATTGCGTTCACGCTCGCGGATGGGCTCGAGTACCTCGCCGCCGCCCGCGCCGCGGGCCTCGATCCCGCCGCGATCGCGCCCCGGCTGTCTTTCTTCTTCAATGTCCACAACGATTTTCTCGAGGAGATCGCGAAGTTCCGGGCCGCGCGAACCCTGTGGGCACGGCTCGTGGGCGAGAGGTTCGGGATCACGGACCCGCGCGGCGCGGCGATGCGCTTTCACACCCAGACGGCGGGCTCGACTCTCACCGCGCAGCAGCCCGACGTGAACGTCGTTCGCGTGGCCATCCAGGCGCTCGCGGCGGTCCTCGGCGGAACGCAGTCCCTCCACACGAACGGAAAGGACGAAGCCCTGTCTCTCCCCACGGAGGCCTCCGCGCTCCTCGCGCTCCGCACCCAGCAGGTCATCGCGCACGAGACGGGGGTCGCGCGGGTCGTCGATCCGCTCGGAGGCTCGTGGGCCATCGAGGCCCTGACGGCTGGCCTCGTCGACGAAGCCGGCGCCCTCATCCGGAAGATCGACGCGATGGGCGGCGCCCTGAAGGCGATCGAGGCCGGGTTTTTCCAGCGCGAGATCCAGGAAAGCGCGTGGCGCGCCCAGCGCGCGATCGAGGCTGGCGAGCAGGTCGTCGTCGGCGTCAATGCGTTCGTCTCGCCCGAGGCGCGCGCGATCCCGACTCTCGTGGTCGACCCGGGCGTGGAGGCCGACCAGATCGCGCGCCTCGTGGCCCTGCGCGCGCGCCGCAATGCGGGCGCCGTCGAGAAGCGGCGCGCGTCGCTCGTCGAGGCGGCTCGTGAGGGACGGAACCTCCTGCCTCCGATCGTCGATGCGGTGACCGATCTCGTCACGCTTGGAGAAATCGTCGAGTCACTGCGTTCGGTCTTCGGCGAGCACCACGAGACGACGACCTGGTGAGCCCGACTGAGACCCTGGGGGCGCGCCAAACCGGCATTCCATGCGGGTTTGGGCGGGCGCAAGAGGCTCCGGGCCGCATGGAAAGCCGACCTGCCACTGTGTAATTCGCCCAGACCCGCGCAGGAAGCTTGTTTGCGCCGTTCTTACACGTGGCAGAAGCCGCAAGTGACTGTTAGAACGGGGCTTCGGGGTTGCACGGGAACGTGTGCAACGTTTCGGAGAAGGCCGTCCGCGCGGAATGCGCGGGGTTTTGCACATCGAAATTCACAGGGGAACCCACAGAGGCTCTGGGATTCTTCCGAAACCTCACGTCGTCAAGAGTTTGAGCGAGAGCCGTCCGCGTCTTCCGGGAAGGGGAGCGAGCCCGCGGCCGAGGCGACGCCCGGTTCGAAGCAGCGCCGGCAGCGGGCTTCATACAGCCCTGCGGCACCGACGACGACGCGTTCCGTGGACTCCACGAGGCGCTGCGTACGGCTCGCGGGCTGCCCGCAACGCACGCAGATGGCGCGCGTCTTCATGACCTCCTCGGCGGCGGCCATGAGGGCCGGCATCGGCTCGAACGGCCTTCCGAGGTAGTCCTGGTCGAGGCCGGCGGCGATGACCCGCTTGCCCAGGTCGGCAAGGCGGCTCGCGACGTCGACGATTCCCGCATCGAAGAACTGGACCTCGTCCAGGCCCACGACTTCCGTGCGCGCGTCGGTCCTCTCGAGAACGTCGGCCGAGGACGCGACGGCGATGGCGAGGAGCCGCAGCCCGCCGTGAGAGACAACCTCGACCTCCGAGTACCGGTCGTCGATCTTCGGCTTGAACACCTGAATGCGGCGCCGCGCGATCTGCGCGCGCGTCAGGCGGCGAATCAGCTCCTCGGACTTGCCCGAGAACATCGACCCGCAGATCACTTCGATCGAACCGATTCCAGGATTGTTCATTTTCTGGTCCTGATCCTCTTTACCTTCAAAGAAATCTTCTTCTTCTTTCCCTCCACACCGATCTTCGGACAGAGGTCGGCCAGCGTGCAGAGGTCGCACTTCGGCCGCTGCGACGTGCAAATGCGGCGGCCGTGCTGGATGAGGGCGTGGCTGATCCAGGTCCATCGTTCCTTCGGGATCGTCTTGTTGAGATCCCGCTCGGCCTTCACGGGGTCCGCATGTTTCGTCCAACCGAGGCGGCGCGCGAGGCGCCCGACGTGGGTGTCGACGACGACGCCGTCGGGCGCGTTCCAGACGTTTCCGAGGACGACGTTCGCCGTCTTGCGCCCGACGCCCGGCAGCGCGTGGAGCTCTTCCATCGTGCGCGGGACTTCGCCGGCGTGCTTTTCGACGAGCAGCTTCGCCATGCCGCGGAGCGACTTCGCCTTCGCGTTGAAGAAACCCGTGGAACGGATGACCGTCTCGAGGGAGCCCGGAGGCGCTGCGGCGAGCGCGGGCGCGTCCGGAAAACGCTTGAAGACCTCGGGCGTCACCATGTTCACGCGCGCGTCGGTGCACTGCGCCGAAAGAATCGTCGCGACGAGGAGCTCGAGCGGCCGGTCGAAATCGAGCGAGCAGCTCGCGTCGCCGTAGAGGTGCTCGAGGCGGGCGAGCGCGTCGGGCACGGGCGCGGGCGGGAGACGCTTCGCCGGCATGAGGGCGGAGGATACCCGTGGGGTCGTCAAGGTGGAAACGGCGGTGGCGGGACTAGGTCATTTGCATTGTTGAACCCACCCTGCCCCGGTGTTAAGACGCTTTCGTCTTGATGCTGTCCTTCCGATTCGCGCGTCGCGCGCTCATCGTCGCCGCTTCGGCCGCGCTCCTCGCCGTTGGCCCCGTGGCCAGAGCGGAACGGGTAGCCGTCACGATCCTTCAGACGACCGACCTCCACGGCCACCTCCTGCCGTGGGACTACCAGCGCGCCCAGCCCGCCGACGACGGCCTCGCGCGCGTCGCCTCGCGCGTCGCCGCGATCCGCAAGGAGACGCCGAACGTCCTCCTTCTCGACGCGGGCGACACGATCCAGGGCACGCCGATCGAGTTCCTGCATGCGAAGAACCCCTCGAAGGGGGCCGACCCGATGGCCGAAGCGATGAGCGCCATGCGATACGACGCGATGTCCGTCGGGAACCACGAGTTCAACTTCGGGCTCGCGGTCCTTCGCAAGGCGCAGAAGGAATCTTCGTTCCCGTGGCTGTCCGCGAACACCCGGAACGTCTCGGACGGCTCGGCGGCGTTCCCGGAATATCTCGTGAAGACGGTAGGAGGGATCCGGATCGGAATCCTCGGCCTCACGACGCCGAACATTCCGAACTGGGAGCCCTCGCGCAACCGCCCCGGCCTGCGCTGGGAGGATCCTGTCGACGCGGCGGCCCGCCTCGTGCCCATCCTGCGCGGCAAGGAGAAATGCGATTTCGTCGTCGTGTTGATCCACAGCGGGCCTGAGGTCGACCTCAAGACCGGCCAGCCCGACGGCACGGAGGACGAGAACCGCGTCGTCGCGCTCTCGAAGGTTCCGGGGATCGACCTCCTCCTGACGGGGCATACGCACCGCCGCATCCCGCTCACGCGGATCAACGGTGTCGCGATGATCCAGCCGGGCCGCTGGGGCGACGTTCTCGCGAGAGTGGACGTCACGTTCGAGACGGCCGGCGACAAGGCGACCGCCGTGGACGTCTCGGCGGCGCTGCTCCCCTCGGACGCCTCCGTCGCGACCGACGCCGCGATCGCCGCGATCGCGGCACCGCACGACGCCGCGGCCCGCATCTACATGGACACGGTCGTCGCGACCGCCGAAGAGGACTTTCCCGGCGCGCGCGCCCGGCTCGAGGACACGGCCCTCCTCGACTTCGTGAACGACACGATGCTGGGCGCGACCGGTGCGGACCTCGCGATGACGTCGCTCCTTCCGGGCCGGTTCGAGGGCTTCCGGAAGGGTCCGATCAAGGTCCGCAACGTCTACACGCTGTATCCCTACGAGAACCAGCTCGTCGAGATCGAGGTCGACGGGGCGACCCTGAAGGCCTGCCTCGAGCACGCCGCCGAGTTCTATGGCAGCGCGACGTGGGAGGACGGACGGCTCGTCCTGAAACCGAAGGAAGGGATGATTCCTTACAACTTCGACGTCGTTCAGGGCGCTTCGTACCGTATCGACCCGACCGCGCCCGTCGGCTCGCGCGTGAAAGAACTTGCATACAAGGGACGGCCCGTCCAGCCGTCGGACCGGTTCACGCTCGCCGTAAACGCCTACCGCGCGCAGGGCTCGGGCGGCTACAAGGCGCTCAAAGGCGCGAAGGTCGTCAAGGAGTTTCCCGACGAGATCCGCGAGCTCCTCATCGAGCGGCTCAAGAAGCTCGGCACGGTCCGGCCCGTGACCGACCACAACTGGGTCGTCGCACCGGACGCCGCCTGGGCGCCCGAGGCCCCGCGAAGGTCGCCCGTCCCGTGAACGTCTCCTTCTCTTTCTGCGCTTTTTCCTTCCATTTCGACTCGACAACGGAGGTTTCATGGTGAAGACAAGACGTATCGTCATAGGCGCGCTGGGCCTGGCCCTGCTCGCGGCCCTTCTGACGGCCGTTCCGGCAGCGGCCCAGACGGATATCACGACCGGCCGGTTCGTCGGTCAGGTCGTCGACCAGGACGGGCAGCCGCTGCCCGGGGCTTCCGTTGAGGCGAAGAACAAGGGAACCGGCCTCGTCCTGATCGCGGTGACGGATGCGCGGGGGAGCTACCACATCATCAACCTCCCCGTCGGTACCTACGACGTGACCGCGAGCATCTCAGGCTTCCAGAAGAAGAGCCGGACCGGCCTCATCGTGAATCTCTCGTCGGCCATCACGGTCGACTTCAAGCTGGGACTTGCGAGCCTCGCCGAGGCGGTCACCGTGACGGCTGAGGCGCCCGTCGTCGAGACGACGCAGACGGCCTCCCAGATCGTCGTCGACAACGCGGCGATCCAAACGCTCCCGATCACGGGGCGCAATTTCACGGATCTCGTCCTGACGACGCCGAACGCCCAGCGCGACCCCGATCGGCAGAATCTCTCGCTCGGCGGACAGCGCGGGATCAACACGATGGTTACGGTCGATGGCGTCGACTTCAACAATGCGTTTTTCGGCGGCCCGACGGCGGGCGCGGAGGGCCGCGCTCCGATCTCCATCTCCCAGGAGGCCGTGAGAGAGTTCCAGGTGGTCCAGGCGGGCGCCTCGGCCGAGTACGGCCGGTCCGGCGGCGGCTTCGTGAACGTCATCACGAAGAGCGGCTCGAACGACTTCCACGGTGCCCTCCTCGGCTATTACAGGCCGAGCAACTGGTCGGCGAAGCTGGCCGACGGCACGGATCCGAAAGACTCCAAGCGGACCAACCTCGGCGCCAACCTCGGCGGGCCGGCCCTGAGGGACAGGCTCTTCTTCTTCGGGTCCTACGAGCAACAGCGTCAGGACACGACGAACCCCGTCTTTTCTTCCGTGCAGGGCTACGAGCAGATCATCGCCGCGAAGTACCCGAGCTATCCGATCTCCGACGCGACGTTCATCCGGGGGGATAACGCGGACAACTACTTCGGGCGCTTCGACCTCCAGGCGGGCGACCAGCACCGGATCACCGCCAGGCTGAGCTACACGGTGTATGACGGCCCGAACGGCACGAGCTCGTCGGGCAACCAGTCGACGGGCCACAACGGGATCGAGTCGTTGAAGTCCCTCTCGACCGTCGCTCAGTGGAACGGGATGTTCGGAAAGAGCCTCATCAACGACCTGAACGTCCAGTACGTCAAGGAGGACAACCCTCGGCTGCCGCAGCCGGCGGGAGCGAACCTCCCCGAGCTCCAGATTTTCGACGGCGGGCCGAACCTCGGCGGGCTCTACTACATGCCGATCTCGGCGAAGTCGAACCGGAAGACGATCTACGACTCGGTGACGGTCCTCTCCGGAGAACACGTCTTCAAGGCGGGTGCCGAGTACAACAACACGGCGATGGACCAGGTCTTCAAGGGGAGCTGGCGTGGCGTCTTCCTCTTTCAGTCCACGACGGTCGGCACCACGAGGTACACGGCCCTCGACAACTTCAAGGCCGGCAAGTGGAACGAGTACCGCGAGTTTATCGGCCTGAACGGCAAGACCGCCGACGAGGCCGGCCAGTACAACGAGCCCCAGAACGAGTACGGCGTGTTCCTGCAGGACCAGTGGTTCGTGAGCCCGAAGCTCACGGCGACCTTGGGCCTCCGCTATGAATACCAGCAGAACCCGAGTACCCCCGTCGTCGACCCCAACAAGGTTCTGAACCCGGCCTCCGGGATCGTCCAGCCCGACGCCAGGATCCCGAACGCGACGAACCAGTGGTCCCCGCGCATCTCCCTCGCGTACGCACCGAATTCCAAGTCGGTCGTCCGCTTCTCGCTAGGCCGGTACTTCGCGCGATTCCCGGCGCTCCTGACGTCCCAGCTGTACACGTCGAACGGCGTCCAGGGGACGCAGTACATCATCACGGGCGTGGGCGGCACGGGCCCGGCCGCCGGCCAGGTGGCCCCCGGCTGGGGCGCGGCCTTCGACCCCATCAGCACCCAGCAGCTCGGCAACCTGCCTGCCGGAGCGAAGCTCGCGGCCCCCGGCATCTTCGTGATCGATTCGAACTTCCAGAACTCGCACACGGACCAGGCCGTCCTCGGGCTCGAGCGCGAGGTCATCGGGATCTCGGTCGGCGTCGAGGGGCAGTACTCGAAAGGCTACAACCTGGAGCGGGGGACCGACATCAATCTCATCGCGTCTGCTACCCCGGCCATCGATTGCCCGGCCCTCGACCCGAACTCGGGCGTCACCTGCTACGGCAAGTACAACCCGACCACCAAGAGATACGGGGCGAACCGCCTCAACCCGGCCTACGGCGCCATCAAGATGTACACCTCGGACGCCCGGTCGGAATTCTGGAGCGTCACGCTGAAGTTCCGGAAGAGCCTGGCGAACGGGCTCCGGTTCTTCGGCGCCGTCACCCGTGCGAGCGACAGGGACAGCGACTCGAACGAGCGCAACTACGCGGGGCTCTTCGCCGAAGACCTCAACAACCCCGACATCAATTGGGGCTACTCCGACCGCGACATCAAGTGGCGCTTCCTCGGCAACCTCTCTTACGACGTGAAGCTCACGAGCCGCCTCAGCGGGTTCGGCGGCATCCTCTTCAACTATCAGACGGGCCGTCCCCTCAACCCGCAGGTGGGGCAGGACTTCAACTACGACGCGAACTCGGTCGACCGGCCGACCGTGGACGGCGTTCACTTCGAACGGAACAGCTTCCGGCGTCCTGACTTCTACACGCTCGACCTCCGGGCCGGCGTCTCATTCGAGCTCGGGCCGGGCCGTCTTTCGGTCTTCGGCGAGTGCTTCAACTGCACGAACACCGCGAACCGCACGATGTCCAATAACACGTTCGGCACCGGCCAGACTGCGGCCTCCAATTTCGCGATCGCGAACGGCGTCACGTCGACCCCCCGGACCCTCCAGGGCGCGCTCCGGTACGACTTCTGATCCTGGTCTGACGGGTGGAGAGGCTCCGGCCTCTCCACCTCGACCCCCGCGAAAATCCGGGGCGGCTACTTCGCCGGGAAGAGGTCCCAGGCGCGGCTCAGGTTGAAGCCGATCTTCAGGTTCTTGTCCGTGATGCCGCCGCCGTAGTCGCCGCCGATGTACTGATCGACGGTCGTCGCCTGGGTGTTCCCGACCCACACGGCGAAGCGGTGGTGAAAGACCTGCTTCTCGACCGCGACCGTCCACTGATACACCGAGTTCGGAAGGTAGTTTTTCTTCGGGACGAATTCCCCGATGACGGCGATCGACTTCGTGATCTTGATTTGCAGAATCAGCGGCACGTTGAAGACGTCCTGCTGGTACATCGTGTCTTCGACGTAGCTCGGCGCGGCCGCGAGCGTCACGCGATTCGCGATCGTGTACGAGAGGAGCGCCTGGCCGAACCAGCTCGTCGTCTTCGGCGCGTACGCGGCCGTGCGCCAGTCGAGGCCGCCGCGCAGGCCGAAGGCCAGGGGGAGCGAGGCCGTGGGTCTGAGGATCGTCCCCTTGAACGCGAACTCGTAGTCCGCGTAGTTGTTGACGCGGTAGACCTGAAACGCGACGTTCGGCACGAAGACGTAGTCGATTCCGAAGCCGATGGCTGCTCCGGAGTCGAGGCCGCCGAGGCTGCTGCCGCCCGCGTCGCGCGCGTCTTCGTTGAAGCGGTGCGTGAAAACCCACTCGAGCGAGCCCTTGTCGTTCGTGAGCGGCGTGGACGTCTGCGAGAAGCGGTTGCCGACGCCCGTCGCGACGCCGTCGTCGGCGCGCGCGGGCACGCCGGCGGCGAGGACGCAGAGTATTCCGGCGGGCAGGAGAGCGGCCGCGGTCTTCATTTCCCGGTCACCATTGGAAGAATGACGTCGATATCGCGCGTCTGCTTGTCCTGCCGGACGAGGACCATGAGGAACGGGGTCGTGCCGTCGGCCGGCACGACGTCCACGCGCCCGAGATCGCTCGAGGCGCCGGCAAACGAACCGGGGAGCGAAACCACGCCCCACGGGGGGACCGTCACGGTGCGGCTGCCGGTGATCGTCCCGTCGGCGCCCGCGTAGTTCACGGTTGCGTTGCCCGGATCCGGGGAGGTCGACGTGAGCTGAATCGTCGAGGCGAATCCGTCGTTCTCCGTGGCCGCGAGGAAGACGCCTCGCGAGCCGGGGGAGACCGCGGTGGGAGACGCGTAGAACACCGCGGGAGCCGTATAGACGGCGCTTCCGCCCGATGCGAGGGCCGTCCGGGTCGTCGCGAACGCCGCGACCGGCTGGTCCGAGAAAATGTCGAGAGTGCCGTTGACCACCCCGCCTGCGCCGCTCAGATCGAGCGTCGACACGGTCCTCGGTCCGACGGTGGCCGCCACCGCGAAGGCCGTCGGCGGGAGAGCGGGTCCGTCCACGGGCTGGGCCACGCGCATGGAGATGCTGACGTGCGCCGGGGCGGTGCCCGGGTTGAAGACCTGGAGCGTGGACGAGAGCCCGTTGCCGCGGGCAAAGCCGGTGATCTGAATCCCGGGGGCGAAGGCGGCCGCTCCGATGGTGTCGAGTTTCGCTCCGTCGCCGCTCGCGGGGTCGAAGGCGGTGCCGAACAGCAGCACGCGCCCCGTCGTCACGGTGCAAACGATGCGCGCGGACGGAAGAGGCGGCAACCCGAAGGCGTCGAAGATCGACGTGCCCTGGATTCGATAGCCGCCCGGCCAGTCGTACGAGTAGGTGGTACGCGTCAAGCCGTTCGCGTCGACGATCGAGAGCGTGCCCGTCGACGACTGCGTCACGAGAAGTCCCGCTTCCGTGCGTTGTGCCGCGTCCGGGGATGCGAACACGAAACCCGTGTCGCCCGCGCCGAGGCCGGCCGCGTCGGTCACGGCGTTCGCGGCATATCCCAGGGTCCCGCCGCCGGAAGCCGGAATCGAGACGCGCGACCAGGCGAAAGAATCCGCGGGAACGTTCGTCGTGATCTGAAGGCCGCCAAAATTGCCCTTGGAATCCATGTCGGTGCCGACGAGGTCGGGCTGTGACAGGAGCGTTCCGGCCGGCACGGAGGGCGTCGCGCTGCCCGACAGCCCGACGATCCACCCGTCGGGGAGAAGCCGCTCGATCGGAGAGAGGACCTTCGTCGCCCCGGCGGCGTCGGGCGTCCCGCGGTTCCAGGTGACGAGCTGCGTCCGATACGCCCGCGCGGGATCCGCGGGGAGCGCCGCGGCGGAGGCCGTGGAGAGGTACAGGTCTCCGGCGTTGATCTGCGGCGGAGGCCCCATGACGCCGATCGCTCCGACCGTTCCGAAGTAGATGCGGGCCTTGACCTCGTCGATCAGCATGGCCCAGACCGGATTCCCGTTGTTCGCGAGAATCTGCGTCAGGCCCGGAACGCCGCTCCCGACGTCGTATATCGGGGACGGCTCGGTCAGGTCCTGCTCGTCGAAGACGAGCGTGCTCGTGACCGCGGTCGTCGGGAGGCTCGATCGGGTGGTCGGCACGACGTCGGTTACGGTGAGGACCGTCGAGGAGATGGGGACGGCTGTCGCCGGGTCGAGGAGGCCGACCTGACCCGCGAGGTCGGAGTAGAGGATCCGACCGCGATAGTCGTGAATGTCGAAGGGGGAGACATTCCCGTCTAGGCTGAAGATGTCGAGCGTGCCCGTCTGGTCGTCGAAGCGTCCGAGCTGCGCCGAGCTGAAGAAGGAGATCCAGAGCTTGCCGTCGGCGAGGCGCACGATCTTCGAGGGGGAAAGCGACGTGATCGGAATCGTCCACACCCGCGCCGTCGACAGGTCGAGCGACCAGCGCACGATCGCCCCGTAGATGAAATCGAGCGAGAAGAGCGAACCGTCGGCGTCCTGCCAGGGGTAGGAGAGATAGAAGACGCCCGGCGTCTGGTAGTACTTGTAGATCGGGACGGACGGGTCGAACACCGCGAGGAGGCCGCCGGTTTCGGGCAGCCAGAATTTGCCGTCGGGCCGTTTCAGGAGAGCCGTGGGCCGCCTTGCGCCGTCCCCGTACTCCGTGACGTTTCCGCTCGCGGGGTCGAAGTGCGCGACCTTGAAACCGCCGAGCTCCGTCACCCAGAAGGTCCCGTCGGAGTCGCGAAGGAGCGAGCTCGGGGCGCTGTCTTTCGCCATGATCCAGCGCGAAAGCTTCTTGCGGTCCGCGGACATGCGGGAGATCGCGTTTTCGTGGGCGGACACGGCCCAGATCGCGCCACCCGGATCCTTGACGAGGTTCGAGCCATCGTAAGCTCCCGCGCCCGCGAACGCCGCGATGTAGGAGCCCCCGGGAACGGAGCGTGGCGTGGGAGCGGGCGTGGGGGTCGGCGTCACCGACGGGGTCGGAGTCGGTGTCGGCGTGGGAGTCGGGGTCTGTCCGACGGCGGGAAGGGCAGCCAGGACGACGGGGGCGACCACGAATCGAAGGAAGCGGCGGGGGGAGGTCATGCGTGTCACGTCGGGCATTGTAACGGCCTCGGATGCACGGTCCGTTCCGCCCCGGTTGCCCTCGAAAGTGGCCGGATTGACGCGGTCGAGACGGTTGGCGTAGCATTCAGTTCTGCAGGGCGGCCCCGAACGTCGGAGCCCCACGGCGCCGTGAACCGGCGCCGGAACGGCGAGAGAAGCCGACAAACCGACGAAACCGCGCCGCCCCGCCAGGGAGAACCCAGGTCAAGGGGCCCGAAGTCCGGAAGACGCGTGCGTTCACCATGGAACGCCGTCTCTGACCGGAGGCCACGAGGGAAGTCCGTTGGCTCGCCACGAGGAGCCAACCCCGGAGGAAACGATTGAGTGAGACGAACCCGAAGGACAGAGTCCTGACGGCGCCCGACGACGACCCGCAGGCGGTCGAGGTCGAGGGCGATTTCGAGTCCGAGGGCGAGGCCGCCGAGGGCGGCCTGGCCGAAGGGCAGCCCGCCGGAGAGGGCGATGCGTCCCAAGGGGGCGCGTTCGATCCGTTCCGCCGGCGCCGGCGCCGGCGTCGCCGCCGCGGACGCGGACGGGGGCCGGGGGGTCCGGCCGAGGGAGGCGCCCCGGCACCAGCCGAGGGTGTCGCGCCGGAAGCGCGCGGCCGCTATGCGCTCCGTGCCGAGCCGGCGGTCGTCGCCAATCAGCCGCGGACGACCCTCAAGGGCGTCGTCAAGCTGCACGGCGATCATTCCGGGACCCTCGTCTCGTCCGAGACTTACTTCGCGGAGCGGGGGGATCCTCTCCTCCCGAAGTTCCTCGTGGAATCCGAAGACCTCGAGGACGGGCTGCTCGTGGAGGCCGAGGCCGTTTCGCGAGGCGGGAAGGGCCCGATTGTCCAGAAGATCCTGGCGATCGAAGGCCTCGATCCCGCGGAGTATCGCGGCAAGTACATCCAGTTCCACAAGGGCGTCTCGGTCGATCCGGACGTGCGACTTCGGATGGAGACGACGCCGGACGAGATCTCGGGGCGGGTCCTCGACCTCGTCGCCCCGATCGGCCGCGGTCAGCGTTGCCTGATCGTCGCGCCCCCGAAGGCCGGAAAGACTTTCCTCCTGAAGACGATGGCGAACGCCATCGCGAAGAACAACCCGGACGTCAAGATCTTCATGCTCCTCGTCGACGAGCGGCCCGAAGAAGTGACGGACATGCAGCGGTCGATCACGGGCGAAGTGGTCGCCTCGCCGAGCGACCTGAACGCCGCCCATCACATCGCGGTATCGGAAGCCACCTTCGAAAGAGCCAAGCGCCTCGTCGAGATCGGCCAGGACGTCGTCATCTTCTGCGACTCGATCACGCGGATGAGCCGCGCCTACAACAACGAGCAGCGCGGCAGCGGCCGGATCCTCTCGGGCGGCATGGACGCCCGCACGATGGAAAAACCTCGCCGCTTCTTCGGCGGCGCGCGGAACCACGAGGGCGGCGGCTCGCTCACGATCGTGGCCACGTGCCTCATCGACACGGGGAGCCGGATGGACGACGTCATCTTCGAGGAGTTCAAGGGCACGGGCAACAGCGAGATCATTCTCGACCGCGGCCTCTTCGAGCGGCGCATCTTCCCGTGCATCAACATCCCGGCATCCGGCACGCGAAAGGAAGAAAAGATCTACGACGCCGACGAGCTGCCGAAGATCCACAAGCTGCGGCGGGCGCTCTCGTCCGTGAAGCCCATCGACGCGATGGAGCT
>JARXKK010000090.1 GCA_030278895.1 Acidobacteriota bacterium
ATCATGGGCGTCATGAAGATCATCAACCTCGCGCACGGCGAGCTGATGATGGTCGGCATGTACGTCACGTTCTGGGCGTTCACGCTCGGGAAGATCGACCCGTACGTCTCGCTCCTCATCGTCATCCCCGTCCTCTTCGTGCTCGGGGCGCTGCTCCAGAAATGGCTCATCGCCCCGGTCATGGAGGCCGAATCGATCCTGCCCGAGAACCAGGTGCTCCTCACGGTCGGGATCGGCCTCGTCCTCTCGAACCTCGCTCTCCTCGCGTTCAGCGCCGACTACCGTTCCGTCCCCGTCTCCTACGCGTCGAAGACGATCTACTGGGACGTGAAGATGGGCGGGCAGACGATCTCGCTCTCCTTCAGCTTCGCGATGCTCGTCGCGTTCGGGATCGCGATCGTTCTCGGCGGGGCGCTGTTCCTCTTCCTCGGGTACACCGACCTCGGCCGGATGATCCGCGCGACGTCGCAGGACGCCCGCGCCGCGGGCCTCATGGGCGTGAACACGAAGCGGATCACGTACATCACGTTCGGACTCGGCTCGGCCCTCGTGGGCGCGGCCGGGGCCCTTCTCGCACCGGTCTACTACCTCTTTCCCCAGATCGGCGGGCCCTTCACGTTGAAAGCATTCATCATCACCGTGCTCGGCGGGATGGGGAACATCCCCGGAGCCGTTCTTGGCGGCCTGGTTCTCGGACTTGCCGAGTCCCTCGGATCGGTCTACATCTCCCTCGGCTACAAGGACGCGTTCGGGTTCATCATCTTCGTCCTCGTCCTCATCTTCCTGCCCAAGGGACTCCTCGGAAAGGGGCGGGCGTGATGAGCCGCTCGACGCTCCTCTCGCTCGGCGGGCTCGCGCTCCTCGCGGTTCTCCCCGCCCTCGTGCGGAACCCTTACGTCCTCCACATGCTGATCCTCTGCCTTCTCTGGACCGTCCTCGGCCAGAGCTGGAACCTCCTCGGGGGATACACGGGGCAGGTCTCCTTCGGTCACGCCGCCTTCTTCGGGATCGGCGCCTACACGACGGGCATTCTCGTGAAGTCCGGGCTCTCCCCGGCGACGGCCTGGTGGGGCCTCCTCCTCGGCGGCCTCGCGGCCGCGGCGGCTTCCGCCCTGATCGGCTGGATCTGCTTCCGGCTGCGCGGCCCCTACTTCGCGCTCTCCGTCCTCGCGCTCGCCGAGGTGCTCCGGCTCGTGGCCCTGAACTGGAAGCAGCTCACGAACGGGGCCGAGGGAATCCTCTTCATCCCGGCCTTCAACTCGAAGGCCGCGTATTACTGGATCGTCCTCGCGCTCGCGGCCCTGAGCATGGCGGCGATCAGGTTCGTCATGAACGGCAAGCTCGGGTTCTACTTCCTCGCGATCCGCGAGGACCAGGACTGCGCCGAGTCGCTCGGGATCAATGCGACGAAGTACAAGCTCATCTCGCTCCTCATCAGCGCGTTCTTCACGGGCGTCGCGGGGAGCTTCTACATGAACTACATGGGCTTCATCGACCCGGGCATCGTCTTCTCGATCCACGACATCTCGGTCATGATGATCCTCGTCACGATGCTCGGCGGCGTCGCGACGACGTGGGGGCCGGCGGTCGGCGCCGCGATCTACATCCTCATGTCCGAGGCGTTCCGCACGTACCTGAAGTCCGGGCACCTCGTCTTTTTCGGCGTCCTCATCATCGTGATCATCATCTTCTTCCCGCAGGGCATCGTCGGCACGCTCAACGAGTCCCTGCAGCGCCGCAAGCGGCGCCTCGCGGCCCCGCTGGCGAGCGGTCCGGCGAAGGGTGCCGCGTGAGCCTCCTCGAGCTGAAGGGCGTGACGAAGCGCTTCGGCGGCCTCCAGGCCGTCGGCCACATGACCTTCGGGGTCGAGAAGGGCGAGATCTTCGGGCTCATCGGCCCGAACGGCGCCGGCAAGACGACCGTCTTCAACGTCATCAACGGCTTCTACGCGCCATCGGAGGGCGAAATCCTCTTCAAGGGCGAGCGTATCGACGGCCTGAAGCCCTACGAGATCTGCCGGCGCGGCCTCGCGCGCACGTTCCAGGTCGTGAAGCCCCTCGCGCGCCTCACCGTCCTCGAGAACGTGATGGTCTCGGCGTTCTCGCGCACGGACCACCGCCACGAGGCCCGCGCGATGGCCCTCGAGGCCACGGCGTTCACGGAGATGGAGGCCTGGCGCGACCGCATGGCCGGGAGCCTGCCGCTCGGCATGCGCAAGCGCCTCGAGATGGCGCGCGCCCTCGCGACGAAACCCGAGCTCCTGCTTCTCGACGAGAACTTCGCGGGGCTCAATCCCGCCGAGGTCGAGAAGACGATCGCGATCGTCCGGAAGATTCACGAGAGCGGCGTCACGATCCTCATCATCGAGCACAACATGCGCGTGATCATGACAATCTCGCAGCGCCTCCTCTGCATGTGCTACGGCGAGAAGATCTCCGAGGGCACGCCGCAGGAAGTCGCGAACAACCCAAGTGTGATCGAGGCCTATCTGGGGGCCGCACATGCTTGAGGTCAAGAACGTCGACGTGTTCTACGGCGATGTCCAGGTCCTCTGGGACGTCTCCTTCAACGTCCAGAAGGGCGAAATCGTCGCCCTCATCGGCGCGAACGGCTCGGGCAAGACCACGAGCCTCAACACCGTCTCCTCGATCCTGAAGCCGAAAAAGGGATCCGTGACCTACGAGGGACAGCCCCTCCATACGCGCGCGCCCCATGACCTCGTCGGCCTCGGCATCGCGCATGTCCCGGAAGCCCGGCGCCTCTTCCCCGAGATGACCGTCAAGGAAAACCTCCTCCTCGGCGCGCTCACGCCCGACGCGAAGAAAACGCGTCCCGAGATGCTCGAGAAGGTCTACGGCATCTTTCCGCGCCTCAAGGAGCGAGAAAAGCAGGCGGCCGGGACGATGTCGGGCGGCGAGCAGCAGATGTGCGCGATCGCCCGAGGCCTCATGTCCAGGCCGCGCCTCCTCATGCTCGACGAGCCCTCTCTGGGCCTCTCCCCGATTCTCGTCACGGACATTTTCCGCGTCATCGCGGAGGTCCACGACGCCGGGGTCACCGTGCTCCTGATCGAGCAGAACGTGTTCAAAACGCTCGCGATCGCCGACCGCGCCTACGTGCTCGAGAACGGGCGCATCGTGCTCGAAGGCACGGGGAAAGACCTCCTGAACGACGAGCACGTGAAGAAGGCGTACCTGGGGGTCTGATCGGTCCCCGAGGACTCCAGGCTGGTAACTATTGCCGGAGGGACTCGCGCAAGGCTGGCAGGGGAATTGCGTTCCCTTGGCTACACGCTAAGACGCGAAAGGAACTTCACATGACCATGACCCTGCCGGCGCTCCTTCTCCTCGTGGTGATCGCGGCCGTTTGTGGCGCGATCGGCAAGGCCATCGCGGGCAGCGCCCGCGGCGGACTGGTCGTCTCGACGGCGCTGGGCTTCATCGGTGCGCTGCTCGGACCCTGGGTCGCCCGTGCCCTCAAGCTTCCAGAGCCCTTCACCGTCGTCATCGGCGGCCATCCGTTTCCGGTCCTCTGGTCCATCATCGGCGCCGCACTTTTCGTCGCGATCATTCACCTCGTCTCCCGGCGCAGATACTGAAAGCTAAGGTCGATCAAAGGACTTCCGCGCTCCTTCGACGCCAGCGCAGGACGCGCTGCGGGGCTCTCTCGTCCTTCGAGAGCGCGATCGGTCGGAGAAGAAGAAGAAACTTTGCCGAGAACGCGTAAGAGCGGCGGACGCGCGCGCCGACGCGGTTCGGCACGAAAATGCGGGAGGGGGACGTCCCCGCGAAGTTCACGGACATCTCTCCTGAGGCGACCCTCGGGTATAGTTCGCGCACAAATTCTCCACCGGCCACAGGAGGCTCTCGATGAAGCGTACCGCGATGGTTTCGCTCCTGGCTCTGGCGCTCGCTCTCGGCGCGTTCCCCGTCGCCGCCGAGGACACGATTTCGTTCGGAGCCGCCGTTTCGCTCACGGGCAAGACGGCGAAGGAAGGCGAGTACACGAGGGACGGCTACAACTTCGCCGTCGACACCGTGAACGCGCAGGGCGGAATCGCGGTGGCGGGCAAGAAGTACAAGATCGCCGTCAAGTATTACGACGACGAGTCGAAGTCCGAGCGCACGGCGCAGCTCATCGAGAAGCTCATCAACGAGGACAAGGTGACGTTCATTCTCGGGCCTTACGGCTCCGCTCCGTCCGGCACGGCGGCGCCGATCTGCGAGAAGTACAAGATCCCCATGATCGAGGCGAACGGTTCGGCCGAATCGATCTTCAGCAAGGGCTACAAGTACACGTTCGCGGTGCTTTCGCCCGCGAAGCTGTATCTCAAGGGCGTCATCGACCTCGTCATGTCGCGCGACAAGACCGTGAAGACCGTGGCGGTCCTCGGTGAGAACGAGCCGTTCTCGAAGGAGGTCGCGAGCGGCGCCGCGGACTACGCGAAGGAGAAGGGGCTCCAGGTCGTCTATCAGGAGCTCTACCCGACGGGCACGCAGGACGTCAGCGCGCTCCTCACGCGGATCAAGGGCATGAACCCGGACGTCGTGCTGGGCGCCGGGCACCTGCAGGACTCGCTCCTCATCGTCAAGCAGGCGAAGGACCTCGGCGTCTCGCCGAAGGCCATGGGCTTCTCGGTCGGGCCGTCCTCGCCGGAGTTCCGGGAGAATCTGAAAGGCAACGCGGACTACATCTTCGGATCCACGCAGTGGACCGAGGCCCTGAAGTACAACGGAGACGATCCCTGGAAGACGCCGAAGGGCTACGCCGAGGCTTTCCGGGCGAAGAACCCGAAGTACAACGTCATCCCATACCAGGTGGCGGAATCGTCCGCGGCGGTCATCGCGTTCTGCCGCGCGATCGAGAAGGCCGGCACGCTCGACCCCACGAAGGTGAGGGACGCCATCGCGGCGCTCGACTTCATGACGTTCTACGGCCAGATCAAGTTCGACAGCCGCGGCATCAACATTTACAAGCCGATGGCCATCGAGCAGCTCCAGCCGGACGGCAAGAAATACACGGTCTTCCCGGCGGCCGTGGCCGAGAAGGAAGCGCTGTACCCGATGCCGGCCTGGGACAAGCGGAAGTAGCCGCGTGGGCGGGGCCGAGCTCGGCCAGATCTTCGTCAACGCGGTTCTCCTGAGCGGAATCCTCGCGCTCGTCGCGCTGGGCTTCTCGCTCGTCTGGGGAATCATGAACATCGTGAACCTGGCGCACGGGGCCTTCATCGTGCTCGGCGCCTACATCACGTTTTTCCTCCACGAGCTCCTCGGCGTCGACCCGTTCCTGTCGATTCCCGTCGCGATGCTCGCCCTGTTCACACTCGGCTGGATCGTGCAGCGCGGGCTCATCAACCAGGTGATCAAGGCGCCGCTTCTCGCGACGTTCCTCCTGACGTTCGGCCTCGAGCTCCTCATCGTCAACCTCATCAATTACTTCTTCAAGGCGGACTTGCGCTCGGTGACGACGCCTTACAGCGGCACCGGCTTCACGCTGGGGCCCGTGCGGATCCCGTACATCCGCCTCGGCGCGCTCGGCGTCTCGCTCGTTCTCGTCGCGGCCCTGGCCTGGTTTCTCAAGTCCTCGCGGACCGGCCGCGCGATCCGCGCGACCGGCATGGACATCGACGCGGCGCGCCTCACGGGCGTGAAGGTGGCCACCATCTACGCGGCGACCTTCGCGATCGGCGCAGGGATGGCCGGGGCCGCGGGCTCGCTCCTGTCGATGATCGT
This sequence comes from Acidobacteriota bacterium, assembly GCA_030278895.1. Taxonomy (GTDB): domain Bacteria; phylum Acidobacteriota; class Thermoanaerobaculia; order UBA5066; family UBA5066; genus Fen-183. The sequence goes on from JARXKK010000090.1 coordinate 5,733, forward strand.
GCCCTTCGACCCGACGCTTGGGGGCGCCTACACGCAGCGGGCCTTCGCGATCTGCGTCCTCGGCGGACTCGGGAACGTCGCCAACGTCGTCATCGGGGCCGCGATCTACGCCTTTGTCGACGTCTTCGTCGGCGCGCGCCTGCCGTCTCTCTCACGGGCCGTGACGTTCGCGATCCTCGTCCTTCTCCTCATCCTGCGCCCGCAGGGAATCGCCGGGAAGAGCGTTTGAGAAAGGCGGCCCAGGTCGTGGGCTTCCTCGCGCTCCTCGCGCTGCTCCTTGCCCTGCCGAAGCTCGTCTCGAGCTACAAGCTCCTCACGTACACGCGATTTCTGATCCTCGCGCTCATGGCGCAGGGCTGGAATTTCATCGGGGGTTACACCGGATACGCCGCTTTCGGCAACGTCGCGTACTTCGGGATCGGCGCCTACACGACCGGCCTCCTCATGATCGGGAAATGGCACGTCCCGTTTTTCCCCGCGCTCGCGGCAGGTGCGCTCCTGTCCGCCTGCGTCGCGATCCTTCTCGGCCTCCCCATCCTGCGCCTGAAGGGGCACTATTTCGCGATCGCGACACTCGGCGTCGCCGAGGCCCTCGCGCAGGTCGCGGACAACTGGGACAGCCTGACGGACGGTTCGACGGGCATCGACCTGCCGATCAAGAGCGAAGGCGAGTTCTTCTACTACACGGCCCTGGGCTTCGTGATTCTCGGCCTCCTCGCGACGTGGGCTTTTGCGCGTTCGAAGATCGGCTACGGCTGCGTCGCGATCCGCGAAGACCAGGACGCGGCGCGGATGCTCGGGATCAACACGACGCTCTACAAGGGAATCGCCTACGCGATCTCGGCCGTCTTCGCGGCGATCGCGGGCGGCATCACGGCCTATCAGAACGTCCACGTCACGCCGGGCGACTTCTTCAAGATCGACTACACGCTCCAGATGATCATCGCGACGATCATCGGAGGCGTCGGATCCGTCGCGGGCCCGGTCCTCGGAGCCGCGGTCTACCAGCTTCTCTCGACGTACATCTGGGGCAGGTTCATCGAGCTCCACCCCACCGTCCTCGGCTTCATCATCATCTTCTTCATCGTCTTCCTGCCCCGAGGCCTCATGACCGTCATCGGGCGCCGCCGAAAGAGCGGCGAGAGGCCGTTCAAGGCGTCCGATCTCCTCGCGAACGTCCGCGCCCACCGGGTTACCTGATGAGCGCTCTCCCGGTCCCGCCGCCGCGCATCTCGGAGAAGCCGATCCTCGTGGCGACGGGCATCACGAAGAAGTTCGGCGGCCTCGCGGCCGTCGACCGCGTGGACCTGTCGATCCTGAGCGGCGAGATCCTCGGCGTTCTCGGGCCGAACGGGGCCGGCAAGACGACCTTCGTGAACTGCATGACCGGCCTCGACAAGCCGACGGCGGGCTCGATCGTCTTCGACGGGCAGGACATCACGAAGACCCCGAGCTACCGCATCGGGCACCTCGGCATGGCGCGCACGTTCCAGGTCGTCAAGCCTCTTCGGCAGCTCACCGTCCGCGAGAACGTGGCGACGGGGGCTATGTTCGGGGCGCGGGGCCGCGAACGCTCGGCCGCCCAGGCGCGCGCCTACGCCGACGAGGTCCTCGACCGCGTCCATCTCGCCGACCTGCGGGACCGCGCGGCGACCGAGCTGACGATCCCGGATCTCAAGCGTCTCGAACTCGCCAAGGCACTGGCCATGGACCCGCGGCTCCTGTTCCTCGACGAGGTCATGGCCGGGCTCAACCAGTCCGAGATCGAGAAGGCCATGGAGCTGATCCTCTCGATCAACCGGAGCGGCGTCACGATCTTCGTGATCGAACACGTCATGAAGGCGATCATGGGGATCTCGGACCGGCTCGTCGTCCTCCACTACGGGCGGAAGATCGCTGAAGGGTTGCCGAAGGAGATCGTCGAGAGCCCTGCCGTCATCGAGGCCTACCTCGGCGAGCGCTTCGCGCAGCGCGCCCAGGCCGCCGGGGTCGAAGGCGCCCTTTTCGTCCCGTCCGGCGAGTTCCGGAAGGCCCCGCCCGCAGCCGCCGCCCAGGCGCTCCTCGAGGTCAAAGGGCTATCGTCCGGCTACGGCGAGGTCCAGATTCTGCGTGACGTCTCCCTCGAGGTGAAGGAGAAGGAGATCGTCGCTCTGATCGGCGCGAACGGCGCGGGCAAGACGACGCTCCTCTGGACGATCTCCCGGCTGCTCCAGCCCATGGCGGGATCCGTCCGGTTCGCCGGCGTCGACATCACGGCCGCGCGTCCGGACGAGATCGTCGCCGCGGGCGTGGTCCACGTTCCGCAGGGCCGGCGCCTGTTCGCGGGCCTGACCGTGAAGGAAAATTTGATGCAGGGCGTGTACCTCCGCCGGGACACCGCGAAGATCGCCTCGGACCTCGAGCGCGTCTACGCGCTCCTGCCGCGCCTCGCCGAGCGGGCGGACCAGCTCGCCGGCCGTCTCTCGGGAGGCGAGCAGCAGATGTGCGCGATCGGACGCGGGCTCATGAGCCGCCCCCGCCTCCTCATCATCGACGAGCTGTCCCTCGGGCTCGCGCCCCTCGTCGTGGACAGCCTCCTCGCGCTCATCACCCAGATCAACGAGGAAGGCACGACCGTGCTCCTGGTGGAGCAGGACGTCCAGGTCGCCCTTGAACACGCCCACCGCGGCTACGTCCTCGAGACGGGCCGAATCGTCCAGACCGGCCCCGCCGCCGAGCTCCTGGACGACCCCGGCATCCGACAAGCGTACCTGGGGCTCTGAGGTACCGATGACCGCGCCCGCTCCTCACGGCGGCCGGGGGCTCTTCGCCCTTTTTTTCGCGACGGTGGCCGTGTTCTCGGACCTCTACGTCACGCAGCCGATCCTCCCTCTTCTCTCCAGGGAGTTCGGCGTGCCCGCCCCGACGGCCGCGCTCACGGTCTCGGTCGTCGTCTTCATGATCGCCCTCGTCTCGAGCGCCTGGGGCCCCCTTGCCGACGCGTTCGGAAGAAAGCCGGTGATGGTCTGGAGCTGCGCGCTTCTCGCGCTCCCGACATTCCTCTGCGCGTTCGCGCCGAACCTTCCCCTCCTGATCCTCCTCCGAGGCGCTCAGGGCCTCCTGCTGCCGGGTGTCACGGCCGTCGCCGTGGCCTACCTCGGGGACCAATTCGGAGGGGCCCGGCTGGGACCCGCGGTCGGCGGCTGGGTCGCGGCGTCGGTCATGGGTGGCCTCACCGGCCGCGTGGGCAGCGGCTGGATCGCGAGCCATTCCAGCTGGCGGACCCCGTTTCTGGTCTTCGGAGTCTTCACGCTGGCCGCGGCATTCGGGATGGCGCTTTTCCTCCCCGCTTCCGTGCCCAAGGGCCGGGTCTCGGTCGGGCTGGCCTACCGCGAGATGCTGGGACACCTCCGTAACCGGAGACTCGTGGGCGGTTTCCTGATCGGCGGCTCCGTGTTCTTCGGATTCATCGGGATCTTCACGTACCTCCCCTATTACCTTACCGCCGCTCCTTTCGGCCTCTCGACGGGCTCGGTTTCGGCGGTCTACCTCGTTTACGGCGCCGGGGTCCTGACGTCCATCGTCGTCGGGAACCTCTCGGGGCGGTTCGGCCGGCGGTCGCTCATGGCGACGGGGTTCCTGATCGCGGCGGGAGCCGCCGCCCTGAGCCTCGTTCCCCTGCTCCCCGTCGTGATCCTCTCCCTCGTGGTCCTCTGTGTAGGGATGTTCTTCGTACAGGGCACGGCGCCGGCCTTTGTAAACGCCACGGCCCGGGAGGCCAAGGGCGGCGCGGGAGCCCTCTACACCACGTTTTACTACGTGGGGGCGACGTTTGGCTCGGTCCTGCCCGGGTATGCGTGGCAGTACTTCGGATGGCCGGGGGTCGTCGCGGCCTGCATTCTCGCGTTTGGACTGGGGCTCCTCGCGGACCTCGTCCTCTGCGCGTGAGCCGGTCGAAATGATTCAGGCGCATCAGCCATTGAACTCCCCGTTTTGTTCGATTATTCTTGCTGCCATCCGAAACGTCCGGCCGAAGAGGAGAAACGCTCTCATGCCGATTGCCGCGCACCGCGCCTTGCGGACGACCGCCCGAGGACTCATCGCTGCCTCGCTCCTGCTCGCGTTCGGCCGTTCCGGTCAAAGCGAAGCCCAGGCCTTGATCAAGGTCAACGACAGCATCAACTTCAAGCTCGGCCTCCTGCTCCAGCCGCAGGCCGACTTCCAGGAAGTCGGGAAGGTCGGGGTCAACGAGTCCGGCGGGTATTCACAGAACCTTCTCATTCGCCGGGTCCGTCTCCTCGTGGGCGGCCAGGTCTCGAAGAACGTCTTCTTCTTCCTGGAGACGGAAAACAGCCAGCTCGGCAAGTCGACGCAGACCGCCACGGGCACCACGGGGGTCAAGGCTCTCGGGTCTGGCTTCAACGTCCTCGATGCGGTCGCCGAGTGGCGCATCGCCAAGGAATTCAACGTCCAGGTCGGTGAAATTCGCGTGCCCACGAGCCGCGAGGGCCTGAAGAGCAGCCCGACGCAGTTCATGCTCGACTTTTCCGCTTATGCCTTCCTGACGAGCGCCGCGACCCAGAGCAACGCGGGCCGTGACACGGGCGCGATGGCGCGCGGCTACTTCTTCTGCGACCGTCTCGAGTATCGCGCGGGCGTGTTCCAGGGGTTCCGCCAGCCGGGCGTGAAGAACTCGTATCGCACCGCGGCGCGCCTCCAGTACAACTTCTTCGATACCGAGGTCTACAACTTCGTGTCCTACGCCGGGTCCAATCTCGGAGCGAAGAAGATCCTCGCTATCGGCGCCGGCTACGACACGCAGATGGACTACAAATTCGCCTCCGCCGACCTGTACATCGATTTTCCGATTCCGCTCGGCGCCTTCGAATCCACGGTCCAGTACCAGTACGCGAACGGCGGCAACACGTTCGCGACCCTCCCCCAGCAGAGCACGTTCCAGATCGAGGGCGGCGTCTTCCTGAAGGCCCTCAAGATCGCCCCGATCGTGCGCTACGAGCAACAGACGTTCACGGCCGACATCGACCAGCCGAAGAACCAGGGACGCGTGGCGGTCGGCTTGAACTTCTACCCGCGCGCCAAGGCCGAGAACAACTTCAACCTCAAGGTCTGGTGGCAGCGCGTGACCCCGAAGGTGGGCTTCCCCACGAACCAGTTCACGTTCCAGATGCAGGCCTACTACTTCTGATTAGCGGCGCGCCCCGCGCCTCTCGAACGATTCACCTCCGCCCCTCTCCCCGAGGGGCGGTTCCGTTATGGAGGACAAGATGAAGCAGACGCGCCATCCCCGCCTTCTCGCCATCCTCGGAGCCGCGCTTCTCGCGGCGATCCCCGCCCGCGGCGCGGCCGCGGAGGACGGCACGATCCGACTCGGAGCGGTCCTTCCCGTCACGGGAAAAGAATCCAAGATCGGCGGCGCCTTCAAGGCCGCGACGGAATTCGCGGTCAAGGAAGCGAACGACGCCGGCGGGATCGACGTGGGCGGAAAGAAGATGAAGATCGAGCTTTCCCTCCTCGACGACACCTCGGAAGCGTCCCGCAGCGCCCAGCTCGTCGAGCAGCTCATGGCGCAGCAGAAGGTCCACGCCGTGATCGGCGGATACGGCTCGCAGCTCGTGCAGGCGCAGAGCGTCGTCCCCGACCGCTACGGCATCCCGTACGTCTCCGGCGGCGCGGGCGCGACGAGCATCTACGGGCGCAGCAAGTGGGTATTCGGCGTCCTTTCGCCCGTCGAGAACCTCGCGACGACGCAGATGGAGTTTCTTTTCGACCTCGTCAAGGAGGGGAAGCTCAAGCCCCCGCTGAAAATCTCGATCGTCTGGGAGAACACCGAGCACGGGAAGGACTTCCAGAAGGGAATTCACGACTTCGTGAAGGTCCACGCCAAGGAATTCTCGGTCGCCCTCGACGAGAGCTTCGAGATGTACGCGGCCGACTTCAAGCCGCTTCTCACGCGTGTTCAGGGAGCCAAAGCCGACCTCTTCATGGCGGACGCGCACCTCGAGGACTACATCTCGATGCAGCGGACGTACACGCAGATGGGCCTCTACCACCAGATGGTCACCTACGGCGCCCGCGGCTCGGACGACGCGGCCCGCAAGGGTCTCGGCGCCGCGACCGACTACATCTTCGCGAGCGGCTGGTGGTCCGAGCTCCTCCCCTACCCGCAGGTGAAGGCCTTCACGGACCGGTACAAGGCCGGAACCGGAGCGACCCCGCAGTGGTACCACGCCTGCGCGTATGAGGCGGTGCAGGCCGTCTTCGCGGCGATCAGGAAGGCCGGCTCCCTGAAGCCGGAGGCCATCCGTGCCGCGCTCGCTTCGCTCGAGATCAAGGACTCGATCCTCCCGGGCGGCGTGCTCAGGTTCAGCAAGACAGGCCAGGCCATCCTCCCCTTCGTCGTCACGCAGAACAAGGCGAACGGCAAGCTCGACCTCGTGTGGCCGAAGGAGGCCCGCACGGGCCCGCCCGTGGCACCGATGCCGAAGGGCTGAGCGGAGCGAGCGACATGAATCGGCCGGCGCCCGTCTTCGAGAGCGTCGTCGGGTCGACGATGAGGCCCGGCGACCGCGGAACGGCGAAGCTTGCCCGCGACTGGGGCGACCGCCTCGTGACGGTCCGCTACCGGTGGGAGGGCGACCTCAGGGAGAAGATTCGCGCCGCAGGGGGGCGTTTCGTGTTGAAGGCGATGCGCTGGCGAATTCGCTACGACACGGCGATCGCCCTCGGGCTTGAAGACCGTGTTTCATTCCTGGTCCTCCGTGCTCCAAAGACCTCGCCAGGCTCGCCACCTTCCCCAGCCACCCCGAAATCCTCTACAGCTGTAGGGACACGAAAGTCACTACCCGCACAGACATTCGGCCGAAACAAGGGCAAACGTCCCTAGATGCGCGTACCATCCGTGCGGCCTAATACTAGTTAGACGGCCGAACGGGAGGAAGCCATGAACTCGACCCGTGATCTCCGTATCGTTTCGTGGCTCTTCATCATCTCCGGAGTGTCGTGCCTCGTCGCACCCCTCTTTACGGGCCGTTTCGAAATCGGAACCGGCCTCCTTGGGATTCCCGCTGGCATCGGTCTTCTCAGGTTCCGGCGCGGTTGGCGAACATTCGCGCTGCTCAGCATCTCGCTCGGCTTCGCCGCCCTCCTCGTTATCGTGGTAATTCTTCTTTCCTCACAACATGTAACCGTGAACCTTTTTGGCTGGCGCCCGGAGTCGCGGTGGGCCTACCTCGTTTTCCTCATCCCGGCACTTCTCGTCATGCTGTGGGAGTACCGTGTCCTCACGCGTGCCGAGGTGCGCGGCTGGTTCCAGCGCGGCAGCGAAGCGGCCGCCTAACCCCTCGTATCTGGACTCCTCCCTGGGATCAAGTGCGGGC
>JARXKK010000091.1 GCA_030278895.1 Acidobacteriota bacterium
GTTGGAGACGGTCTCGACCCAGAGGTATCGCCCGTCCCGGGCGCGGTACCGGTATTCCACCGTGCCGGCCTTGCCTGTCACCGCCCCGCGCTCCAATTTCTCGGCGAGCATCCCGCGGTCGTCGGGGTGAACGAGGTCGAGCGCGTTCGCGCCGAGAAGCTCGACCGACGTCCAGCCCGTGACGATTTCGTGCGACGGGCTGACGAACTGGAATCGTCCGAGGAGGTCGAGCTGGCTGATCACGTCGATCATGTTGTCGGTGAGCCGCTTCAGGTCCGACTGGGCGAGATCGAGGGCCTCGGCCGACCGGAACGCGTCCGTGACATCCCGGATGACGGTCATGACGGCGTTCGGCATGTAAGGGACCATGCGCGCCTCGAAAATCCGGGATCCCGCCTGGACGTCGAGCGCGTACTCGAGCGCCTGCGGCCTTCCGGTGAGAAGGCACGCCGCGATCCTCTCGAGCCACAGCGAGGCGATGGGCGCCGGCAGGAATTCCGGGATCGTGTGCCCGAGCAGCGCCTCTCGTGGCTGGACCAGGTTCTCGGACCGGTTCGCGTGGATCTCGAGATACCGCCCCTCGCGGTCGAGAACGAGGATGAGGTCCGGAAGGGTCGACACGATCGCCCGCAATTTGAGCTCGCTCTCGCGAAGAGCCTCTTCGGAGCGCTTTCTCTCGATCGACTGGGCGATCAGCGACGAGACGAAGACGAGAAGGTCGCGGTCCTCCTCGGTGTAGCGAACCGCTCCCGAATAGCTCTGGACCGCGAGAACGCCGATCGTCCGTTCGCGTCTGCGGAGAGGAACACCGAGCCAGTCGACCGAGTTTCCGCCAATCCGTTCGACCTCGCCCGCCGCGACGAGGTCGTCGAAAACAGAGGGAGACGCGAGGAGCGGCCGACCTGTCCGAAGAACGTACTCGGTCAGGCCCCTGCCGAGCGGCTTCGGAGGAAACGGATCGTCCACTTCGTCGACGAAATACGGAAAACTGAGAACGTCCCCCGCCGGGCCCTTGAGGGCGATGTAGAAATTCGCGGCTTCCATGAGCCCGCCAACGATGGAGTGGATCTGCTTGAACAGCTCCTGAAGGCTTTCCGTCGCTCCGGCGGCCTCCGCCACACGGAACGTCGCCGCCTGAAAGCGCTCGGCTCTCTCCTGACTGCGTTTGCGCGCGTCTTCTGCGGGGGATCCGGATTCCATGGTGAGGCCGGGAATCATAGTGGGGGCCGGATCAAAGGACCATGGATTCGTGAATGGCTTCCCCGCGGGCGAACCGTTCGAGGGACAGCGCCGACACGTCGACGCTGACGCTCCGGCCGCAGAGGAGCATCTCGGCCGCGGCGCGGCCCGCCGCGGGCGCGTGCATGATGCCGTGCCCCGAGAAACCCGCGACGACGAGGAAACCAGGCACGCCGGCGACGGGGCCGAGGATCGCGTGGTGATCCGGCGTCACTTCGTAGAGTCCGGTCCAGCTCCTCTTGATGTCGAGGCCGGCTTCCCCGACGGCGGGGAAGCGCGCGTCCAATGGTGCGGCGATCCGGAGCGGGAAATCGGGATCGAACGCGAGGTTGAAGCCCGGCGGCTCTTCCGGATTCGAGTACGCGATCAGGACGCGGCTTCCCTCGCGGCGGATCAGGACACCGGTGTCGGCGTCGATCGTCATCGGAATCTCGGGAGGAAGCGCCGGGCAGGGCCCGCTGAGGAGAAGATGACGCCGGACGGGCACGACGGGAACGTCGACGCCGAGGAGCGCCGCGACGCGGCCCGCGAAGGGCCCGGCCGCGTCGACGACGGCGGCCGCCCGGAAATCGCCGGCGGCCGTCGTCAGGCGGAACGTCCCTGACCCGTCCCGGTCGATCGCCGTCACCTCGGCTCCATAGCGGGTCCGCACGCCGGCCCGCGTCGCCTCACGAAGAAAGAAGTTCGTCAGTGCGCCTGGGTCGATGAAGCCGTCGCGCGGCCCGAACGTTCCGCCCGCGATCTCTCCGGCGGCGTAGGGCGCCCGCGCGCGCACGCCTGCGGCGTCGAGCACCTCCACCGCGACGCCGCGCGCCTTCTGGAACGCGGCGGCGTTCTTCATCGCACCGAAGCGCGCCGGGTCGCTCGTCAGGAAGAGGTAGCCCGCTTTCCGGTAGACCGACGGCTGCCCGATCTCGTCCTCGAGCGCGTCGAGGATGTCCATCGACGCGAGGGACATGGCAATGTTGACGTCCGTCGTGAACTGCGCGCGGATGCCGCCGTTCGCCTTCGACGTCGACCCGCTCCCGGGCAGCGGCTCCTTGTCGATCAGAAGGACGTTCGTGCCGCCGAGCCGCGCGAGGTGAAACGCCACGCTGCAGCCGATGACACCCGCCCCGATGATGGCGACGTCCGCGACGTCGAAGTTGTCCGCGTGGTCCGCCATCGCCTTAATCCTATCCGCCGCCCTGAAGCCTCTTCAGCGCGGCCTGCTTGAGGGCCATGCTCGTCGCGGCGCCGCGCGCGATCGCCTTGACCTCGGCTTCGGGCAGCGTCGGGAGGATGCGGAGCGCGAACGCCGGAGGGGTCTTCGGGTTGTGAACGAGGGCCGTCTTGACCTCGACGTTCGCCGCCCACTGCGCCGTCTTCAGGATCAGCTCCGCGGTCTGGTACGTGAGATACGCCGACTTCGCGACCCGGACGACCTCGTCCACCGTGAGGCGCGGGTTCTTCAGGAGCGCGTAGAGGACCTGCGGATCGGCATCCTGCACGAGGACGACGCGCTCGTTGCGCTCGGCCCGCGGCGCGTAAAGCAGCCTCTCGGTCCGCGACATCCCGCGCAGCCGGTCCCAGTCGCTGACGTCCTTCGCAGCCGATTCCCGAACGGCGGGCGCGGCGAGAAGCCTCGCAAGGAGCGCGTCGGCGTCTCCCTCGAACGCCAGCGCCACGCCGTCCGGAAGCGGCGCGACGACCGTGCCCTTCACGCGTGCCTCGCCGCCCGACGGGCCGCGGAGCGTCACGTCCACCGGCGAGAACAGCGCGGGCGCGGGCGCGTCCGCGACGGGCAGCCGGAGCCCGCCCTGCGAGAGGTTCGCGCGGTGCTCCTCGCGAAGTTCGTCCTCGCTGTCGAACGCCAGGGTGAACGCGTTCGGCCCCGTCCGCTCGGCCTTCACGGCGTCAGTCTATCCGCGACCTACGAGGCGGCCGTGCCAAAGCAGACCGGTCGTTCGGACATTCGAGTCCCCGCTTCCGCCAAAGGGTATTGGCCTGCCTTCGTTGATACGTATCGAACTCTGCTGGCAGACCCGCCACCCGAGCTTATGCGGCTGTTCGAGATGCTCCCGGGCGTTATGAAGGAGGCGTGATCGAGGCCAGCAGAAGGACAGCCGGCCAACTCCTCGCGCCTCTAGTAGCGCAGCCTCCGCTTAGACGGTCAGTGCCCCTCCCCGCTGGCTTTCGCATGCTCGATGAGCTCCCGGCGGACGTCCGGCCCCAGGCCGCGACGGCCGGATCCCGCTTGACGGCCGGCCGACGCGTGTCCGTTCTGGCCACAGTTGACGCGATTGGCGACGCCGAGGTCGATCGCCGTCACGCAGCTGCCGGCAACGAGGGTATCGCTCGTGTTCACGTCGAGGTAGACGTCGGCCGTGAGATCCACGTGGCCGGAGATGTCGTTTCCGAGGAGCCGGTTGCCCGCGGCGCTCTCGCCGCCGAGGAAACCCTGCGTGATCTGCAACGCGAACGCGCTCGCGCCCTCGATCTTGTTGCCAGAGACGATGCTGCCGTTCACCGCGCCGTACAGGCTGACGCCGGCGCCGCCGAGACCCGGAAACGTCGAGTTGATCCGCACCCGGTTGGCGGTGACGTTCGCGCCGTTGGTGGGTTCGGAGAAATCGCCGCCGTTGAGGATGATGCCGTCCCCGTTCGGATGGTCGCTTTGGATGTCGTTGTCGGAGATCCGGTACCTCGCTTCGTGCTCGCCGCCGGCGAAGATCGGCGCCGGGAACGCGTCCGTGCTGCCAGGGCCCATGTAAATGGTGTTGCGGCTGATCGTCACGGTGCCGTGCGAGCGGAACGCCGTGATCCCGACGGTCTGGATGGAGCCGTTGCTCTCCGGGAACTGCACGGTGTTCCCAGTGATTTCCACGTCGGCCGCGACCTCGTCGAGCTGCATGCCGTTTGCGAAGTCGGCGGTGAGGTTCCGGATCACGTTGCCGGTAATGCGCGCCTTTCCTGTGATCGCGTTCGCGGGGTCGTCGTTTCCGAACAGGTCGATGCCGTCCCCGTCCGTGAATCCGAGCGTGAGAAGGACCGGGACCACCCCGTTGATGACGTTCCCGTCGATCTCCGTGCCGGTCGACGCGAGGATCACGATCGCGGCTCCCGCCGGAGCCTCGAAAACGAGGCCGGTGATGTGCGTCTTCGCCGGAACGAGTTCGACGATCGGAAGATACCCGCCCGCAATCGTGGTCATCGAGCCGCCGACCCGCTCGCCGGTGATCGCGACGTCCTTATGGATCCTCACGCGTCCGCCGTGCCGGGTGGACGGCCCGAAATTGAATGCGGTCGGCAGGCCACCTGCGTTCGTGGCCTTGAGCAGGACCGTGCCGCCGCCGTCCAGCGCGGCCTGCACGTTGGATATGTCGAGAGGGAACGAGCCCGTCGGATAGATGGTCGTCGCTGGCGAGGCCGCGCGGACGGGCCACGACGCGAGCGCGGCGAGCAGGGCGGCGAACGACGCGAGCACGGCCCTCTTCCCATGGCGAGAGACGATCATGGCGCACCTTCTTTACCACGACCCTATCACGATGAGATCGAGACGCAGGCGCGTAGATTGGCCTGCCCGCCCGGATTCGAACCGGGGACCCTCGGCTTAGAAGGCCGATGCTCTTATCCAGCTGAGCTACGGGCAGACGCGGTGCGGCCGCCGGCAGTTTAGCGCCGGGCGCGGCGCGGCGCCGTCGCGGCGCGAGAGCCGCTTCTCCGGCGCAGCTTCGGAGGGGGCGGCACGCGGCGCGGCGCCGGGCGGTTCGCGCGCAGCCAGTCGCGGAGCTCGACGGCGTCCGTCACGCACGCGTCGGCTCCCGCGAGCGGCGCGAGCGCGGGGTCGAGACGGAAGGCGAGCCCTCCGGCGAGCACCCGTGAGCCGGGAGCGACCCTGCGAATCTCGTCGACCATCGACGCGCAGCCCGTCACGTGCGCCGCGAGGCTGACCGAAAGCCCCACGGCTTCGGGCCGGCGGAGCGACAGGAACTGGATCGCCGCCTCGCGCGGCAGGTTCGCGCCCAGGAACTCGACCTGCCAGCCCTCCTGTCGCCCGATCTCGGCCACGATGCGCGCCCCCAGATCGTGAAACTCGCCGGCGAGGCACACGAGGACGAGGCGCGGCGCGCCGAGCGGCGTCGGCGGGGCGTCTCCCCCGCTCAACTGGACCGAGCGCGCGACGAGCGCGGTGGCGAGATGCTCCTCCGCGATGCCGATCTCGCCCCTCTGCCACATCCTGCCCACTTGATCGAGAGCGGGCTCCACGAGATCCCGGGCCACGCGCGCGAGATCCGCGCCCGCCGCCCGCGCCTGGCGGAAGACCGCCTCGACGGCGTTCTCGTCTCCCGCGAGAAGAGACACGAGGAACGGGCCCGCCAGCGCCGACAGATCCCCCGTCGTCGTCCTTACGGCAGGCTTCGGGCGCGTGCGCGTGACGGTCATCGCCTGTTCTCTCCGCCGGCGAAAGGCATTCGGATTCCGCCGCTCCTCAACCCGTGATCGAGACGGTCGTCCCGCCCCAGACGTCGAGGACGGCGCCCGAGATCGTCGCGGCCGCCGGAGAAACGAGGAACAGGGCCGCCTCCGCCACGTCGTGAGCGTCGAGCTTCTCCTGGAGCGGCGACGTGTGGGCCCGCCGGGACATCTCGCGGCTCTTGTTGTCGGTCGAGCCCGGGCAGATCGCGTTCACCGTGATGCCCGCGCCGCGCAGCTCCGAAGCCAGCGCCTTCGTGAGGCCGATGAGCCCGAACTTCGCCGCGCAGTGCGCCACGACGTTCGCGTCCCCCACGGTGCCGTGGATCGAGGAGACGTTCAGGATGCGGCCCCGCCCCGCGGCGACGAGAAAAGGAAGAGCCGCGTGGACGACGAGGTAGCTCGCCTTGAGATTCGTGTCGAGAACGCGATCCCACTCCGCCTCCTCGAGGCTCGCGAGCGTCTTCCACGTGAAGATTCCTGCGTTGTTCACGACGATGTCGATGCGCCCCGTGGCTTCGTGCGTCCGCGCCACGAGACCCTGGACGGCCGCCCGCGACGTCACGTCGGTCGCGATCGCGAGGGCCTTGCCGCCCCCGATTTCGATCTCCGTCTTCGTCCGTTCGATCTCGTCCGCGGAGCGCGCCGCGAGGGCCACGGTGGCGCCGGCGCCCGCGAGGGCGAGCGCGATCGCGCGGCCGATGCCGCGTCCCGCGCCCGTCACGATCGCGGTTTCGCCCTCGAGCGGCCGCATGCCGCGGCCTTCCGTACCGGTCATTTTCGGCAAGGTTAGCAGGCACCCTAGAATCACGCCTTGACTCGACTCCGACGTGGCGCCGCCGTCCTCGCCGTCCTTTTCCTCGCCTCTCCCGCGGGCGCCTCGGCCGCTTCGGCCGGACGCCACGCGGGCCGCGCAAATCGCGTCATCGAGCTCGTGACGTCCCCGGCCCTCCCGGCGCCCGTGCGCGTCGTCGTGATGACGCCTCCTTCGTACGATTCGGCGCCCGCGCGGCGCTTTCCCGTCCTGTACTTCCTGCACGACGGGGGAGGGAACGAGGAGATCCTGTTCCGCGAGGGCGTCGCCGACGCGCTCGATGCCGGCATGCGCGAGGGAAGCATCCCCGAGATGTTCGTCGTCTCGCCGCGCGGCGTGGGCACGTGGTTCGTCGACGCGCCCGCCGGCGGGCCCGGCGCGCCGTCTCTGTATGCGACGTTTCTGACGGAATCGCTCGTGCCTTTCGTGGACGCGCGGTACCGCACGATCGCCTCGCGCGGGGGACGCCTCACGGCCGGGATCTCCATGGGCGGGTACGGCGCCCTGCGCTGGGGCCTCGCCGAGCCCGGGCTCTTCTCGGCCGCGGGCGGCCTCTCCCCCGCCATCCAGCAGTTGTGCTGGCCGGTCGTTCAGGCGATGCCCTTCTTCATCCGGCCTTCGCTCAAGCGCGCCTTCGGCGACGACCCCGTCAAGAACGTCTTCCGGAAAAACGACCTCTACGCGATGCTTCTCGACGACGCCTCCCTCGCGAGACGCGCCCCGTTCCTTTCCGTGCGCTGCGGCACCGAAGACAAGTACCGGCTCGCCGAGGTGGCGTCCTTCCTGGGCCGTTACCTCGGTGCCCTCGGCGTGCCTCACGAAGTCGTCCTCGAAACCGGCGTCCATGATTGGCCGTACTGGAGGAAGGTGCTCCCCGAATTCGTGCGCTCTCTCTCGACCCGGCTTTCTCTCGAGGAGAACGCGCGATGAGCGCGGCTGGCGCTCGGCGCCTCGTGCTCTTCGACGTCGACGGGACGCTGCTCTCGGCCGGGCCGCCCGCGCGGGCCGCTTTCGCGACGGCGCTCGAAGACGTCTTCGGCACGAGCGGCGACGTGGACGGCTACGCGTTCGAAGGGCGTCTCGACCCCCTCATCGTGACGGACCTCATGCGTGCGGCCGGCGTGCCTGACGAGACGATCTCCCTGCGCCTCGGCGAGGCGCTCGCGCTCTACCTCGATCGGCTCGAGGAAGGGCTTCGCGCGCGCGCCCCCGTGCTCAAGCCCGGCGTTCCGCAGCTTCTGGACGCGCTCGAGAAGGTGGCCGGCCTCGTCCCGGCGCTCCTGACCGGCAACGTCGAGCGCGGCGCACGCGTGAAGCTCACCGCCGCGGGTCTCTGGCACCGGTTTGCCTTCGGCGTCTGGGGCGACGAAGCGCCCTGCCGCGAGGAGATGGGGCCGATCGCGCTCGAGAGGGCTCGGCCCGCGACCGGCCTCACCTTCACGGGTTCCGAGTGCGTGATCGTCGGCGACTCGCGCCACGACGTCGCGTGCGGCCTCGCGATCGGGGCGCGTGCGGTCGCCGTCGCGACCGGCCGCACGCCGCTGCCCGCGCTCGAGGCCGCGGGCGCGCACGTCGTCCTCGCGGACCTCTCCAACACCGAGCGCGCGCTGGAGGCGATCCTTGGCTGACGCGAAGCCTCCCTTCTCTCGCGCCTTGTCCCGACCGCTCGTCCTCGCGGCGCTCGCTTCGAGCCTCGCGCTGCGCTCCCTTGCGGCTCCGATTCCATCCGCCGCGCCTGCCGCGGGCCCGCCCTTCGACCTTTCGGCCCCGACCCCGCACCATCTGTCGTTCACGATCGACACGGCTCCCGCCCGCGACGTCCTCGCGCTCCTGTCGGGCGCTCCGGACGCCCCGGCGACGCTGCGGCGCCTCAAGGCGTCCACGAACGCGGCGGCGGCGATCCGGGCGGAAGGCCTCTCGCCCGACGATTTCTACGGGCGCCTCGTCTCGACGGTCGCCGGCACTCCCGACCCGCTGCTCTCGACGTTCATCGCGAAAGGCGCCTATTTCTCCAGGGTCCTCGATGCCGTCGAAACGGACGGGCCGCCGTCCGCGAATCTCGTCGGGCGCCGGATCGCGTCGCTCCTGCCGGCGACGACGCCCATCCACGCGACGATCGTGCTCGTGCCTTTCTTCGGGGTGTCGGGGTTCGCCGAGGTATCGGGGACGCGCGACGGAGAGAGGCTCGTCCTCTCCGCGGACCTGCCGCGACTGACCGGCGACCTCGGCTCGGCGCCCATGCCTCGCGAGCTGCTCCTCAAGATGCTGCGGACGGCGTCCGCCGAGGGCTGGCGCGCTCTCTTCGACGCTTACGTGAGGAAGGCTCCGGCCTGGCCCGACGAGCGGACCGCCGATTTCGACACCCTTCTTTCGCGAACGGTCGCCGAAGGGCCGCCGACGCTGTTTCTCATTCCCGACGACTTCTTTCCCATCGTCCCGCTCCTCGAGGAGCCGATCCTTCGCGCCTACACGCGCTGGAATCGCGCGGCGGACGTGCTCGTCGAGGGGAAGAAAAAGGATTCCGAGCGGCAGGAGCTCTTCTCGAACGCCTCGAAGGGCGACTTCTGGAGCCGTTACCCCGCGATCGTGGGCGCGCAGATCACGGACGCCCTCCTGCACTTCGCCGGTCGCGAGAAGTACCTCGCCGCCCTCGAGGCCGGGCCCCGCGCCGTGCTCTCTCTGTATCTCGGCGCCACGAAAGGCAAGCGCATGCCGGAGCTGTCGAAGGCGGCGCGGAAGGCGCTGGACGTGAAGCTCGGCAAGCCCGGGATGCCCGAGAAGCCCTGAAGTCTCAACGGACCGGCAGGAGCGGGAACGCGGTCGCGAGCGGCGGAAGCTCGGGCAGCTTTTCGGTCCACTCGCGCAGCTTCGCGTACGTGTAGAGGCCGTCGCCGTGGCCGTCCCCCCAGTGGATCTGAACCGCATAGCCTCCCACGGGGCTCGTGCCGCGCACCTCGTACGACTCCGACGTGAGCGGCCGCGGCGGCGGCTTCATGAGGCGGCCGAGCAGATCCCTCTCGCCCTGACACTCGGCGCAGGGACACAGCCGGCGAAGATCGGCGAGCTTGAAGTACGACTCGGCGCCGTCGCTCCAGGCGATCGCGAGCTCGTTGCCGAGCACTTGCAGATTCTTCGGGACCGGCGTCACGCCCCGATGGTAACGGATGAGGCAAGATCGTCCTTCCATGTCGGACGAGCGGCCCTCTCTCCGCCTCGGGTTGGAGTCGTTCTTCGCCGCGCTCGCCGGCACGGCGCTCGCGCTTCTCGCCCTCCGCGCGCGGCCCGCCTGGAACCATGCCGTCATCGGCGGCGGGGACGCGTGGCAGAACCTCTGGAACCTCCACCACGTGGACCGCGTCCTCCAGACCGGGGGCTCCCTCTGGCGGACGGATCGGCTCTGGGCGCCGGAGGGATGCTCGCTCTATGCGCACACGCTGTCTCTCACGAACAGCCTCCCCGGCGCTCTTCTCGGGCGTTCGGCGGGTTTCTTCTCCGCGTACAACGCGCTCGTCGTCTTCGCGTTCACGCTCGCATTCGTCGCTCTCTATCGCCTCGCGCGCCGGCTCGGCGCCGGACCTCTCTCCGCGGCGGCGGGAGCGGCCGTCTTCGCGTTCGCGCCGCCTCACTTCGCGCGGGCGCTCGGACACCTGAACCTCCTCGGGACGGGCTGGATCCCGCTGTCCCTCGAGGCGCTCTTCGTCGCGAGCCGGTCGGCCGGGGCGAGGCGATGGGGTGCCGCGGCGCTTGCGGGGGCCGCGCTTTCCGCACTCGCGTTCACGGACTGGTACCTCGCGCTTCTCGGCGCGCTCGCGGCGGCCTGCTTCGCGGTCTTCGAGGTCGTGCGCGCCGGGCGCGGGCAGCGGGCGGGACGCGCGGCGGCGTTCGGCCTGGCGGCCGCGCTTTCGCTCGCCGCGAGCTTTCCGGCGATCCGCGGGCTCTCCCGCGCGGCGTCCTCGGGAACCGGAGGCCACGAGTCCCGGTGGTGCTCGACGGCCCTGACATCTCTCGTCGTACCGTCGCGCATCCAGCTCGCGTCGGCGCTGACCCCCGCGCTCACCGAACGGAACCACCAGAACCTCGCCGAGGGCGCCGGCTACCTGGGCCTCGTTCCCCTTCTCGCCCTCCTCGTGATCCGCAAGGATCCGCGCCGCCGGGAACTCGACTTCGCGCTCGTCGCAGGCGGCGTCGCCCTCGTCCTTTCGCTGGGACCTCAGCCGCGCGTCTTCGACCGGCTTCTCGACGTGCCGCTCCCATGGGCCGGCCTCGCGCGGATTTTTCCGGCCCTCGACTTCGGCGGGTGCGTGAACCGTTTCGAGGTCCTCGCCTTTCTCCCGCTCGCGCTCGCGACGGCTCTCGCATGCGAACGCCTGCTCGCGCGCCGCACGCGAGCCGCCACCGCCGTCGCTCTCGTGGCCGCACTGTTTCTCGCGGCCGAGTACGCGCCGAAGGATCCGGGCATCATGGAGTCGCCGTTCGCAGCCGGCGATCCCGCGCTCACGGCCATCGCCCGCGCACGGCCGCACGCCGGAGCCGCCACCGAAGACAGCGTCGTCCTCGACGTCGATCCGGGAGCCGGCGCACTCATCCGGCAGCTGGGTCACGGCAGGGCGCAGACGTTCGGTTATCTGTCGCGCCCGCCCGGGATCGCGCTCGCGGAGCGACGTTCGGATCCCGTCATCGGGCCGCTCCTCGATGCCGGCCGGAAAAGCCGCGTCCCGAAGGACGCCGCTGCCGCGTGGCTCCGGCATCGGTGGCACGTCGATTTCGTCCTCGCTCCGGATGTGTCGCCCGAACGGGAGCTCGCCGCGCGCCTCGGCTTCGAACGGACCGCTTACAGCCCCACCCTCGCGCTCGTCTGGGCGGTTCCGGACGTCGTACTCGCCCCTCTCGAGGAGGTCGGGTTCGGAACCGCCGAGAAGGAAAACGCCGCTCTCGCGCTCGGCGCCGTCGCGGGAGGCTTCCGCGAACGTCAGGGCGCGGAAGCGGGCCTCTGGACGACCGCGCGCGCCTTCCTCCTCGTTCCGGTCGCGCCTGGAACCTGGTCGCTCGACGTGGCCGCTCCGGGGCGCTTTCCCCCGCGACTCGCCGTACGTTGGGGCCGAGGACGAGAGGCCTCCCGGACCGTCGACGGCGAAACCTCTGTCGAGCTCACCATTGCTCCCGCGGACGTCCACGCGGACGGCACCGTTCTTCTCGCGCTCGAAACGGACGAGGAGGGCGTGCTCGTCCGCGGGCTTCGCTCGAGACGCTGAGGCGCGCTGCGGCGCGCGTCTCCCGGAGCGTCCCTACTCGTACCGGAGGGCGTCGATCGGGTCGAGGCGCGCGGCCTTCATCGCCGGGTAGATCCCGAAGAAGAGGCCGATCGAGACGGAGACGCCGAGCCCGAGGAGAATGCTCCAGAGCGGGGTCTCCGTGCGGAGGCTCGAGACGAGGCGCACGACGAGCGCCGTCAGCAGACCGAGGGCGACGCCGGCGACTCCGCCGAGGGCCGTCAGGGTCATGGCTTCCGTGAGGAACTGGAGCGAAATGTCGCGCCGGAGCGCGCCGAGGGACTTGCGGAGGCCGATCTCCTTCGTGCGTTCCGTGACCGAGACCAGCATGATGTTCATCACGCCGACGCCGCCCACGAGGAGCGCGATCGCCGCGATGAGGACCATGACGCCCGAGATCGCGTTCGTGACGGCCTGCATCTGGGCGAGCATCTTCTCGGCCGTGAAAATCGCGAAGTCGTTCGGGGCGTTGAAGGGCACCTTGCGCCGCGCCCGAAGCACGATCGTGCCCTCTTCGATGACGCGGTCGACGAGCTCGGGCGAGCGCGGGATCGTCGCGATGTGGATCGTGTCGTCGTGCGAGTTCTTCGTCTGCGGGAAATGCCGGTCGAACGTCGAGATCGGCATCACGACGATGTTGTCAGGCTGCCCGCCGAAGCCCGAGGAGCCCTTCTTCGCGAACGTGCCGACCACCTGCGCGCGCTTGCCGTTGATCGTGAGGACCTGGCCGAGCGGGTCCTTGCCCTTGAAGAGCGATTCGACGACGTCCTGCCCGACGACGGTCACGTCCGTTCCGTGGAGAACGTCCGTCTCCGTGATGTTGCGGCCGTCCTTGATCTCCCAGTTGTTGCAGATCGCGTAGCTCTGGTTCACCCCGCCGACCTGGGGCGAGTTCGCCTCGACACCGTTCGCCTTCACCTGCGAGGGCGACCACATGTAGCGCTCGGGGGACACGGCGAGGATCGACGGGCAGAGCGCCTGCAGGGCGTCGGCGTCCTCGATCGTAAGGTCCCGGCGCTTGCGCTCCTGCTCGGAGCGGTGGCCCGGGCCGAAGCGGGGCTCGAACTTCTGGAACTGCACGAGCGTCGT
>JARXKK010000092.1 GCA_030278895.1 Acidobacteriota bacterium
AGAAGATGGAGATGCCGGGCAAGGCGGGCATGATGGACGAGAAGATGATGGACGAGAAGATGATGGACGAATCCATGATGGCCCATCACAAGGAGATGACCGCCAAGATGGAGGCAATGGACGCTAGCCTCGATGGACTCGTCAAGGGGATGAATGCCGCGACCGGAAGCAAAAAGCCGGACGCCGTGGCCGCGGTCGTCAACGAGCTCGTCGCCCAGCGCAAACAGATGCGCGAACAGATGATGGCGATGCAGCCGGAAATGATGAAGCACATGATGGCGCACACGCAGATGGGAATGATGAAGGGCATGGAGGATTCGATGGCCCAGTGCCCGATGATGAAAAGTAAGGCACCCGCGAAGGATGCGCATTCCGAGCACCGCTCCCACTGACCCTGCACGCGAAAGCTGAAGGTGCGTGATGCATGACGGTGGCGGCATGGGCATGGGCACGGGTTGGATGAACGTCTGGTGGATCCTCGGGATCGTGGTCGTGATCGGTGTTCTCTGGCTTGTCTTCAAGAGCTTCGGCCAGGGAAGGCCACCGGGCAGCTCCCCCTAAGATCGGATCAATCCCGCCGCGAAAGCCCGGCTCCAACTGAGAACCTTTTGAAGAAGCCGTTTTCGCGATCGAGAGAAAGTCCGTAGAAAAGAGTTTCCGCGTACTGCGCGCATACGATGTGGCCGCTCCCCTGGCAGAGAAGGGGTTTCCACGCGAGCCTCGCAGGGAAATTGCGGCCCATTGCCAGCGGGGGCAAAGGGCGCTCCATGCCATAACGCCCGAAGACGCGGCCCCAGGGACGCCTGAAAGGAAGACCGACAATGAAGACGCGCCATCTCAAGGTCCTCGTTCCTGGCCTCTTCGCCGCTACCGCCCTCGCCCTGACCGTAAGCGTCGCCGCCCAAATGCCTCCGCCTCCCGGGCCCTCCCCGGCCGCCAAGAGCCCTCAGGCGGCCTCGATGACTGGCCACCACAAGGACAGCGCTGCGATGGCCAAGCACGACGCGGACATGAAGACGGAGTGCCAGGCCATGATGGCCAAGAAAAAGAAGATGCAGGACAATCTCCATGCGATGGACGCCGCGCTGGACAAGCTGGTGGCGGAGATGAACGCCGCCAAAGGGTCCAAAGAGGTCGACGCCTTGGAAAAGACGATGGCGGCTGTCATCAACGAACTCGTCGCCCAGCAAAAGGCCTCCCGCTCCGTGATGATGGAGATGCAGTCCGCGATGATGGCCCACATGACGCACCACGTGGCAATGCAGGGAACTGAGGATGCGATGGCGCCGGCACTCGGCGTGTCGACCGCTCAAGTCCAAGAGGCACCGATGACCAGAATGAAGACAGGCCGCGCAGCTTCGCATGCAGCGAGCATGACTGACATGATGGGCGCTCCCGGCCTACTGCCCTTCGAGATCATGACCGGGCAGGCGGGACGATGGATGGTCGGCTATCAGTTCATGTTTGACAAGTTGGACGGCATTCTCGACGGAACCAACGGCATCAGTGAGGCGACCGTTCTCAGCCGCTTTGGGGCGACGCCGACAGACATGGCGATGCGAATGCACATGGGAATGATTATGTACGCCCCCACCGATAAGCTCACCCTCATGGCGATGCTCCCGTATGTTGAGATGTCGATGGGCGAACTCCACCGCGATGGCACGCGATCTACTGAACGAAGCGAAGGAATCGGTGACCTCGAATTCCGTGGCCTGTATCCCCTGTATGCGGCAAAAGACCTTCGCCATAGGATTCTGGCGAACTTCGGGGTCGGCTTTCCCACGGGTTCTGTCAACCAGCGCGACGCGGAAGGCGTCCGGATGGAATATCCGATGCAAACCGGGTCGGGAACATTCTCACTCCTGCCAGGCTTTACTTATCTGGGACAAGCACTGCCGTGGGGTTGGGCCGCGGATGTTGACGCGACGGTGCGGCTCGGCCGCAACGACATCGGCTACAGGCTCGGGAGCCGTTACCGTTCGAGCGTCACGATCGCGCGACAACTCGGAAATAGCGTAAGCGTATCGGCGGGCTTTCGCGGCACGCTTTGGGGAAACATTCACGGGTCGGATCCTCTGCTCGATCCCACCGATGAGCCCACGAAGGATCCGAGCCTACAAGGCGGGAAGCGACTCAGCGGCGTCTTTGGAATGACCGTTCACCCCGAGAAGGGGCTTTTCAAAGGTCAGCATTTGCACGTCCTAGGCGAGATGCCAGTCGTACAATCGTTGAACGGCCCGCAACTGCAAAGGAGATGGGTCGTTCGGGCCGGTTGGCAGTTGGAATTCTGACTTTTAGCAATGTCTACGCTGCGAGTCATCTCAACCACAGCGGCGGGTCAGGTGACCCGTGACGTCGGTTTCGAAGGCGCGAACTGCGAAGCCCAACGTGCTCTTCTGAATGCGAGCCTTCTCGTCCTCGAGTTTCGTGATCTCCTACGGGAGCCTGACGCCCCCCTCAACATGTCCAGACAATAGGTCCGGAAGATTAGGGACGTCATAGGGCCGGATGACGCACCCGCATCACGACTCCGGAGAGGCTTTCTAACGGGCGCCTAATACTCGCACCCTATTCTGGTAGCGGAATGACGATCGCGGGTCTTTATCCGCTGGCCGGGGCAGGTCAGAATAGCCTCCGCAATGAATTGGCAGCAGGCGCCTTGAGGATCCTCGTGGTCGAAGACGATCGGAAGCTCGTCGAGGTCCTCCACCAGGGCCTCAAGGAGAAGGGGTTTGCCGTCGACACGGCTCGAGACGGCGATCAGGGGCTCGAGCTGGCGCTCGCCACCGAATACGACGCGATCGTCCTCGATCTCATGCTGCCTAAGCGGAGCGGCCTGGACGTCCTGAAGGAGCTTCGAGCCCGCCATCGGGTGACGCCCGTTCTCATCCTTAGCGCCCGTTCGGCGGTCGAGGACCGGATTCGCGGACTCGACCTCGGCGCGGATGATTATCTCGCCAAACCGTTCAGCTTCGAGGAGCTGCTCTCCCGATTGCGGGCGATCACCAGGCGACCCGCGGTGGAGCCCCGGACCGTGCTTACCGCCGCCGACCTCGAGCTCGACACCGCTCGGCGGGAAGTGCGGCGAGCCGGCCGGGTCATCGCCCTCACCGCGAAGGAATTTGCGCTCCTGGAACTCCTTTTGAGGAAGAAGGGCGTCGTCGTGACCCGCGGGATGATCCTGGACCGGGTGTGGGATTTCGACTACGACGGAGGCTCGAACCTCGTGGAGGTTTACATAAATTACCTCCGCCGCAAGGTGGACCAGGACTTCGAACCCAAGCTCATCCACACGGTGCGCGGGAGCGGGTACGTGTTGCGGGACACCGCGTGAGGCTTCGCCCCGAATCGCTTCGGACCCGCATCGCGCTCTGGTACTGCGGCGTCCTCGGCCTCGTCCTCCTCTGCTTCGGCCTCTCCGTCTACTTCATCGTCCGCATGCAGCTCCTTCGCCACCACGACGCCGAGCTAGTCGAAACGGCCCAAGGGGTCGAGGCGGTGCTCTCCCAACACGAAGACTGCGAGCACCTGACGCCGGAGCAGGTGAAGCAGCTCAACCAAAACTCGAAGCTCATCCTCTTCCACGCGGTGGAGGGCGACACGCGCAGTTTCTACCGGTCACCCGACCTGGAATCGCGACCCTACCTGCAGGATCTCGCGGCCACTCCCCGCTTCCTCAACGAGCAGGCCGGCTTCAAGACATACGAGAGCGCCCGGGGTTTCGTCCGCGTTTTCACGCAGCCTTACCGGTTACACGCCGGCCGCCAGGGACTCATCCGCGTCATGGAAGGCCTCGGCGACGTGCGGATTCCGCTCGCGAACCTGCGGCTCGCGCTCCTGATCCTCGCTCCGCTCGCCGTGGCCGCATCGTCTCTCGGCGGCTACTGGCTGGCCGGCAGGGGCCTCGCACCGGTGGACGGGATCACGCGTCTCGTCCGTGAGATCGGGGCGAGCCAGCTCAGCCGGAGGCTCCCGACCCCGCCGGTCCACGACGAGATCGGCCGACTCGTCGAGACGTTCAACCAGATGATCGGGCGTCTCGAGGCCTCGTTCGAGGGAATGAGGCGCTTCACGGCCGATGCCTCTCACGAGCTTCGCAGCCCCCTCGCCAACATCAAGGGGACGGTCGAGGTCGCCCTCGGTGAGCCGCGCGATGCCGGCGAGTACCAGATGGCCCTCCGAAGCGTGGCCGAAGAAGTCGAGCGGCTGCGGCGAATCGTCGAGGACCTGCTGGTGCTCGCCCGTGCCGACGCGGGTCGTTTGAGCCTGGACCGCGAGCCCGTCAGACTCGATGTTCTCGTCCGCGACATCGTCGACTCGCTCAGCGAACGAGCGTCCGCCGCCGGAGTGCATCTCACCGCGCAGGCAGCCGACGAGGTGTCCGTTCACGGGGATGAGCGGTGGCTTCACCAGCTCCTGTTCAACCTCGTGGAGAACGGCCTGAAGTTCACGGCCGCTGCGCCACAGGTGGATCGCGCCCCTGAAGTCCGGGTCGTCGTCATCGAGAAGGACACGGGCGTACGGCTGAGCGTCATCGACTCTGGACCCGGCATTCCCGAGGCGGATCTGGGGCACGTCTTCGAGCGTTTCTATCGCGCGGATTGGGCCCGGGCGCAGGGCCCGACGGGCGGCTTCGGCCTGGGCCTCTCGATCGCCGCGTGGATCGTCGCGGCGCATGAAGGGACAATTCGGGCCATTCGGCGCACCGAGGGCGGCACCGAGATCCGCGTCGAACTACCCATTTCGATAGGGCCCCATGATGCAGCTGCATGAGCCCGCTCTAATGACCCCTTAATCCCTTTGCCATAAGGTTCAGTCGTCATTTCCGGTCCGACGGGTCCGGAGAAAGCGAGACCACCATGAGCGAGGCGACGACGACCCTATTTGCAGAGCCCGCCGAAACAGAAGTCCAGAAGGTCAATCATCTCCCGAAAGAGGCACTCACGGCCTCGACCATGAAGGCCCTCGTCTATCACGGCCCCGGCAAGCGCGCCTGGGAGGAGAAACCCAGGCCCGCGATCAAGGACTCGTCCGATGCCATCGTGCGCATCACGACATCCACGATCTGTGGAACGGACCTGCACATCCTGAAGGGAGACCTGCCCACGGTCACCGACGGGCGCATCCTCGGACACGAGGGCATTGGAATCGTCGAGGAGGTCGGACCCGGCGTCTCGAGCTTCAAGAAAGGCGACAAGGTCCTCGTCTCCTGCGTCACCGCGTGCGGCAAGTGCGATTTCTGCAGGAAGAGCATGTATTCCCACTGCCGCCACGGCGGATGGATCCTGGGAAACACGATCGACGGCACGCAAGCCGAATACGTGCGCATCCCATGGGCCGACACGAGCCTCTATGCCATCCCGCCTGACGCCGACGAGGAGGCCCTCGTCATGCTCAGCGACATCCTGCCGACCGGTTTCGAGTGCGGCGTTCTCAACGGGCAGGTGAAACCCGGCGACACGGTCGCCATCGTGGGCGCGGGACCTGTCGGACTCGCGGTGCTGCTGACCGCGCAGTTCTATTCGCCGGCAACGATCTTCATGATCGACCTCGATGACAAGCGCCTGAAAGTCGCCAAGGAGCTCGGCGCGACGACGCTGATCAACAGCGCCGACGGAAACGCCGTGAAACGGGTGATGGAGCTGACCGACGGGGCTGGCGTCGACGTCGCCGTCGAGGCCGTCGGGGTTCCGGCCACGTTCGACATCTGCCAGGCGATCGTCGCGGCGGGCGGGCGGGTCGCGAACGTCGGCGTCCACGGCAAACCGGTGGAGCTCCACCTCGAGAAGCTCTGGGATCGCAACATCACGTTGACGACGCGGCTGGTCGACACCGTGACGACACCCCTGCTGCTCAAGGTCGTTCAGTCGGGCAAGCTTCAGCCCCGCAAGCTGGTGACGCACCGCTTCGCGCTGAACGACATCATGAAAGGGTATGACACGTTCTCTAACGCGGCGGCGGAGAGCGCGCTGAAAGTCATCCTGAAGAGCGAAACGCCCCGCTAGCCCGAGGGCGGAGAAGCTGAACTCGGGGGGAAAGTCAGGAATATAAAATGGACTGTACGATGTTCTCCTACGTGATGGGCCATTCCACCCGAACCTCCTTTTTTCGCGGTTTGGCCACCGTCTTGGCGGCGTTGCTTTTGTCGGCTGGGGCTCTCGCGGCGCCCCGACCTGCCGAAGCGGCTTCCTGCTGCAAATCGGCCGCGGCACCGATGAGCTGCTGCAGCGGCGGGGGCGCTCCTGCGGAGTCCTCCGCGAGCTGCTGCCTCCTTTCCGCGACCGAAGAGACCGCGCCTTCGCTTCAATCGCCGGCCGCCCCCGTGCTCGCCGCGCCGGCCGCGATGATCCTGGACGCACCTCGTCCGGCTCTCGATGCCTCTCTCGGAGGGTACGCAGCTCGCGTCGCGCTGCGCGCGCGTTCGGCTCCCCTCCACCTTCTCTACTCCGTCCTCCTCGTCTGATCCCTCACCTAATCGTTCTCGTGCCGCCCGCTCGGGCGGCTCCGTTAGGCTTACAAACGAGGTGATCCGATGCTGACGAGAGAAGAGACGAAGAGAAGATCTCATGGAGGGTCCCGGTCCGCCGCGGGCTTCGCGCTCGTCCTGGGGTGTCTCGGTTCGCCAAGCGCCCGAGGAGACGAAGCCGTCGGGGCCGCAAATAGCACCACGGCGGTGGCCGGTACTTCGTCCGAAGTCGAGACGCTCGTCGCGGAGGCGCTCGCGAAGAACCCGGATCTCGTCGCGGCGAAACACGAGGCTGCCGCCGCCCGCGCGCGCGTTTCGCCCGCGGGAACCCTGCCCGACCCGATGGTGACGGTGAACTACGAGAACGACGGCGTGTCGCCGTCCCTCGGTGTCGAGTCGATGACGCGCCTGCAGTTCATGGCGCAGCAGGCGATCCCGTTTCCGGGGAAACTCGACCTGCAGGAGCGCGTCGCGAAGGCGGAGGCGGAAAGGTCCGCCACGCGGCCCGAGCGCGTCGCGCTCGGGCTCGAGGCGGCCGTCAGGCGCGGCTACGCGACGCTGCTCGAGGCGCGGGAGAACCTCCGTCTCGTGGACGAGCAGATCGAGACCTGGCGGGAGATCGAGGAGGTCATTCGCGCCCGATACTCGGCGGGGATGGGGACGCAACAGGATGTCCTCCGCGCACAGAGCGAACGCACACGCCTCCTTCAGCAGCGGCGGAAAGACGAGGCTGCGGAAGAAGGCGCCCTCGTCGGGATCCGGCGGCTTCTCTATCGCCCCCTGGACGCGCCGGTTCCGACGGAACGCCGGCTCGTACCCGGTGTGACCCTCGCCATACCCTCCGCCGAGGAGTTCCTGAAAAAGACCCTTGATGCGACGCCCGAGCTGAAGGAGGCCGCCCTCGCAAAGGAGCGCTCGCGTCTCGCGGAGGAGCTCGCCCGCCGCAACCTGAGGCCCGATTTCGTGGCCTCGGCCGGCTACATGAACCGCGGGTCCCTGCCCCTCATGTGGTCCGCCGGAGTCGGGGTCTCCGTTCCCCTTTGGGCCGGGAGGAAGCAGCGTCCCTTGATCGTGGAGGCGCGGAGCCTGTTCGAGGCGGCTTCGGCGACCGAGGCCTCGCTGCAGCGGCAAGCACTGGCACGAACCGAAGAGAGGTTGATCCGGATTCGACAGCTCGGAGACGAATCGCGGCTCGACTCCGAGGCTCTTCTCGTGCAGGACCGCCTCGCCGTGGACGCGGCGCTCGCGAGCTACAGGGCCGGCGCGGTCCCCTTCGTGACCGTTCTCGAGGCCCTCAGCATCACCTTCACCGACCGCCGCGGCGCCGTCGGGCGGCTCGCCGATCTCCTACGTGCCGACGCCGACCTCCGAGAGTTTTCACTCGACGGGAGCTCCTCGTCCGCCGCCATGCCGAAATCACCCGCTCTTTCCGCCGGCTCGACGCCGAGGATGTAGGAAGGCTTTTTCATGAAATCCACGTCACGCCGCAACGCGCGGCTCGCACTCGTCCTCGCGCTCGCGGCCTTCACCCCCGCCGCCTTGATCTTCAGCACGGGCTGCGGAAAGAAGAACGCGACTGCGGTCGCGGCGAAGAGATACCAGTGCCCAATGCATCCGGAGGTCATCAAGGACAAGCCCGGAGACTGCCCGATCTGCGGCATGAAGCTCGTGCCGATCGAAGAGGCCTCCCCCGCCACGAACCCCAAGACCACGCCAGCGAAGACCACCCCCGCAAAAGCGGCGGGCGGCCCCCGAAAGATCCTCCTCTATCGGTCACCCATGGGCACGGGTGAAACGTCACCCACTCCCAGGAAGGACTCGATGGGCATGGACTTCGTGCCCGTCTATTCCGATGAGACAGAGGCTGGAGCGACTCCGCCGGGGCCCGAGGGCCTCGCAACCGTGACCGTGGACGCCCGCAAGCAGAGTCTCCTAGGCCTCAAGACCGTGATCGTCACAAAAGCCCCCCTCGAGACGTCGATCCGGACCGTGGGACGCGTCGCGTTCGACGAACGGCGCGTCCATCACGTTCACACGCGCTACGAGGCCTTCGTGGAGCACATCGAGGCCGATTTCACGGGCAAGTACGTGAAAAAGGGCGAGGTACTCGCCCAGGTCTACAGCCCGGAGCTCTACGCGACGCAGCAGGAGTACCTCCTCGCTCTCAAGGCAGTCCGCTCGCTCGCCACGTCGGGCGTCACGTCGGCCGCGCAGGGGGGGCGTGACCTCCTCGACGCAGCGCGCCAGCGTCTCCTGCTTTGGGAAGTGACTTCAAGCGACATCGCGGCTCTGGAAAAACGGGGCACTCCGCAACGCACGGTGAATCTCTATTCGCCGGCGTCAGGCTACATCACGGCGCGCACCGCTTACCACGGGATGAAGGTGATGCCCGCCGACACGCTTTTCGACATCGCGGACCTTTCATACGTTTGGGTTCTCGCGGACGTCTACGAGTACGAGCTGCCGCGGCTCTTCGTCGGGCAGACGGCCACGATGACGCTTTCGTACTGGCCCGATCGCTCGTGGAAGGGCACGATCTCGTACATCTATCCCGCGGTCGACGAGAAGACCCGCACGGTAAAGGTCCGGGTCGGTCTGGAGAATCCCAAAGGCGAGCTGAAGCCCGAGATGTTCGCGGACGTCACGCTTCACGCCCGTTCGCGCACCGTGCTGCAGGTGCCGGACGACGCGATCCTGGAGAGCGGGACGCGGAATGTCGTCTTCGTGTCCGAGGGCGAAGGAACACTCGTGCCGCGCGAGGTCGCCGTGGGTGACCACGGTGCCGGCGTCGTGGAGATCCGATCCGGGCTCAAAGAGGGCGAGCTCGTCGTCCGGGGCGCGAATTTCCTCGTCGATTCCGAGTCACGGCTCAAGGCCGCGATCTCGGCCATGACGTCGGCGGCGCCGGCCGGAAAGAAGGACCCGCCTGCGCCCACGTCCACGCCCGGCGCCGGGAACAAACGCTGAGGCGGATGCGATGAACGACTCTCCACACGCCGAGCCCGGCCTCATCCAGAAGATCATCCGGTTCTCCGCCGAGAACAAGTACCTCGTCATCGCGATCTACGCGATCGTGATCCTTCTCGCTGTAAGTGTCATCCGGCGCACCCCCCTCGACGCCATCCCCGACCTCTCGGACACGCAGGTCATCATCTTTTCGCGTTGGGACCGCAGCCCGGACGTTCTCGAGGACCAGGTCACGTATCCGATCGTGACGGCGCTTCTCGGAGCCCCGAAAGTAAAGACGATCCGGGGCTTCTCGGACTTCGGCTTCTCCTACGTCTACGTCATTTTCGAGGATGGCACCGACATCTACTGGGCGCGCTCGCGCGTCCTCGAGTACTTGTCGAAGATCCAGTCGCGCCTTCCAGCCGGAGTGAAGACCGAGCTCGGACCGGACGCGACGAGCGTCGGCTGGATCTACCAATATGCGCTCGTCGACGAGAGCGGAAAGAATTCGACCGACGAGATCCGCTCGTATCAGGACTGGTTCCTGAGGTACACGCTGCAGTCCGTGCCCGGCGTCGCGGAAGTCGCCAGCGTGGGCGGCTTCCAGAAGCAGTATCAGGTGACACTGGACCCGAACACGCTCGCTGCGTACGGGCTCCCGCTCGAGTCCGTCGTGGAGGCGATCCGCAAGAGCAACAACGAGATCGGGGGACGCCTCATCGAGTTCTCGGGACGCGAATACATGGTCCGGGGCCGCGGGTACCTCAAGACGGTAGAGGACATCGGAAAGATCGTCGTCAAGACGAACGAGAAGGGGACGCCGCTGACGGTCGCGGGCATCGGGCGCGTGTCGCTCGGTCCCGAGATTCGACGGGGAATTTCCGATCTCGACGGCAAGGGGGACGCCGTGGGCGGCATCGTCGTGATGCGGAGCGGCGAGAACGCACTCAACGTCATCGAACGGGTGAAGGCGCGGCTCAAGGAGATCGAGCCGTCGCTTCCACCGGGCGTGAAGATCGTCACGACGTACGACCGGTCGGATCTGATCAAGCGCTCCGTCGACACGCTTCGGAGCAAGCTCATCGAGGAGATCATCGTCGTCTCGATCGTCATTCTCGTGTTTCTATGGCACGTTCCGAGCGCGATCGTCCCGATCGTGACGATCCCGATCTCCATCGTCCTCGCGTTCATTCCGTTCAACGCGATGGGCCTGAACATCAACATCATGTCGCTCGGCGGCATCGCGATCTCGATCGGCATCCTCGTGGATGGCGCGATCGTGGAGGTCGAGAACGCGTACCACAAGCTGCAGCAATGGAACGACGGCGGGCGACCGGGAGACTTCCACAAGGTCCGGCTTGCGGCGCTCATGGAGGTCGGCCCCTCCGTGTTCTTCTCTCTTCTCGTCATCGCCGTGGCGTTCCTGCCGGTTTTCACGCTCATCGACCAGGAAGGGCGGCTCTTCAGGCCGCTGGCATTCTCGAAAAACCTCGCGATGGCGATCGCGGCTTTCCTCGCCATCACTCTCGATCCCGCGATCCGGATGCTCTTCGCGCGGATGGACGGCTTCTCGTTCCGCCCGAAATGGCTCGCCTGGGTCGTGAACCAGATCACGGTGGGAAAGTACTACTCCGAGGAGAAGCATCCGATCAGCGTCGTCCTTCACCGGCTCTACGAGCGGCCCTGCCGGGCCGTGCTCCAACATCCGAAAAAGACGATCGCGATCGCGCTCCTCATCATGCTCGCAACCGTTCCTGTCTTCCTGAAGCTCGGGTCCGAGTTCATGCCTCCGCTCTACGAAGGTTCGATTCTCTACATGCCGACGACGCTGCCGGGGATCTCTGTGACCGAAGCCGAGCGCCTGCTGCAGGTGCAGGACCGCATCCTGAAGTCTTTTCCGGAGGTCGAACGCGTCTTCGGCAAGGCGGGCCGGGCGGAGACGTCCACAGATCCGGCGCCGTTCTCGATGATGGAGACGACGGTCATCCTCAAGCCCGAGCCGGAGTGGCGAAAGAAGGAACGCTGGTACTCCTCGTGGGCCCCGGAGTTCCTGGCCCGCCCTCTCCGTCATGTGTGGGCCGACCACATTTCCCACGACGAGCTCGTGGACGAGATGGATCGCTCTCTGAAGATCCCGGGGACGACAAACGCATGGACGATGCCCATCAAGGCGCGCATCGACATGCTTTCCACGGGGATCCGGACGCCCATCGGTATCAAGGTCTTTGGCGCAGACCTCAAGGAGATCGAACGGATCGGCGCGGAGGTCGAGGCGGCCGTGAAGGCCGTGCCGGGCACGCGCTCCGTCTTCGCCGAACGGGTGGCCGGCGGTTACTTCGTCGACTTCGACCTGAACCGCGACGCGCTCGCCCGGTACGGTCTCACCGTGGACGACGCGAACGCCGTCATCATGACGGCGATCGGGGGAGAGACGGTCACGACGATCATCAAGGGCCGCGAACGATATTCGGTCAACGTGCGCTACTCGCGGGAGCTGCGCGAGGACCTCGACCGGCTCGCCCGCGTCCTGGTCCCGACGATGTCCGGCGCCCAGGTTCCTCTCGGCCAGCTCGCCGCGATCCACCAGGTGCGCGGGCCCGCGATGATCCGGAACGAAAACGGCCTCCTGTCCGGTTACGTCTATGTAGACTTCGACACGTCGAAGGAGGACGTCGGCGGATACGTCGAGAAGGCGAAGAAGGCCGTCGCCGCCAGCGTCAAGCTGCCCCCCGGCTACACGCTCCTGTGGAGCGGCCAGTACGAGAACATGATCCGCGTGAAGGAGCGCCTCAAGGTCGTCATTCCCGTCACGCTCGTCCTCATCTGGCTCCTCATGTACGCGAACACGAAGTCGGCGATGAAGACGATGATCATCCTCCTCGCGGTCCCCTTCTCGATCATCGGTGCCGTGTGGTTCCTGTACCTTCTCGGCTACAACCTGTCCATCGCCGTGTGGGTCGGGATGATCGCCCTGATGGGGCTCGATGCCGAGACCGGCATCTTCATGCTGCTGTTCCTCGACCTCTCGCATGCGGAGGCGAAGGCGAAGGGGCTGCTTCGGAATCGCGCGGACCTGGTCGAGGCGATCATTCATGGTGCCGTCAAGAGGGTGCGGCCGAAGGCTATGACTGTCTGCGCGGCCTTCTTCGGCCTCGTTCCGATCATGTGGTCGACAGGCGCGGGCGCCGACCTGATGAAGCGCATCGCGGCGCCCATGGTGGGCGGGCTCGTGACCTCGTTCGCGCTCGAGCTTCTCGTCTACCCGGCGGTCTACATCCTATGGAAGCAGAGGGAGCTGCCGGGAGCGCATGAACCCTTGCTCGCCACCCCTCAAGCCGCGGTCTGAACCCCGAAAGGAACGTCGATGAAAATCCAGAAACCACTTCTCAGGTTCCCACGATGTGCTGCAGCAAGTTCCCGATGCTCACGTGCTGCTGCGCGTGCAA
>JARXKK010000093.1:0-8894 GCA_030278895.1 Acidobacteriota bacterium
TCGAGATGGCGATCCAGCCTCTCGAGTGGGGAGCTTTCGCCGCGAAGATGGACGCGGGGGAGTTCGACGCCTGGGCCGCGGCGCTGAATCTCGATCCGAACCCGGATCTTTCCGTGAGCTGGCACTCCACCCAGGTGCCGCCCGCCGGATTGAACTCCGCGTTCTACAGGAGCCCCGAGGTGGACGCGCTTCTGGACCGCCTGAAGACGACGTTCGACAGGGACGAGGCGCGCGTCCTTCTGGCCCGCGTGCAGACGCTGATCCACGAGGACGAGCCCGTGACGTTTCTGAACGTGCCGTTGACGAAGTGGGGCGTCTCTTCGCGCTTGACGAACGTGCGGACCTCGCCTTACGGCCTCTTCCTGTTCTGGCCGGGGGCCGCCGGCTGGCGGACGAGCGCCACGACGGGTCCCATCTCGTAACTCCATCCGGAATTCCCTTTCCGCCGTATTAAGAAAGTTGTCGGAGGTGCGTCTGGAAGTTGCGGTCATCGGAACGGGGATCTCGGGCCTGTCGGCGGCCTGGCTGCTGTCGCGGCGCCACGGTGTCCGTGTGTTCGAGAAAGAAGCGCGCCCGGGCGGCCACGCGCACACGCAGGATGCGCCCGCGGTTCGGGGAGGAACCATTGCGGTCGACACGGGCTTCCTCGTCTTCAACCGGGAGACGTATCCGAACCTCTGCCGGCTCTTCGAGACGCTCGGAACCCTGCACGACGAAAGCGACATGTCGTTCTCCGTACGCTGCGACGCCTGCGACCTCGAGTGGTGCGGATCGGGGCTCTCCGGCGTCTTCGCGCAACCGTCGAACCTCGCGTCTTCGTCCTTCCTCGGAATGCTCAAGGACATCACGCGCTTCAATCGCGATGCTCCGCGCCTCCTCGACCGCGCCGACGCGGACCGCGTCACGCTCGGCGCGTTCCTTCGGGAGGGCGGCTACGGCGACGCGATGAAGCGGCACTACCTCGCGCCCATGGCGGCGGCCGTGTGGTCGTCGGGCACGCGCGGAATCGAGGACTTCCCGGCCAGCCTCCTCGTGCGCTTCTTCCGGAATCACGGCTTTCTCGGTGTGACGACGCAGTACCGCTGGCGGACGGTCAGGGGTGGCAGCCGCCGATACGTGGAGGCGCTGACCGCCTCCTTTCGCGACAGAATGCATCTCGCGATGCCGGTGCGATCCCTCTCGCGCGACGGTTCGGGCGTGACGCTTCGTTTCGCCGACGGCGGAACCCAGCGGTTCGACGCGGTCGTCGTCGCGACGCATGCGGACGAGGCCCTCGCCGTGCTCGCCGATCCGTCGGTCGAAGAAGCGCGCCTTCTCGGCGCCTGGACGTATTCCGCGAACGACACGTTCCTGCACAAGGACGAATCCTTCCTGCCGTCGAGGCGCCGGGCGCGCGCCTCGTGGAACTACCACCTCGCCGACTGCCGCGCTCCGGCGCGGCGCGTCACCGTCACATACGACCTGAATCGCCTTCAGGGCGTGCCGGGCCCGGACCGGTATCTCCTGACCCTTAACCCGGAGCGCCCTCTCGCGCCCGGCACGCGCCTTCAGAAGATGGTCTACACGCATCCCGTCTACACGACCCGGAGCCTCGCGACTCAGGCGGAGCTTCCGAAGTTGAACGGCCCGAGACAGACGTACTTCGCCGGCGCGTACTTCGGCAACGGCTTCCACGAGGACGGCCTCAACTCCGGAATCGCCGCTGCCGGCTCCCTCGGGGTGGCCTTCCCGTGAACCTGCCCGTTCCCGCGCTCTACACAGGTGTCGTCCGGCATGAGCGCTTCACGCCGAAGCCGCACCGCTTCCAGTACCGCGTCTACGAGGTTCTCGTGGACGTCGACGACCTCGACGGGCTCGCAGGGCGGATCCCGTTCTTCTCGCACGGACGCCCGAACGTCACGAGCCTCGACGACCGCGACTACATGGGAAAGGGCGATGGATCGATCCGGGCGAAGGTGAACTGCTGGCTGGATGGACGTGGCGTGGCTCCTCCGGAGCGCCTGTTCCTCCTGACGCACCTCCGCGTCTTCGGCTATGCCTTCAATCCCGTGAACTACTATTACGCGTTCGACGGGGACGGGCATTTCGATTTCGCCATTGCCGAGATCAACAACACGTTCGGCGAGGGTTATGCCTACCTCCTCGAGCGCCCGCCCGGCGACGACTCGGAAACGATCAGGGCCCGCTTCCCGAAGATGTTCCACATCTCGCCGTTCATCGGCATGGACACGACGTACACCTTCACGGTGACGCCGCCGGACGAATCCCTCCGCGCGCACGTGGACGAGTTCGCGCCCGGGCCCGGCGGCGGGAAGTTCTTCGAGGCCTTCTTCGCGGGACGGCGCTCGCCGTTGACGTCGCGCTCGCTCGCGGGTGCGCTGCTGCGCCATCCCATGATGCCGATGCGCGTCATGGCGTGGATCCACCTCCACGCACTCTTTCTCCTCCTGAAACGCGTCCCGTCTTTCGCGAAGCCCGCGCCGCCCGCCGGAGCGCTCTATACCGAAGGCGCTCCACGATCGCCGTTTGCCCGCAGTATCCGGCATGTTGGGAAAGCGAGGAACACCTCTTGAGCTCGACCCCTTTCGCCGAAGATCGTTCCCTCGCCCCGGGAGCCGCGGGGCCGTCCGCCGCCGACCGGATCGCGGCACGTGTCGTTGTTCATCAGCTCGCCGGACTCTCGGGAGGAGCGATTCGCCTCGTTCTGCCCGACGGCGCGGTCTTACGGTTCGGGGATCCGTCCTCCGGTCCCTCGGCCCGAATCGAGGTCGTGCGCTGGCGCGCTTTCCGCCGGCTCGTCACGGGTGGCGATCTCGCCGCGGCCGAGTCCTTCATGGACGGAGACTGGAGCTCGGACGACCTCGTCGCCGTCGTCCGCCTCTTCGTGCGGAACGCCGAGCGCTTCGACCGCGAGAGCCCGTTCGCGCGGGTCACGAACTGGGGCAATCGCCTGCTGCATGCCGCCCGGCGCAACACCCTCGCAGGCTCGCGCCGGAACATCGAGGCGCACTACGACCTCGGAAACGCGTTCTATGCGCTCTTCCTCGACGAGACGATGACCTATTCCTGCGCGCTCTTCTCCCGCCCGGACGAGACGCTCGAGGAGGCGCAGCTCAACAAATGGCGCCACGTCGCCGAGCTGGCGCGCCTCGGCCCCGGCCTCTCCGTCCTCGAGATCGGATGCGGATGGGGCGGCTTCGCGGCGTATGCCGCGAAGGAATATGGCTGCCGCGTCACGGGCCTCACGCTCTCTACGGAGCAAATGGCGCGGGCAAAGGAGCACGCCCGGAAGGAAGGCGTCGCGGCTCTCGTGGACGTCCGCCTGACCGACTACCGCGCCTTGCCCGAAGAAGGCAGGACGTTCGACCGCATCGTGTCGATCGAGATGCTCGAGGCCGTCGGCTACGAATACCTCGGCCGCTTCTTCGCGACCTGCGAGGCGCTGCTCTCGC
The DNA here is from genome assembly GCA_030278895.1 of Acidobacteriota bacterium. Lineage (GTDB taxonomy): Bacteria > Acidobacteriota > Thermoanaerobaculia > UBA5066 > UBA5066 > Fen-183. Next base: position 3,453 of record JARXKK010000093.1, read on the forward strand.
GCGAAGGACTCGCCGTGTTTCAGGCCATCACGGTGCCGGACCACCGGCACGACAGGCTCCTCGCGCGGCCCGACTTCATCAAGAAGCACGTCTTTCCCGGCAGCCACGTGCCCTCGCTCGCCGCGATCACGTCCGCGCTCGCGCAAAACACGACGCTGTTCGTGGACGGACTCGAGGAGATCGGACCGCATTACGCCGAGACTCTCCGGCGCTGGCGCACGCGCTTTCTCGGGCGCCGCGCCGAAGCCGCCGCGCTGGGCTTCGACGAGCGATTCCTCAAGATGTGGGAGTACTACCTCGCGTACTGTGAGGGTGGCTTCGTCGAACGCTACGTGAACGACGTCCAGTTCGTCCTCACGCGCTCGGGCAATCGGGCGCTCGGGCCCCTTCCGGCGTACCGGGGAGCCCCGTGAGCCCCATCAACGTCCGCCGCGCCCTGACGCTCCTCTTCGGCGCGATCCTCGTCGTCATGCTCGCCGTCACCGGCTGGGCATCGTCGCGCGTGGCGATCTGGAACGCGGGGCCCGACCTCCGGGGCCCGTGGGCGATCGCCACTCTCTTCGACGCGTACTGCGGATTCCTCACGTTTTTCGCGTGGGTCTGCTGGAAGGAGACGCGCGGCGGAGCGCGCATGCTCTGGTTCGTCCTCGTGATGCTGCTTGGAAACATCGCCATGGCGTTCTACGTTCTTCGCGAGCTCGCGCGCCTCGGGCCCGGCGAAGGGATGGCCGCGCTCCTCGGCCGGAGGAATCTGCGTCTTGCTGCCTGAAGCCCTCCACCTCGCGCTCCTCGCCACCGCGCTGACCCTCACGATGATGACGGTGCTCTGGGTGTGGCATTTCCGGCTGAAAGACGCCGGAGTCGTGGACCCGGGATGGGCGGCAGGTATCGGGCTCGTCTCGATCCTGTATGCGTCCCTCGGTTCCGGCTGGCAGCCGCGCCGCGCGGCGGTGGCCGCGATGGGGCTCATCTGGTCCGTGCGGCTCGCCGTCCACCTGGCCCGGCGCATGCGCGGCAAGCCCGAAGAAGGCCGCTATCGGGCGCTCCGGGCGGAGTGGGCGCGTGCGGGCGCGAACGTTCCCCGCCGCTTCCTCTTCTTCTTCCTCCTGCAGGGCCTGCTGGACGTCTTTCTGGGCCTGCCGATGCTGCTCGCGGTTCTCAATCCCGAGCCGCGCTTCTCGGACTGGGAGGCGGCCGGCGCCGGTATCTGGCTCTTCTCCCTCGCGGGGGAGAGCGTCGCGGACGCGCAGCTCGATGCGTTCAAGAGCGATCCTGCCAACCGCGGCAAGACCTGCGACGCCGGACTCTGGCGCTATTCCCGCCATCCGAACTACTTCTTCGAGTGGCTCGTCTGGATGGCGTGGCTCGTCTTCGCGCTCGGCTCGCCGTGGGGTGTCGCCGCCGTCCTCTGCCCTTCGCTCATGCTGTTCTTCCTGCTTCGCGTGACCGGCATACCGGCCACGGAGGAGCAGGCCCTGAGGTCGCGCGGCGAGGAATACCGCCGCTATCAGCGCACGACGAGCGCTTTCGTCCCGTGGTTCCGGAAGCCGGACCCAGGCCCGGCGCGGTGACGGCGTGACGAGATGAAGAGCGGCATGAACGTCGATCGACTCGTCGCCTCCGGCCTCGTGCCGGACGTTCTCGTGCGCGCCGCCATCCGCCGGCTCTGTGCCGGTCGCCTCGCCGAAGAGCATGCCGGCGACGCCGAGGCCGTGCAGGTTCGGCACGCCGCCTTCGTCGACGCGATGCGGAAGGGTCCGATCGCCCTCGAGACGCGCGCGGCGAACGACCAGCACTACGAAGTCCCGCCGGCGTTCTTCCGCCTCGCGCTCGGAAAGCGCCTCAAGTACTCGAGCGCGCTGTTTCCCCCGGGTGTCACGAGACTGGACGCCGCCGAAGAGGCCATGCTGGATCTCACCTGCCGCCGCGCGCGCCTCGAGGACGGCCAGGACATCCTCGAACTGGGCTGCGGCTGGGGCTCGCTGTCGCTCTTCATGGCCGAGCGGTATCCGAACGCGCGGATTCTCGGCGTCTCCAACTCCCGCGACCAGCGCGCCCACGTCGAGGAAGAGGCGCGCCGCCGCGGCCTCGGGAACCTCAGGATCGTCACGGCCGACATGAACGTGTTCGACCCGCAGGCCACCTTCGACCGCGTCGTGTCGGTGGAGATGTTCGAGCACATGCGCAACTGGGAAATGCTCCTCGCCCGCATCGCGGCGTGGATGCGGCCCGAGGCGCGGCTTTTCCTCCACGTCTTCTCTCACCGGGATGCCGCCTATCCGTTCGTCGCGGACGGCGGGGCCGACTGGATGGCCCGCAATTTCTTCACGGGCGGCCTCATGCCGTCCGACCGCCTCGTCTTCTGTTTCGCCGGCGACGTCACGGTGGAGGAGCACTGGCGCGTGAATGGCACGCACTACGCGCGGACCGCCGAAGCGTGGCTCGAGAACCTCGACGCGCGGCGCGCGGAGGCGCTCGCCGTGTTCGGCCCGGCGAACGGGAAGGCGCGCGTCGAAGCCTGGCGCGTCTTCTTCATGGCCTGCGCCGAGCTCTTCGCGTTTCGCGGCGGCCACGAGTGGTTCGTATCGCACTATCTCCTGAAACGGCGCGCGGCCACGTAACATCTCCGCATGCTCCGATTCCTGTTGCGGCGGGTGGCCTCGGCCCTCATGACGCTGCTCGGCGTCCTCGCGCTGGTGTTCGGCCTCGTGACGGCCGCTCCCGGCGACGCGGCCTCCCTTGCGGCCCGGGCGGGCGGGAACCGCGCCGTCCCGGTTTCGCCCGAGGCGCTCGCGGCGTTCCGGCATCTCTATGGCCTGGACCGGCCCGTGGCCGAACGCTTCGTCACGTGGACCTTGCGCGCGCTGCGTCTCGACTTCGGCCGTTCCCTCGTGGACGGCCAGCCCGTGGCGGATCGCGTGGCCCGGGCCCTCCCCACGACGCTCGCCTTGAACATCGCCGCCCTCCTCCTGGCGTGCCTCGTCGGTGTCCCCCTCGGGGTCGCGGCGGCCCGGCGGCCGGGCGGGCGGCTGGACCGGATCTCCGGGTTCGTGTGCGATGCGCTCTTCTCGACGCCGTCTTTCGTCCTCGGCCTCCTCCTTCTCCTCGTCTTCTCCGGTTGGCTGCGCGTCACACCTCTTTTCGCCGACGCGGAAACCGGGCTCCGGGGCTTCGTGCTGCCCGTCGTGACCCTGACGCTCGCGTCGCTCGCCCTCGTGGCTCGCTTCGTGAGAGTTTGCGTCGCGGCGGCCCTCGCGGACCCGGCCGCGCTCGCGGGCCGGGCCCGGGGCGAGGGACCGCCCGCTGAGATCGGGCGCGCCCTCCGCCGGTCGGCTGCTTCCTTCGCCGCGATGGGGGCGGCGCTCGTGCCGGCCGTCGTGTCCGGCTCGATCCTCGTGGAGCGCGTCTTCTCGCTTCCGGGGGCCGGCGGTCTCCTCGCGGAGGCGGTCTTCGCGCGCGACCTTCCGACGGTTCTCGCCCTCACGCTTCTCTCGGCCGCCGTGGTCGTCGCCGCATCGCTGGCTGGGGACCTCGTCACGGCCGCGTTCGATCCCCGCACGGCGGATGCGGACGAGGCCCTGCCCGGAGGAGTCACCCCGTGACGGGAGCCCGGGCCGCGCTCCGCCGCGCGGGGATCGCCTTCGCGCTTTTTCCGCTGCTCGCGCTCCTGGCGCCGCTCATCGCGCGCGAGAAGCCGTGGATCACCGGCCGCGCGGGAGAGACGATCCTCAGCGCTCCGGTTCCGTTCGACCCCGACGGCGTCGATCTCGACCGTCGCCTCACGCCGCCCGGGAGGCGGCACCTCCTCGGCACGGACGAGCTCGGCCGCGACGTTCTCGCACGGGTTCTCCACGGTGCGCGGCTCTCCTTCGCGGCGGGCCTCCTGGCCTCCGCGCTGGCGCTCGGACTCGGGGCAGCGCTCGGAACTCTGGCGGGCTGGGCGGGCGGCCGCACGGATCGAGCCGTCCTCCTCGTGTTGCAGATCGTGCAGGCGCTCCCGGCCCTCGTTCTCGTCATCGCGGGCGCGGCGTTCCTGAGGCCGTCCTTCCTCGTCGCGGCGCTTCTCATCGCGCTGACGGGCTGGACGGACGCGGCGCGCCTCGTTCGCGCCGGAACGCAGCGCCTCCGAAATCAAGCCTTCGTGGACGCGGCCCGCGCTTCGGGTGCCTCGGACGCGAGGCTCCTGTTCGTGCACGTGCTCCCTCACGCGCTCCCGCCGGCGCTCGCGACGCTGCCATACGTCCTCGGGTCGGCCGTGCTGACCGAGGCCGGGTTGTCGTTTCTCGGGTTGGGGGCGCCTCCGCCGGCCGCCTCCTGGGGGCGCGCGCTGGCCGAGGCGCGCAACCTCCTTCCGGACGCTTGGTGGTGCGTTCTTCCGCCAGGCTTCGCGCTGTTTCTTCTCGTATTCACGGCGCGGCGGCTCGGCGATGCGTTCCTCGGAAGGCGCGGGGACGTACAATCCCGGCTCGCGTGAAACGCACCGCCGTCTACCCGGGCACGTTCGATCCCATGACGAACGGCCACGTCGACCTGATCCGAAGAGGCTGCCACCTTTTCGACCGGGTGCTCATCGCGGTTCTCATCAACACGGAAAAGTCCCCGCTCTTCACCGTGGACGAACGGCTCCGCATGATTCGCGCGATCTTCCGGCGCGAGCCGAAGGTCGAAGTGAAGTCCTTCAAAGGCCTCCTCGTGAACTTCATGAGGAAGGAGAAGGCCTGCATCGTCGTTCGCGGCCTGCGCGTCGTATCGGATTTCGAGCACGAATTCCAGATGGCGCTCATGAATCGCCGCCTGGGTCCGGAGATCGAAACGCTGTTCCTCACCCCCAAGGAAGAGCTCTCGTACACCTCGAGCCGGCTCGTCAAGCAGGTGCACCAGCTCGGAGGAGACGTGGCGGGCCTCGTTCCGGCCCTCGTCCAGCGCGCCCTCGCGAAGAAGATCCCGAACGGAAGCTAGGCGGAGCGCTCCCCGAACGAGCGGAACGCGTCCGCGATCGCGTCGGGAACGGTGCGCGGCTTGCCGGAACCGTCGAGGAAGAGGTGGTGGGTTTCACCCTCGGCCGCGAGCCGGCCGTCCGGCAGCACGACTTCGTAGGCGAAGGTGCAGCCGCGGCTTTTCAGCGCGATCATCCGCGCCCTCACGACCACCGTGTCGCCATAGCGCACCGACCTGCGGTAGCGCACGCGCACCTCGGTCACGGTGATGAACGAGCCTTCGGCCTCCATCCGGGGGTAGGGATATCCGGCGCGCTCGCAGTACGCCGTGCGCGCGACCTCGAACCAGATGACGTAGTTGCCGTGGTAGACGACGCGCTGGGCGTCCGTCTCGGCGTAGCGCACCTGGATCGACGTCTCGACGGCGGCGTGTGAGGCGCTCACGATGACCCTAGACTAGACGAAACCAATGAGAGTGTCCTTCGAGGGGGCTGGCTGGGGACTG
>JARXKK010000093.1:8994-12849 GCA_030278895.1 Acidobacteriota bacterium
TTTTCTTAGAAGGTGAAGAGAAGAGAATCTGCGCGGAAACGCCGGAGCAGCTGCCCGGCGTTCTCGCGGCCCTGGACGAGATCGCCGCCTCGGGCAACCCGAACCTCCTGGCCGCGGGTTTCATCTCTTACGAGGCGGGCGTCTTTCTCGAAGGGTCGGCGGCGCTCGCGCGCCCGCATGAATTTCTTCCTTTCGCGGAATTCTCCGTCTTCGACACCCGGCAGGCCGCCGCCTCGGGCCCCGCGCCGACCACACCGGCCGCTTCGTCTCTTCCGCTCTTCACCTTCAAAGAACGGGCGACGGCGCAGCCGTCGCTCTCTTCGAACGAATGGGGACGAGGTGTCGAGGCCATTCGCGACGCCATCGCCCGCGGCGACGTCTATCAGGTCAATCTCTCCCGCCGCACACGGTACGCCGGGCGTGTCGATCCATTCGCCCTGGCCGACGCTCTCTACGCGGATAACGCCGTGCCCTATGCGGTGACGCTCGCCTCCCGAGACTGGGCCGTCGTGTCGAACTCTCCTGAGCTGTTTCTCGACGTGGATCTCGCTTCGCGCCGCGTCGTCACGAAGCCGATCAAGGGCACGATCGCACGCGCGCCTGACGAAGAGGGGGACGCGAAGCGCCGGGCGGACCTGCTCGCGTCCGCGAAAGACGCCGCCGAGAACGTGATGATCGTGGATCTCCTCCGGAACGACCTCGGGAAGGTGGCCGAGCCGGGGAGCGTCGAGACGACGGAGCTCCGCGTCCTGCGTTCGTTTCGCCATCTTCACCACCTCGAATCCACCGTGCAGGCTCGACTCCGCCCCGGCATCGGGATCGCCGGGGTCCTCGGAGCGACGCTGCCCGGCGGTTCGATCACGGGCGCGCCCAAGCGTGCCGCTCTCGGGTTCATCCGGGGCCTCGAGCCCGTCGCGCGCGGCGCGTACTGCGGAGCGGCCGGGTACGTGCGCGGCGACGGTCGTGCCGTCTTCAACGTGGCGATCCGCACGGCAATCGCCTCTCGGGATACAGTCGATTACCACGCCGGAGGCGGAATCGTGTGGGACTCGCGGCCCGATGCCGAGTGGCGCGAGATGGAAACGAAGTCGCGGGAATTTGGCGCGGCCATGGGCGCGCTCGCCGCCGGGAAGGTGAAAGATGGCCGTTGAGTACGCCCCCGTCCCGTTCCTCTCGCCTGCCGTGCAGCGCGGTTTCGGTTTCTTCGAGACGGCGCTCGTCGCCGGCCGGCGCGCGGTCCTGTGGGAGCCGCATCTCGAACGGATGAACCGGATTCTGTCCGGCCTCGAGCTCCCGAAGCCGACGCGCGAGCGACTGACCGCGGCCGCGAGGAAGGCCCTCGACGTGTCGCCCGCCGCCACGCCGGACGAACAGCGTGCGCTCCGCCTCACGTGGTTCGCGGTGGGTGACGACCTCGACGACGAGGCTTCTTTCCGCCTCGAGGCGCATCTTCTTCCGATTCCCGAGAGCCGCCTCGCGCGCCGCAAGGGCTCGCACTCCGTCTCGCTCCCTCTGGACCTCCAGCGCGACACGCCGGGCGTCAAGTCCACGAGCTACTTCGCCGCGATCCAGGGCGGACGCCTCGCGAAGAAGGCGGGTGGCGACGAGGGCCTGTTGCGCGCGCCGGACGGGCATTACCTCGAAGGCACGACGACGGGCCTCGTGGCCTGGAACGGGGGAGCGCCCGTCCTGGCGCCGAAGGGCGTCCTCCCGAGCGTGACCGCGGCGGCTTTTCTGGGCGGATCTTCCGCCTCCGCGCCGCTCACCGCTCAGAAGCTGCGGGAAGGGGCGATCCTCCTCGGGTCGCTCACGATGGCAACGCCCATCCTCACGCTGGACGGCGGAGCCTGCGCCTGCCCACCGCCGATGCTCGCGCGGATCGCCGAATTCAATCGCCGGCTTCTTCAGGATCCCGCCTTTGGCACGGAGCTCTAGCAGGGACTACACTTTCCCTCTTATGGCAAAGCCTCGCCGCACCGCCTCTCCCCACGCCTCCCGCCACGTCCTCTTCACGGGATTTCCCGGCTTCATCGGGGCGCGGCTGATCCCCAGGCTCCTCGAGCTCGAGCCCGGCACGACTTTCCACTGCCTCGTGCAGGAAAAATTCCTCTCGGCCGCAGACGCCTCGGTCGCCGCGCTCGGCGAGGAGCATCCCGGTACGAAGGGGCGCATCCGCCTCGTCGTCGGCGACATCACATCGCCTGGACTCGGGCTCGCCGCGTCTCAGGCAAAGATGCTCCTGAAGGACCTGGCGGGATGTTTTCACCTTGCCGCCGTCTACGACCTCGCCGTTGCCCGCGACGTGGGCCTCCGGATCAACGTCGAGGGCACGAAGAACATTCTCGAATTCCTGGCGGGCGCTCCCGTCTTCGAGCGCCTCGACTACGTGTCGACGGCCTACGTGTCGGGCACGGCCGTCGGGACGTACCGCGAGACAGACCTCGACGTCGGGCAGAAGTTCAAGAATTTCTACGAGGAGACGAAGTTCCTCGCCGAAGTCGCCGTGAAGGAGAGCGGGATTCCGGCGGCGATCTACCGGCCCGGAATCGTGGTCGGAAATTCGAAGACGGGGGAGACGGCGAAGTTCGACGGCCCCTACTTCTCCCTGAACGCGATGGGAGTCCTCCCGTCCCCCGGCGCCTTCATCAAGGTGGGAACGGGCGACGCGGAAGTGAACCTCGTGCCCGTGGACTTCGTGCTCGAGGCAATCGCCCGCCTCTCGACGTGGCCGGGGGCGATCGGAAAGACCTACCATCTGACGGATCCGAGCCCCGCGACGGCGTTCGAGATCGAGGAGATGTTCGCGAAGGCGCTCGGCAAGTCTTTCCTTTACGTGCCGGTGCCTCTCCTGATCGCGAAGCTGCTGTTCACGCCGACACCGATCCAGAAGGCGTTCGGGATGCCCGTCCAGTCGCTCGACTACTTCGACCATCCCGTTCACTACGACGCGAAGCGCGCCACGAAGGATCTCGCGCGCTTCGACGTCGCCTGTCCGCCTTTTTCCGACTACGTCCAGCACCTCGTGGCGTTCTGGCGCACGAAGAAAGACGCCATCACGCGTGGAGCCATGATTTGAAGTCACCCTTTCCCTTCACGAACGCGCCGATCATCGACGGCCAGGACGTGAAGACGGGAGCGTCGTTCGCGGCCGTGAACCCGGCGACGGAAGAGCCGTTCGCGGACGTCGTCCGCGCCGGCCCTCGCGAGATCGAGATCGCCGTCGGTTCGGCCCGAAAGGCGTTCCTCTCGTGGTCGCAGACGCCGGTCCTCGTCCGGCAGCGGCATCTCGCGCGGCTCCTCCAGGAGGTATGCCTCGCTCACGAGGACATCGCGCGGCTCATCGCGACCGAGCAGGGGAAACCCGTCGGCGAAGCGCGAGCCGTGGACATCGTGCCGGCCGCCGACACGCTGCGCTATCTCTCCAGGCACGCGGGCGAGCTCCTCGCCGAGCGGCCCATCGACTACGCGCAGATTCTCTTCGCGCACAAGAAGGGGAGCTACCGCTTCGAGCCGCTGGGCGTCATCGCGGTCGTGACGCCCTGGAACTTCCCGTTCGGCATCCCTTTCGTCGAGATCGCGGCCTGCCTCGCGGCGGGCAACACCGTCGTTTTGAAGCCCGCGTCCGCCACCGCCCTGACCGGGCTCGCCGTCGGGGACCTCTGCCGCCGCGCGGGCCTGCCGCCCGGCGTCGTGAACGTCGTGACGGCGGGCGGCGCCGACACGAACGTCCTCGTCGAGCACGCCGGTATCGCGAAGGTGCTCTTCACGGGCTCCGTTCCGACGGGCGTCGAGGTGATGCAGCGCGCCGCGAAGAACCTGACGGGCGTCGTCCTCGAGCTCGGCGGAAAGGACGCC
>JARXKK010000094.1 GCA_030278895.1 Acidobacteriota bacterium
TTCGCGACGCTCACCGTGACGCACGACCGGCTGTTCCTGCAGCGCGTCGCGAACCGGATCCTGGAGCTCGACAGGCGAAACGCGAACGGCCTCCTCGACGTCCGGGGCGACTACGCGACGTACCTCCGGGTGAAGGAAGAGCGCCTGGCGACCGACGCGCAGCGGGAGTCGTCGCTCCGGAACCAGCTGCGGCGCGAGACCGAGTGGCTGCTTCGTGGCGCCAAGGCGCGCTCGACGAAACAGCAGGCGCGCATCCAGAGGGCGGGTGCGCTCGAAGTCGAAGTCGGGCAGCTCTCGGCCCGGAACCAGTCCCGCAGCGTGCGCCTCGACTTCCAGTCGTCCGAGAAGAACCCGAAGCGGCTCATCGAGGCGAAGGGCATCGGCAAGACCTACGGCGAAAATGTCCTCTTCTCTCATCTCCACGTGCTCGTGACGCCGCAGAGCCGGATCGGCCTCCTCGGGCCGAACGGGTGCGGCAAGTCGACGCTTCTCCGGATCCTGCTCGGAACGGAGAAGCCCGACACGGGGGACGTCTTCCGCGCGGAGAACCTCCAGCCGGTCACGTTCGAGCAGGGCCGCGACAGCCTCGATCCGGAGTCGACCGTCGCGAAGACGATCTGCCCCGAGGGGGACCACGTCGACTACCGCGGCGCGCTCGTCCACATCCGGAGCTATCTCGACCGGTTCCTGTTCAAGGAAGAGCAGAAAGACATGAAGGTGAGCCGCCTCTCGGGCGGAGAGCAGAGCCGGCTGCTTCTCGCGCGGCTCATGCTCAAGAAGACGAACCTGCTCGTCCTCGACGAGCCCACGAACGACCTGGACCTCGCGACGCTGCAGGTCCTCGAGGACTGCCTCGCCGACTTTCCGGGCGCCGTCATCCTCGTGACGCACGACCGGTATTTCCTGGACCGCGTCACGAACCGCATCCTCGCGTTCGGAAAGGACGGGAAGGGCCACGGGACGCTCACGGCACTGGCCGGGCTGGACCAGTGGGAGGCGTGGTACGCGGAGCAGAAGGGCGCCGCTCCCGCGCGCCGTTCCGGCGCGAAGGGTCCGGCGCGGAAGCGCCGGGTTGGCTTCAAGGATCAGCGGGAGCTCGACGGGATGGAGGAGCGCATCCAGGCCGTCGAGGCGGCGCGCGACGCCTTGCGTGCGGAGAGCGAGCATCCCGCGCACGCCAGCGACGCGAAAAAGCTCGTCACGGTGCTCGCGGCGCTCGAGGAGAAGCAGGCCGAGATCGACCGCCTCTACGCGCGCTGGTCCGAGCTCCAGCGCCTCGCGTCGAACGTCCCGGCGTAGAATCCCCGGGCCTCGCACCTCTCGAATCCCAACCGGGCGGACCCAGCGGTCCGTCCTCATGTGATGCGTCGTCGGCGAACGAAGAGAAGGACATGAGCACGACACAGGTGGCGTCGTTCCTGAGTCCAGCCGCGATCCGCCTCCGGGATCGCTCGGTGGAGACGTGGGGCGCGCACCGGCAGGTGGAGGTCGTGGGCCACTCGCCCAGCCTCATCGAGATCCTCGCGACGCTCGAGAAGATCGCCGTGTTCAACGAGCCCGTGCTCATCACGGGCGAGACGGGGACGGGGAAGGAAGGCCTTGCCCAGGCTCTCTACCTCCTCGGGAGCCGCCGGGGATTTCCCATGGTCTCCGTGAACTGTCCGCAATATCTGGAAGGAAACCTCACGGTGAGCGAGCTCTTCGGCCACAAGAAGGGGAGCTTCACGGGCGCCTCCGCGGACCGTAGGGGCTGCTTCGAGACCGCCGACGGAGGGGTCATCTTCCTCGACGAGATCGGGGACCTGCACATGAGCGCGCAGGTCATGCTCCTCCGCGCTCTCGCGCAGGGCGAGTTCCAGCCGCTCGGGTCCGAGACGACGAAGCGGGTCAACGTGCGGGTGATCGCGGCCACGAACCGGCCGCTCTCGGCGCTGATGGTGGGCTCGGAGTTCCGGAACGACCTGTATTTCCGCCTGCGCTATTTCTTCCTGAAGGTGCCGCCGCTTCGCGAGCGTGGGGACGACTGGCTCTACCTCCTCGAGCACACGCTCCACCGCCTCCACGCGAACTACGGCGTCTCGAAGCGCTTCTCGCCCGAGTCGCTGAAGCTCCTCGAGCGCTATCCCTGGCCCGGCAACGTGCGCGAGCTCGTGAGCCTCACGACGACGGGCTATGCCCTCGCGGACGGAGCGGTGATCGAGCCGCACGACTTCGTCACGCATCTCACCGAAGGCGGCCAACCCCCCGCGGACGACCGGCTCGAGGAGCTGTATCGCCGGATCGTCGTGGACGGCGAGACCTTCTGGAGCGTCGTCTACACGCCCTTCATGGAGCGCGACCTCAATCGCGCGCAGGTGAAGGCAGTCGTGAGCCGCGGTCTCCTCGAAGGCGGCAGCTACCGCAACCTGCTCGATCTTTTCCACCTCGCCTCGAACGACTACCAGAGGTTCATGGACTTCCTGCGGCACCAAAAGCTCAAGAGCTGACCCGGGAGTCTTCGTGACGCTCGCCGCCGTTCTCTTCGACCTCTATGGAACTCTCGTCGAACACGGCGAGCGCCCGCTCTCGCGGCGCCTGCCTTCCGCACTCGGCGTATCCCGCGCCGCCTGGATGAACCTCCTCCGGCGCGGCCTCCTCACGACCGCGTTCGCGGACGAAGACGCGTTCGTCGGCACGATCGCGCGAACGCTCGCCCCGGGACGGCCCGACGCCGTGGCGATCTGCCGCGGCTTTCTCCGCACCGAGCTCGACGGGATGCGGCTTGTTCCAGGCACGGCGTCGCTCCTGAACTTCCTGAAGCGCCGCGGCCTGAAACTCGGGCTCGTGTCGAATCTCGCGAGCCCGTTCAAGGAACCCGTGGGCCGGCTCGGCCTCGAGCCGTTGTTCGACGCGTTTGCCTTCTCCTGCGACGAGGGGTGTGCGAAACCGGATCCAGAGATATATGCCCGTGCGGTGGCGCGGCTCGACGTCGAGCCCGGCAGGGCGCTCTTCGTGGGGGACTCCGTGCAGAACGACGTCCGCGCGCCCGCCGCGCTCGGAATGAGGACGGCCGGCGTCGGCGCGAAAGGAGGCGACGTGACGCTGTCCTCGGTGGCCGACCTCGGTCTCCTGGATATTCAGGCGCCGGGCTTTCCTCCGCTCCTCTCCCCGGGAGACCGGGTGGAGGTGGCCGGCCGGAGGGCCGTGGTCGTGACGGTTTCACCCGTCGCGGACGGCGAGCAGGGGCGGTACAACCTCGTGTACCGGATCCAGGCGCGTGACGGAGAATCGCCTTTGGTCCTCTACGCGAAGCGCTTCCTGCTGCCCGAGACGGCACACCTCGAGGCGTTCGCGTATCGCCTTCAGGCGCTCACGGGCCTGCCGTCGTGTACGGCCGCGCTCCATCCTGGGGCCGAGCCGCTGCTCCTCTTGACGGAGGCTCCCGGCGTGAAATACGAGGGGCCTCTCACGGAGGACGTTGCGCGGGCCCTGGGCGGCCACTATGCCTTTGCGTTCCTGTTCTCGAACGGAGATATCCGGCCGCGAAACGCGTTCGTCTCCGGCGGGACCGTCACCCTCGTGGATCTCGAGCACTGTTTCTTCAATCTCGCGATCGACACCGAGGGCCTCGAGCGTGCCGAGCGCCCCGAGACATTCGACCGGATGCCGAAGGACGAGCTCGCCCGGCGCATCAAGAAGAGAGTCCTGTCTCGCCGCGCAACGAGCCGGGCCCGGCGGGCCTTCTTCGCCGACACGCCGCGCCACTCGCCGATGGACGCCGCATTTCAGGAGGGCTGGGTCGCGTTCTGCTCGGAACAGCGCGGGCGGGCCCGCGCCTTGACCGACGTGCTTCTCGAGCGCATCCACACCGAGCCGCCGCTCGTCATCGGGACGCACGGATATCGCCGCGCGATGGCCGAGATCGACGTGGAAGACATTCGCCTGCGCCTCGCGCTCGACCCCGAGGCCGCGCTCGACGCGACATGGTGACAGCGTGAATGCTCGCGCGGGGAACGGGCGGCTCGAGGGCCGCGTCGCGATCGTGACGGGCGCGTCCCGCGGCATCGGCCGCGCGACGGCCCTCCTCTTTCGCGCCGAAGGCGCCGTCGTCATCGGCTGGGACCTGTCCTGGCGGGAGAGGCCGGGGCCGGACGGCGCCGAAGACCTGCGCGCCGAGGTGGACCTGCGCGATGCCGAGGCCGTGCGGTTCGAGGGCGGCCGCGTCCTCGACGCCGCGGGACGCGTGGACATCCTCGTGAACAACGCGGGCGTGACGCGCGGCTTCGTCCCGGCCGAGTCGTTGTCGGCGCCGGCCTGGGACCTGATGCTCGACACGAACGCGCGCGGCGCCCTCCACGCGGTTCAGGCCGTCGTGCCCGCCATGAAGGCGCGGGGATACGGCCGCATCCTCAACGTCTCCTCCGTTCTCGCGCGTCACGGCTTCCCGGGGCAGACGGCCTACGCCGCCTCCAAGGCCGCGATCGAGGGGATGACGCGCGTCTGGGCGAAGGAGTTCGGCCCGTGGGGGATCACGGTGAACGCCGTCGCTCCGGGATACGTGCGCACCGCGATGAACGAAGCGAACGGGCCCGAGGTCGAGCGACAAGTTGTGGAACGTACGCCCCTCGGCCGCCTGGGCGAGAGCGAGGACGTGGCGCGCGCGCTTCTTTTTCTCGCCTCCGCCGACGGCTCGTTCGTGACGGGCGCGGTGCTTCCCGTGGACGGAGGCTTCAGCCCGTGAGGCCCATGCTGTCCACCCAAAGCCTCTCCTGCAGCGCGACGTCGTAGGATTCCGGCGACGAGTCGACGACGGCGCCGTCTCGCAGATAGAGCCCGGACTTTCCGGAGAGCTCCGGGGCGAGCGCGGCCCATACCGGCGTCGCGGCGCCTTCAGAGGCCGGGCGCGACTTCAGGCTCCACTCGAGCCGATACCAGGGAGGGGCTTCGCGGACGATCTCCGTCGCGGCCATTCCGGGAGCCACCGCGAAGACCGAAATGCCGTTTCCGGCGACGCGCCGGGACAGGGCGTAGGTGAAGAGCACGTTCGCGAGCTTCGTGCGCTGGTAGGCGAGAAACGCGTCGTAGCCTTTGAGGGACTGCAGGTCATCGACGTCGAGAGTGACGCCGCGATGCGCGTCCGACGAGACGTTTACGACCCGGGATCCCCGGGAGGCTTCAAGCAGGGGCATCAGAAGGCGTGTGAGAAGGAATGGGGCGAGGTGGTTCACCGAGAGGGTCCACTCGAGGCCGTCGACCGTCTCCTCGCGGCGCAGCTTGACGACCCCGGCGTTGTTGACGAGGACGTCAAGGCGGGTAAGCCGTTCGCGCATCTCGGCGGCGAGCCGACGCACTGCGGAGAGCGAGGAGAGGTCCGCGACGAAGAGATCGAGCGTGGCGCTCGGGCTCGACCTCGCGATGTTTTCGCGCGCCGACGCTCCCCGTGCGGAATCGCGGCAGACGAGCGCCACTCGGACGCCGGTCATGGCGAGTGCGCGCGCGATCTCGAAGCCGAGGCCCGAGGAGGCTCCCGTCACGGTCGCGATGCTTTCGTCACCGTAATTGATATCGACTTCGCCGGGACCGGTATGAGGAACAGGCATTTTCTCGAAGGCTACACGATGGAGTTCCGGCTCCATTCGATGGAGGCGGGATTCATCTCGCGGCGTGATCCGGTGCACGCTTCTGCGACGGATCTTCATGAAATGAGTGACTTGCGCGTCGGGGCGGACCTGGTACGGCTCGTGCGTTGAGGGAGGTACCAACCGACCTTCGGAATCAATCCGAGCGGCAAAAGGAGAATCATCATGTCCGAACAGCTTTCCCGCGGCGAAGTCCAGGACCTCCTCACGAAGTTCTCGAAGAGCAACCCGCAGTACCGTGCAGCGCTTCTCGCGAATCCCAAGGCGGTTCTCGAGGGCCAGATGGGCTCCAAGATCCCCGATGCGATCACGGTCAAGGCCGTGGAAGAGTCGCCGAGCACGCTGTACGTCGTCGTTCCCTACGTGCCCAAGCCGGGCGCCGAGCTTTCGGACGGCGCTCTCGAGATGGTTGCCGGCGGGTCCGGCGGCAAGGGCGGCGGCGGCACCGAGACCTACACGTGCACGGGGGCCAAGGGCGGCCAGAACACCCGCGTCGAGTTCAACGCGACCGTCAAGCTCGTCTAACTTCATACCGAACAGAAAAGAACAACAAGGAGTCACGCACATGGCAGAACAGCTCACCCGCGGCGAGGTCCAGGATCTCCTCACGAAGTTCTCGAAGAGCAACCCGCAGTACCGCGCGGCGCTCCTCAAGAATCCCAAGGCCGTTCTCGAGGGCCAGATGGGCTCGAAGATCCCCGAGGCGATCACGGTCAAGGCCGTGGAAGAGTCGCCGACCACGATGTACGTCGTCGTTCCTTACGTGCCCAAGCCGGGCGCCGAGCTTTCGGACGGCGCTCTCGAGATGGTCGCCGGCGGCGCCGGCGGCAAGGGCGGCGGCGGCACTGAGACCTACACGTGCTCGGGAGCCAAAGGCGGCCAGAACACGCGCGTCGAGTTCAACGCCACCGTCAAGCTGGTCTAGTCTTCGATCCGGCCGGCACCGCCGGCCGCTTTCTGGAATCATCAGGCGCCATCCCCTCAAGGGGGGTGGCGCTTTCTTCTGGTCTCTCGTCCTTCGTCACATCAGCGTGGAGCCCGTGATCGAGCCCTCCGTACGAATGCAACTCGACGCCCGCGCGCGAACGCTCGACGAGCGGCTGGCGGCTGGCGTCCGTTCGCCGGTTCGCGCTGGCGACGCGTCTGGGCCCGGCGGGAGGAACGCCGCGATTCTCGACTTCTGGGCCATCGCATTCGCGGGCGGGAACCCGGACGCGCTCGCCCGCCGGCTCGCGTGGGACGGCCTGACCCCGGCGGACGTCGTGGAGGCGGCCGCGTCGCTCCAGGGGCTCGCGGACGCGCCGTGGGTGAGGTTTCTCGACGAGGCGCTGGCGCTCGCGCGCGAAAACAAGACGGAGGCCGAGCCCGCCGAGCTCGCCGCGTTCCCCACGCCGGCCGCTTTCAGCGAGTTCTGGATCCCTTTCGTGCGCGCGGCGCGGGCGCGCGCCGCGCGGATCGAACGCATCGAGGACGGACTTTTCGCGTCGGCGGCCCTTCGGACGCTGGAGGGAGAGCTGCTGTCCGATCTCGCGTCAATCGGAGAGAGGGTTCTCTCGGAACGCGTCGGGTTCGTGCATCAGGCGAATGCGCCTCTCTCCGATGACGATCCCCTGGTTCTGTTCGTCGAGTTCCCCGTGCTCGCGCGTCTTGCCTCGACCCTCGCGATGGACTGGGTGACGGCGACGTGCGAGCTCCTCTCGCGCGTGCGGACGGATCGCGCCGCTCTCGCGGAAGCCTTCGGCGCAAGCGGACCGGTCACCGCCGTGAAGGCCGGGATCTCGGATAGACACCGGGGAGGACGCCGCGTCGTGATCCTGAAGTTTCAATCGGGTGCGCGCGTCGTGTACAAGCCGCGGACCGTCGGACTCGAGGCGGAGTGGAACAAGTTTTTGACTTGGCTCGGCGCTGCGGGCGCGCCGGATGCCCCGCCCGCCCTGCGTTTCGTCGTCAGGGACGGTTACGGATGGGCGGAGTTCGCGGCGCCCGTTCCCATGCGGGACGAAGCCGCGGTCGAAGCGTATTTCCGGAGCGCCGGCGGGCTCCTCGCCGCGGCGTGGCTTCTCGGAGCGCGCGACTTCCACATGGACAACGTCGTCGCGACGGGGGCCGGCCCCGTTGTCGTGGATGCCGAAGCGATCTTCCAGCCCGACGCGGTCATCGCCCCCCTTCAAGGCGTGTTCGACGTGGCGAACGCGCTGCTCGACGCCTCGTTCCTCCCGACGGGCCTCCTGATGCTGGGGCAGGCGGACGGGGAGGGCCGCATCTCCGACGTGGGCGGCCTGAATGGTGGAGGAGAAGGGTCGGCGAATCTCCCCGTCCTGGGCGGCGTGAGCCTCCGAGCCGAGGATCGCCCCGCCGCCGTGCTTCAGGGATTCGCGTCCACCTACCGCTTTCTCCTCTCGCGGCGGACGGAACTCGAAGCGAGGGGGGGGCCTCTCTCGGGATTCGGGGTTCACCGGCTCCGCGTCGTTTTCCGCCCGAGTGAGATCTACGCGCGGCTTCTCTCCGTCCTCGCCGCCCCGCGCTACCTGCGCGAGGGCTGGGTCCGAAGCGTCGCCCTCGACGCACTGAACAGACCTTTCTCCGCCGGAGCGGATCCGCCGGCCCTTTGGCCCCTCGCCCGCGACGAGCGCGCCGCGCTCGAACGCATGGACATCCCGTGCTTCGACCTCGGTGCCCTGGAGACGAATCCCGTCTCCGGCGCGGGTGTGGTCGTCAGTCGGCATTTCGCGCGATCGGGCTTCGAGGCCCTCGCGGTGCGGCTCTCGTTGATGGATGACGCGAACCTGGCGGCGCAGGTCCGGCTTCTCACCGCTTTTCTTTCGCGGGGCGTCAGCTCGCGTGCGCCGGCCGTCGATGCGGCAGCGGCCGCGGTTCCGGAGAGCTCGGCGCGCGAATCCCCGGAGGCGCTCACGGCCGAGGCGGTGAGGCTGGCCGACGGAATCCTGCGGGATGCGGTCGCGGGGGAGGACGGCGCGCTTCTCTGGATCGATCCCGCCGCCGTCCGCGCGGGGGATCGAAGGGAGCGCGGCTCGTCCTATTACCTGTACGACGGCGGCGCTGGCATCCTCCTCTTCTTCGCGGCGGCGGTGGCGGCCACGGGGTACGAGCGATTTAGCGACGCCGCCCGGTGCGTGGCCCTTCCGATCCGGAGGATCTTCGACGCTCCCAATCTTCAGACGCTCCTCGCGAGCGAAGGCCTTGGGGTATGCAGCGGCGCGGGCTCGCTCGTCTACGCGCTCGCGGTTGCGGCGACGCTGCTTGGAGAAGAGTGGCCGCTCGTGCTCGCCGGGCGCGCCGCGGCCCTGATCACTTCCGAACGCATCGCGGCCGATACGACATACGACCTCGAGGCTGGGAGCGCAGGCGCGATTCTCGGCCTTCTCGCGCTCCACGCGGCGACGGGAGACCCGGGGGCCCTCCGCTCCGCGGTGGTCTGCGGCGAGCACCTCGTCGCGCGCCGCCTCGATCTCGGTGACGGAGCGTGGGGCTGGCCGTCCGAGCACGGCCTCTTTCTCGGAGGCCTCGCGCACGGGACGAGCGGGATCGCGCTCGCGTTCGTGCGCCTAGCGGCTGCCGCCTCACGCGATGACTTTCTGGACGCGGCGCGTGCGGCCTACCGGCACGAGGCCACGCTCTTCGACCCGGCGACCGGGAACTGGCCGGCACTCGTGAACGACGGAGGAAGCGTGCGCCGCCTCGACATGAAGGCATGGTGCCACGGGGCGCCCGGGATCGTGCTCTCGAGGTTGGGCACGCGAGGCCTTCTGGACGCGTCGTTCGACCGGGATTTCGAGGTGTCTCTCGATATCGCTCTCGAGACCACGCGCTGCGCGGGCCTTCTCTCGCTGGACCACGCCTGCTGCGGAAACATCGGGCTCGTGGAGGCGCTCGCGGCGGCCGGCGAAGCCCTCGCGCGCCCCGAGCTCGCCCTCGCGGCCGAAGCCCGGCTCGAGGCGATGCTCCGCCGCGCCCGGCTCCTCGGCGGGTTCCGTCTGCGGGGCACCGAGGAGGAGAACGCGGGTGTCCTGCCGGGCTTCTTCCGGGGACAGGCCGGAATCGGCTATACGCTCTTGAGGCGGGCGCGGCCCGGCCTTCTGCCGAACGTCCTCGCCTTCGAGGCGAATGGGGCGTCCCGCCCGAACAGGAGAACGCATGAATGAGCTCACGCGCCCGCCGATCGACGTTCGTTTCGAGGGACTATCGGCGCCTGTCGATTCACGCTTCGCGGGGATGACATTCCCGGCGTATCGCCACTTTCTCGACTTTGAACCAGTCCGCCGGCATCCCCAGGCGCCGAACACGCCCCTCGTCATGCCGGTCGCGCTCGGCGCGTTCGTCACCGGCGAGCCGGTCGCTCTCGCGCTCGCGGAGATCCGCGAAGGACAGACCTCGAACGCCGAAATGCTTTCCCTGTTCGTCGTGCCTGCGTATCGTCGGCGCGGCCTCGGGACCGCTCTCCTGAATTCGATGGGAGCTTTTCTGTCGCGGATGGGCGTCGAAAAGGCGATGGGCGTCTACATGACCGGGCAGCCCGGCCAGGAAGCGGTCGAACGCGTGCTCGAGAAGGCGGGCTGGTCCAAGCCCGAGATCCGGCAGCTCACGCTGCGCTGCACGCTGGAAGAGGCGCGCCGGTTGGACTGGTACGGGAAGTACGCGCTCGAGGAGGGGTATTCGGTGTTCCCGTGGAAGGACCTGACGGAAACCGACAGGGAAGCGCTGAAGGAGAGCCAGCGCGTCACGGGCTGGATCAAGCCCGACCTCGAGCCGTGGAAGCACGACGCGGAGGGGTTCGAGCCGGTTTCGAGCCTCGGCATCCGGCTTCACGGCGAGCTCGTGGGCTGGATCATCAACCACGCCCTCGACGAGCGTGTCGTGCGGTTCACGTGCAGCTTCATCCGGCGGGATCTTGGGCGGCGGGGAAAGATCGTTCCCGTTTACACGGAGTCCATTCGGCGCCTCTCGGAGAGCACGGGCTTCGTGGAGGCCACGTTCACCGTGCCGATCCGGCACCGCGGCATGTCGAACTTCGTCCTCCGGCGCTCCGCTCCGTTCCTCAGCTTCAGCTTCCTCGGGGAGACGCGCGGGACGACGAAGATTCTTACGCGCTGAGGTTACGCGTTTGAGACTCATTGACCTTCGGAGGCACCCGATGCTAGCGTCGGAAGGGTCACAACCCCTTGCCTTCTTTGAACGTTCACCTGGGACCGGTTCCGGCCGATCCCGCATTTTCGGGAGTCGCATGAGCTTTTTCCGCGCCCCGTCCCGCCCCGTCGCCCTCCTTCTCACCGCCGTCTTCTTCGTCTGGCCCGCGCAGGCCCGGGCGGCCGACGGGCCTGTGCCCGAATACGCGCCGGTGCCGGCGGAATGGACCCCCCCGGCTCTGACGTTCCCGGGCGGCCAGATCACTCTCCTCGATGCCGTCCGGCTCACCCTCGAGAACGATCCGAATCTCCGGCTCCAGGAGCAGTCCTTGAGGTCGCAGCGCGGCGCCTTCCTGACGGAAAGGGGCGCGTTCGATTCGACCATCAGCGGCAGCGCGTCCTACATGTTCACCCAGCAGGCTTTGCGCCTCACGCAGATTTCCAGGGAAAAGAAAACGCGTGAGGATTTCGACAAGGCGTTCGCCGCCGCGCAGAACGACACGGCGGTGGCGAACGCGAATCTCGCCGAGGTGAACCGCATCGCGGCCAACCCCGATACCTACGAGACGGCAAGCTCGGATCCGGGCGTGCTTCAGTTCCAATTTCGTGTGCTCCAGCTCAACCAGCTCATCGCGAACGAGACGGACCCGGCCAAGAAGGCCGTTCTCGTCACGCAACGCAGCCAGGCCCTTCAGGCGGGGATCGCGAGCTTCGCCGCC
This sequence comes from Acidobacteriota bacterium, assembly GCA_030278895.1. Classification (GTDB taxonomy): domain Bacteria; phylum Acidobacteriota; class Thermoanaerobaculia; order UBA5066; family UBA5066; genus Fen-183. The sequence goes on from JARXKK010000094.1 coordinate 11,482, forward strand.
GCCGTCACCGGCAAGCAGGCCGCGGAACAGACGGCCAAGGAGGACCGGGCGAAGCTCGGAGACGTCCCGAAGATCACACAGGAGAGCAAGGTCGACCTCAACCTGAGCATGTCTTTTCCTTTCCGGGACGGCGTCACGGCCGGCCTCTTCGCGACGGGCAGTTACAACGCGAACGGCTACAAGGGCAAAGCCAAGCAGACCGAGCTCGGCGGCCTCGGCAGCGAGGACGTCTATAACGCGGAGGTCGGCTTCTCGCTGAACATCGCGCTCCTCAGGGGCCGCGGAACCGACGCCACCGGCGCCTTCGAGAAGGCCGCCGGCATCGATTACGAGGCGAGCGCTCTCGTCCTCAGGCAGACCGCATCGTCGAGTGTCGCGAATACGATCGTGGCGTACTGGAACCTCGTGGCGGCGCAGGAGTTCCTCGAAATTGCCCGAACGGCGGCCGGGCGCGGCAACAAGCGTCTCGAGGTCACGGATGCGCTCATCGCGGGCGACGAGCTGCCGCGCGCGGAACGGGCGCGGTCTCTCGCGAGTCAGGCGACGGACGCGGCCCAGGTCGCGAGCGGGGAGAGGGCCGTCAGCGAGGCGCGCGTCACGCTCGCGAAGGCGATGGGGCTGGCCGTCCTGGAGTCAAGCAACGCCCCTCTTGCCGCCGATTCATTTCCCCCGGCGCCCGACGCCTCCACGCTTTCCGCGCTCGCGCCATCTCCCTTCATCAACATGGCGCTCCAGCGGCGCTGGGACCGCCAGGCCTCGGAGAAGCTGAAAGAGTCGGGGGGCGTCCTGACGACGGCGGCGCGCACCGCGCTGCGCCCCCGCCTCGATTTCGCCGGGCGCATTTCCGTGAACACGATCGCCGAGACCAGCCTCGCGCAGACCGCCAAGGCGTGGACGGGCCCGGGCTGGCAGGCGAGCCTCCGGTTTGAGAAGCCGGTCGGGAACAACGCGGCAAAGGGCCGCCTCCTGCAGAGCGAGGCCGATCTCGCCCAGCGCACCATCAACGCGTCGGACCTCGACCGGAACATCCGGGCGAACATCGTGTCGCTCGTGGCATCCGTGAAAACCACCGGCGAGCAGGTCGCGCTGCTCGACGAAGCGGTGCGTTTTTACGGGCAGACGATCGACTCGGAGTCGGAGCGCTACCGCGGCGGACAGACGAGC
>JARXKK010000095.1 GCA_030278895.1 Acidobacteriota bacterium
TCGCAGCGGTTCTGGCTGGCCAGCGAAAACCGCTGGGTGCGCCTGCGCGTTTCGACGGCCGCGATGCGGACGATCGACAAGAACGGCATCGACGCCGTCGTCGCCGGGATGCGCCGCGAAGGGAAGAAGGTCTAACCCATGCGCGAGAAAGTGAAGCTCGTGTCGACCGCGGGCACCGGTTACTTCTACACGATCACGAAGAACAAGAAGCTCCATCAGGACAAGATGGAAGTGAAGAAGTACGACCCCAAGATCCGCAAGCACGTCGCGTTCAAGGAATCCAAGATCTAGCTGCTTCCCACGCGGAGCGTTTGACGGCCCGCCCTTCGGCGGGCCGTTTCGTTCTGGGTTGAATCTCACGGGAGGAGACGACATGAAAGTCGCGACGATCATCGTGATGAGCTTTCTTTCCGCGGGGGGCGCGAACGCCCAGACACCCGAGAAGATCTGGAACTTCGACGGTGACAAGGCCGGGTCACCGCCCGCTGGATTCCTCTTCGCCCGGACCGGGTCCGGCGCGCAGGGGAAATGGGTCGTGAAGGCCGAATCCGGCGCCCCGAGCGGTGCCAACGTCCTCGCCCAGCTCGACCAGGACGACACCGACAACCGGTTTCCCGTGGCGGTGGTCGACGGGCTGAAGCTGAAGGACGTCCGCGTTACGGTGCGCTGCAAGCCTGTGTCGGGAAAGGTCGACAGTGCATGCGGCCTCGTCTTCCGCTACGTGGACGAGAACAACTACTACCTCACGAGGGCGAACGCGCTCGAGGACAACGTGCGCCTCTATAAGGTGGAGAAGGGGAGCCGGCGGCAGCTCGAGAGCTGGAGCGGCAGCGTGACCCCGGGTGTCTGGCACACGCTGGCGGCCGAGGCGAAGGGCGAAGACCTCGGCGTCTTCTGGAACGGGAAGAAGATCATCGGAACCAGGGATGCAACGTTCGGCCAGCCGGGAACGGTCGGCGTCTGGACGAAGGCGGACTCGGTCACGTACTTCGACGACCTCAGGTGTTCAGGACAGTAGGAAGGGGAGGACCAGCATCCTCACGGGCTCTTCGGGGCCCCCCACACGTCGACCTCGACGGGAGCCGGGAGCGGGAGGCCCTTGAGCTGCGGCAGGATGGCGGCTTTGTCGCCCACGAGGACGAGGACGCCGTGGTCGAGCGCGATCGCGGTCTTCGCCGCGGCGTTCAGGGCGGCGGCGTCGAGGAGGGATTGCGCAGCGAGGTCCTCGCCGAGCGTCTCGAAGGGAACCCCAAGCTCGGCGTAGCCCGTGGCGGTCGCCAGGATTCCCGAGAGACCCGAGAAGCCCTGCACGGCGCCGTTCTTAACGATGTCCCTGGCCTTTCCGACCTCTTCGGGCGTGACGTCGCCGCCCGCGAGGCGGGAGAACTCGCCCAGAAACTCCCGCAGGGACGCGCCCGTCACCTTAGCGGTCACGTCGGCGCCGGCGGTGAAGGAGCCGGTCGCGCGGCCGAGGCCGAAACGGGAGCTCGCCCCGTATGTAAATCCCTTCTTCTCTCGCAGATTCTGGTTCAGCCGGCTCGTAAAGCTGCCGCCGAGGATCGTGCCGAGGAGGCGAAGCTTTGCGCGCGCGGGATCAGCGAAAACCGGCGCGGGGGCTGCGAACCGCACGACCGTCTGCGGCGCCTCGGGGCGGTCCACGATGAGGACCCTCAACCCGCCCGCCCGTGTAGGCGTCGCCGGGATCGAAACGACCGGCGGCTTCGGGCCCTCCGCTTTCCAGGCGCCGAGGGACTTCTCGAGGGCTGCCCTCGTCTCGGCGGCGGGGAGGCTTCCCGCGACGAGGAGCGTCGCGAGATCGGGCCGGACGAGCGCGGCGCGTTCGGTCTTCACGCGTTCGAGCGTGATGGCCTCGACGGAAGCTGGCGTGCCTTCAACGGGCCAGGCAAAGGGATGGTTGTCGCCATAGAGCGCGCGGCTCACGACCCGCGCGGCGACGTCGCCCGGCCTCTCGTCGGACTGGGCGAGGTCGTCGAGAGCGAGCCGCTTGACGCGCGCGAAGTCCTTCTCCTCGAGACGCGGCCGGCGCACGGCATCGGCGAGAAGGGACGCGCCTTTTTCGAAATTGCGCGACAGAACCGTCAGGCTCACCTCGAGCGCTTCGCGGCCCGCGGTGGAGGTGAAGCGTCCTCCGAGCGCGGCCACGGCCTCTCCAAAGCGCAGAGCGTCGAGATCGCCCGCGCCTTCATCGAGCATCTGCGCCGTGAGGGACGCGAGGCCCGCATCGCGGCCGTCGGGGGCCGTCAGAGCGCCGCCCGGCTGGAAGACGAGCCGGGCGGCCGTCAGCGGCAGCTCAGTCGTGCGCCAGAACTGAACGGGAATTCCGTTCGCGAGCGTGAAGCGCTCGGGCGCTGGCGGCCGGAACGCGGCCCCTGTTCCGTCCTTCGGCCGCGCGTCGCGGGGACCGGGCTCGCGCTTCGGCTGCTCGGGCAGGACCCGGAAGATGACGCGCGCGTTCTGTGTGATCAGTTTGCGCGCCGTCTCGAGGACGGCGGCGGGCGTGGCGTTCCGGTAGCGGTCGAGGTCGCGCGTAAAGCCGTTCGGCGCGCCCCAGAAGAACTCGTACTGATTCAGGAAGTCGGCGCGCGTCTCGAGGCGCTGCAGCGCAGCGAGCTTTCCGGCCTCGATCGTCGCCTTGCGTTCGTCCAGCTCCTTCACGGTCGGACCGTCCTTCAGGAAGCGCGCGAGCTCTTCGTCGACGATCTTCTCGACGCGATCGAGATCCACGCCGGGGCGCGTCTGCACGTCGATGCGGAAGACAGAGCCGAGCAGCTGGCTGTTGTTGCTCGCGTTCACCGAGGCCGCGAGGGCCTCGTCGACGATGAGTCGCTTGAAGAGGCGGCTGCTCTTGCCGTCGGCGAGGAGGGCCGCGACGAGGTCGGTCTCGGCGTCGCCGGGGCCGAACCCTTTCGGCGCGTGGTAAGCGAAGGAGATCTGGGGGAGCTGGACCTTGTCGAACGCGATTCCGCGCTTCACGCCGTCGAGCGTCGCCGGCGGGACAGGCCGCCGCGGGACCTCGGCGCCGCGCGGCAGGCTGCCGAACAGCGTCTCGACGAGCGGCCGGATTGCCTTCGGGTCGAAGTCGCCCGCCACGACGAGGCTCGCGTTGGAGGGCGAGTAGAACGTCGCGAAGAAGTCCTTCACGTCGTTCACCTGCGCCGCCTTGAGGTCGTCCTCCGTCCCGATCGTCGCGAAGTGATAGGGGTGCGCGTTCGGGTAGAGCAGATACTGGATGGCGAGCTCCGCGCGGCCGTAGGGCTGGTTCTCGTAGCTTTGCCGAAGCTCGTTCAGGACGACGTCTCGCTGCAGGTCCAGCTTCTTCTGGTCCATGGCGCGCGCGAGGTCCTCCAGCCGATCGGCGTCGAGCCACAGAAGAGTGGGCAGGAGGGAGGCGGGGCCGGAGGAGTAGTAGTTGGTCCGGTCGGCCGACGTCGACGCGTTGTTCGATCCGCCCGCGGCCTCCATGAGCCGGTCGAAGTCGCCGTTCGGGACGCGCTCGGTTCCCATGAACATCAGGTGCTCGAACAGGTGCGCGAAGCCGCTCCGGTGCGCCAGCTCATCCTTGCTGCCCACGCGGTACCAGATGTTGATGGTGGCGACCGGAAGCGCGTGGTCCGGATAGAGGATCACCGTCATTCCGTTCCGGAGAGTGAATTTCTCGACCGCCAGGTCCTGTGCCCGGGCGGGGGCCGAAACGAGCAGGGCGAAAAGGAGGACGGCGGAAAGAAAGGGGAGGGGGGCGAGGGAGGCGAGGGGAGGCAGTCGGCGCATGGCTGCTAGGATAGATCCATGAACGAAAACAACAATGACAGCCGCCGCGATTTCGTCAAGACCGCCGCCGTGGCCGCCGCTGCTCTCGCGGTGAAGGAAGTGGGCTTTCCGGCGATTGCGAAGGCGGCTTCCCCGATCGCCCTTCCCGCCCTTCCGTGGGCCGACAACGCCCTCGAGCCTTTCATCTCGAAGAACACGATCGGGTTCCATTACGGCAAGCACCACAAGACGTACGTGGACAACCTGAACGGCCTCATCGCGGGCAAGCCCGAAGCCGACATGGACCTCGTCGCCATCGTGAAGAGCTCGGCGGGCAGGGCCGACAAGACGGCCATCTTCAACAACGCCGCGCAGATCTGGAACCACACGTTCTACTGGAACAGCCTGCGCCCGAAGGGCGACGCGAAGATGCCGCCGGCAATCGCGGGCATGGTCGAGGCGTCGTTTGCGGGCGGGCTGGACGGCTTCAAGAAGGAGTTCACGGATGCTGCGCTCGGGCAGTTCGGCAGCGGCTGGGCGTGGCTCGTGTCCGACGGCGGGAAGCTGAAGGTCGTGAAGACGCCGAACGCCGAGAACCCGCTCTCGACGTCCGCGACGCCGCTCCTCACGCTCGACGTCTGGGAGCACGCGTACTACCTCGACTACCAGAACAAGCGGAAGGACTACGCGGTCGCCGTGATCGACAACCTCCTCAACTGGGACTTCGCGGCGAAGAACCTTCCGACGGTCTGATCAGCCGCGCCCGGCTTCGAGGCGGCGGACGTACCAGTCGACGCCGTCCTCGAGGCCGACCGGCTTCTTCGTGAAGCCCTGCGCCCTCAGGCGCTCCATCTTCGCCTCGGTGAAGTACTGGTACCGCTCGCGGATGGCCTCCGGGGTCGGCACGAAAACGACGTTCTCCGGAACGCCCAGCGCCGCGAAGACCGCGCGCGCGAGATCCAGGAACGTGCGGGCCTTGCCGGTGCCGACGTTGTAGATCCCCGAACCGACCGGCTTTTTCAGCGCGAACCAGATCGCGTCCACCGCGTCGCGCACGTCCACGAAGTCGCGCGTCTGGTGCCCGTCCGCGATCCCCGCACGGTGTGACTCGAAGAGGCGGATGGCGCCCGTCGCCTTCGCCTGGTCGTACCCGTGGAGGACGACGCTCGCCATGCCGCCCTTGTGGCGCTCGCCGAAGCCGTAGACGTTGAAGAAGCGGAAGCCGGCCCACGCCGGCGGCGTGCGGCCAGCGGCGGCCTCCTCGAGCGCCCACAGGTCGAAGCGGCGCTTGGACTCGCCGTAAGGGTTCAGGGGCCGGAACCGGGACGCGAGCGCGTCGGCGTCGTCGAAGCCGAGCGTTCCGTCTCCGTAGACGGCCGCGCTCGAGGCGTAGACGAGAGGCACGCCGAGGCGGCGAGCCGCGTTCCAGACCATCTTCGAGTAGTCCACGTTGAAGCGCGTCAGGAGCGCCTCGTCCATCTCGGTCGTCGCGGAGATCGCTCCCATGTGAACGATGCCGGCCAGCCCGGGACGCGGCGCCTGGAGCCAGCCCTCCAGCTCTTCGATGTCGAGAACGTCCCCGAAGTCGAGGCGAGCGTGCTCCGGCCGCGAGGCAAAGGCGTCCCGGCGGTCCACGCTGACCACGGGAACGCTACGGGCGTTGCAGGACTCGACGAAGCGGGCGCCGATGAACCCGGCGGCCCCGGTGACGAGAAGAGTGTCGGAACCGCTCATTCGGGTGTACTCACACGGGCGATCCTACGGGATCTCGCTTGGCAAGATCACGTCTTCTTCCTATGCTCCGGCCATGACGATCAGCGCATTCGTAAAGCACCACTTCCGCCACTTCAATGCCGCAACCGTGGTGGACGCGGCCGAGGCCTGGAAGACCCTTCTCGCGGGCGGCGGGAAGATGTTCCTGACGATGGCCGGGGCGATGTCCACGGCCGAGCTGGGGCTCTCTCTCGCCGAGATGATCCGGCAGGGGAAAGTCCATGCCATCACGTGCACGGGAGCGAACCTCGAAGAGGACGTCTTCAACCTCGTCGCGCACGACCACTACGTGCGCATCCCGAACTACCGCGAGCTGAGCCCCGCGGAGGAGACCGCGCTCCACGCGCGGCACCTGAACCGCGTGACGGACACCTGCATTCCGGAGGAGGAGGCCATCCGCCGAATCGAGCGCGCCGTCCTCGACGAGTGGACGACCGCGGACCGCGCGGGAGAGCGGTACTTCCCCCACGAGTTCATGTACCGGATCCTTCTCTCCGGCAAGCTGAAGGAGCACTACCAGATCGACCCCAAGGACTCGTGGCTTCTTGCGGCCGCGGAGAAGAACCTGCCCATGTTCGTCCCCGGGTGGGAGGACTCGACGCTCGGGAACATCTTCGCCGCGCACTGCATCGAGAAGGAGATCAAGAACGTTCACACCGTGAGGACGGGAATCGAGTACATGGCGTCCCTCGCCGAGTGGTACACGGAGACCGCGCCGAAGACGCCCGTCGGCTTCTTCCAGATCGGCGGCGGCATCGCGGGCGACTTCCCGATCTGCGTCGTACCCATGCTCCACCAGGACCTCCGGCGCGACGGCGTGCCCCTGTGGGCGTACTTCTGCCAGATCAGCGACTCGACGACGAGCCTCGGAAGCTACAGCGGCGCCGTCCCGAACGAGAAGATCACGTGGGGAAAGCTCGGGGAGAAGACGCCGCGATTCGTCATCGAGTCGGACGCCACGATCGTCGCGCCGCTCATTTTCGCGTACGTCCTCGGATGGTGAGCGTGAAACGAGCCCTTCTCGTCCTCTTGGTCGTCGCGGCCGTCGCGTGCCGGAAGCCCGCGGCCGAGAGGCCCGCCGGCCTTGAGAAGCCGTATCCGCTCAAGGGCGTCGTCGTCTCCGTGGACCGCGCGGGCGGGAAGGTCACGCTGAAACACGAGGCCGTTCCGGGCTACATGGACGCCATGACGATGCCCTTCGCCGTCGGGGAGACGAAGATCCTCGACGACCTGAATCCCGGCGATACGGTCGAGGCCAAGCTCCTCGTGGGCGACCGCAGCTCGCATCTCGAGGGAATCGTCGTCTCGCGCCCTCCCGGAACGCCGGCCCAGGTGACGATTCCAACGTCTGACCCCTACGGGAAACCGGGCGACGTCGCGCCCGCGACGCCCCTCGTGGATCAAGAGGGGAAAGCTCTTTCGCTCGCGGACCTCAAGGGGGAAGCCGTCGGCGTGACGTTCATTTTCACGCGCTGCCCGCTCCCGGACTTCTGTCCGCGCATGAACCTGAACTTCTCGGAAGTGGAGCGGCTGCTCGCCGCGGACCCGAAGCTCTACGGGAAGACGCGGCTCCTCTCGGTCAGCTTCGATCCCGCGTACGACACGCCGAAGGTTTTGAAGGCGTTCCGCGAGCCGTTCCTGAAAGGCACTCCGGGCGTGACACCGGGGCACTGGCGCTTCGCGACGGGGACGCTCGAACACATCAAGGAGTTCGCGGGCTTCTTCGGCCTCACCTACCTGAAGACAGGCGAGCAGTTCGTCCACAGCCTCTCGACCGCCGTCATCACACCGGACGGGATCCTCTATTCGATACGGCGCGGCAACGACTGGGAGGCGAAGGACTTCGTGGAAGATCTGCGGAAAGCCGCCACGGGGGAGAAACCGAAGTGAAGAACGTCTTCGCGTCTCTCGCCGTCCTCGCGGCCTTCGCGTTCACGGCCGCGCTGCCCGCCGCCGGGCAGTCCGGCGGAAACCGCGCGAGCCGTCTCGCTGGCGAGAACAAGCCAGCGATCGACTTCACGCTCCTGACGCAGGACGCGAAGCCTTTCACGCTCTCGAAGGACGGGGCGGGCCGCCCGCTCCTCGTGACCTTCATCTTCACGAGCTGTCCGGGAGCCTGCCCGCTCGTCGTCGACGAATGCCTCGAAGCCGCGCGAAAGGCGGGGAAGGGACGCCCCGTGAAGGATCGCCCGCTCGTCGTCGCGGTGTCCTTCGACCCCGACGTCGACACACCCGCGAAACTGAAGGAGCACATGGCGGAGAACCACTTCTCGCCGGGCGACATCGTGTTTCTCACGGGGGCGAAGGAAGCCGTCGATAAGGTGGTTCACGACTGGGGCGTGAGCGTCGGCCGCGACAAGGACGGGGACATCTTCCACGGTTTCCAGACCAGCGTCCTCGACCGGTCGGGGCGGATCGTCGCGACGTACTTCGGTGCCGGCATCGACGGGAAGGACCTCCTCGCCGACGTGAAAACGGCGTCGGCGCCCGTTTCCGCCGCGCCGTGAAGGGCCTCAGGCTCGCCGGCCTCCTCGCCGCCGTCGTTCTCGGCATGCTGGGCTTGCACCAGCTCGTTTACGCCTTCATGAGTCGCGGCCGCGTGCCGGAGCTGCCGAAAATGGGGCGCGTCCCGGACTTCGCGTTCGTCTCGGAGCGCGGCCGTCCCATCGCCGCGCAGGATCTCGAGGGAAAGGCGTGGATCGCGGACTTCATCTTCACGCGCTGCGGCGGGTACTGCCCGGTGATGTCCGAACGGATGGCGGCGCTCGCGACTTCCCTGAAGGACGAGCCGGGCGTCCGGTTCGTCTCCTTCGACGTGGACCCGGAACACGACAGCCTCGCCGATCTCGCCACCTACGCGCGTCAGCACCACGCGGACCCCGAGCGCTGGACGTTTCTTCGGGGCGACCGCCCGGCCGTTCGGGCGCTCGCGGGAGAGGGGTTCAAGCTTGCGGTCGTGGACGGGCACGCGGGCGATCCCGAGCCGATCCTCCACTCGTCCCACTTCGTGCTCGTGGACGCCCGGCGGCAGATCCGGGGCTACTACGACGGCTTCGAGAGCGCGAGCGTCGAGAAGCTCCTCGCCGACGCGCGGCGGCTCGCCCGCGACTGACGCCCCTATACTTCCCGCGTGTCGATTCTCGAGGCCCGCGGCCTCACGAAGATCTATCGCCTCGGCGAGGAGCGCGTCGTCGGCGTGTCGGATGCGTCGCTCACCCTTCAGGCGGGCGAGTTCGCGGTCCTCGCGGGGCCCTCGGGCAGCGGCAAGACGACTCTTCTGAACCTGCTTGGCCTTCTCGATCTCCCGGATTCGGGTGCGCTCGTTTTCGACGGGCAGGACGTTTCGGCGCTGGACGAACGCGGGCGCTCGCGCCTTCGGCGAGAAAAACTCGGGTTCGTCTTTCAAGCGCATCAGCTCGTGCCCGTCCTCTCGGCGGAAGAGAACGTCGCGCTCGCGCTCTGGATCCGCGGGCTTCCGGATGGCGTCTGCGCGTCCCGCGCCCGAGCCGCGCTCGCCGCGGTGGGCCTCGGGGGGCTCGAGAGCAGGCGGCCGGACGCCCTGTCGGGCGGTCAGCGCCAGCGCGTCGCCGTCGCCCGCGCCGTCGTGGGGGAGCCGGTCCTCATCCTCGCGGACGAGCCCACGGCTTCCCTCGATTCCGAGACCTCGAAGAAGCTCCTCGACCTCTTCGAGGAGCTTCACCGGGCGCGCGGAGTCGCGTTCCTGTTCTCGAGTCACGATCCGCGTATCGTCGAGCGGGCCGAACGTCGGATCAGGCTCATCGACGGACGCATCGTCGCGGACGAGCGGGTATCCGTGGGAGCACGCGCGTGAGCCGGTGGGTGCGCCTCGCCGCCCGAAATCTCCGCCGGCACGCGCGCCGGACGTTCCTGACCGGCTCGATCGTCGTCGTCGGCTTCGTGGCCGTGACGATGACGGCGGGTTTCGTCTCGCAGACCTTCACGTCGCTCGGCGCCGCTACGATTCGAGGCACCGGCGGCCACCTGAGGCTCCTCGATCCGAGGGCCGCCGGAAAGACGGACGACGAGGCCTCCGCGATCCTTCTCGACGACTGGGAGGGGCTCTCGGCGCTCCTCCGGAAGGACTCCAGGGTCGTACAGGCGATGCCAAAGCTCTCGTTCTTCGGGCTCGTCGTGAAGGGCGACAAGACCGGCGCCTACCTCGGGACGGGCACCATCCCGGGGCTGGAGCGCGGCGCGTCGCTCGCGTCGGACACGGTCGTCTCCGGCTCGTTCTTCTCGAATCCCGACGCGGACGACGTCATGCTCGGCTCCGGTCTGGCCCGGGCGATCGGGGCGAAGACGGGAGACCTCGTCACCGTCATGACGACGACTCCGGACGGCGGCCTCAACGCGGTGGATGCCAGCGTCGTGGCGGTCCTGTCCTATCCGATCAAGGAGATCGACGACCGCCTGCTCTTCCTGCCCTATCGCGCGGCCGCACGGCTCCTGAAGGCCGATGGCCGGGCGAACACGGTCACGGTTCTCCTGAAGGACGGCGTCGACCTCGACGCGGCGGCGCGGGACGTCGCCCGCGAGCTCGCGGCCGCGGGCCGGCCCGTCGTCGTGAAGACCTGGCTCGAGACCGCCGCGTTCTACAAGCAGGTCAAGATGCTCTACGTCGCGATTTTCTTCTTCATGGGCCTCGTCCTCTCGACGGTCGTCATCCTCGCGACGGCCAACACGATGACGATGTCCGTCTTCGAGAGGACGCGCGAGATAGGAACGCTACTCGCGATCGGCATGGAGCGCGGCCAGATCCGGACACTCTTCCTGCTCGAGGGGCTGATCCTCGGCGTCGTCGGATCTGTCGTCGGTGCGGTCGCGTCGTTCGTCCTTCGATTCGCGCTGAACGCCTCGGGGATCATGCTTCCGCCGCCGCCCGGGGGCACGAAGGGCAACCTCCTGCACGTCGAGCTCATCCCGCTGGCCTACGGCCTTGGCTTGGCGGTCATGGTGCTCACTCTTCTCATCGCCGCCTGGTGGCCCGCGCGCCGCGCGGCGCGGCTGAATCCGGTGGAGGCTCTCGGGCATGTCTAGGTCCCCTCTTCACCTTCTAAGCAAATCTTTCTTCTTCTTCTTTGTTTCTCTTTTCTTCTCTGAAGCAGCAGTCGCCCAAGACCCGGCGGCTCTGCTGCGCCGCGCGGAGCGCGTCAAGCAGGCCTGGCCGGAGGTCGTCCTCTCGCTGCGCGTGACGACGACGAAGCCCGGGGCACCGCCGTTCATGGGCACGTTCGCGGTGGAGGCGAAGGGCCGCGACAAGTCGCGCATCCGCTTCCTGAACCCATCCGACGCCGGCAAGTCCGTCGTGCAGGTGGGAGACGACGTGTGGCTCCTCCTGCCGAACACGAAGAACCCGATCCGCGTGCCGAAGAGCCATCGCCTCGAGGGCGGGTTCTCGGCGGCCGACATGTCGCGCACGAACTTCGCGGAGGACTTCAACGCGGTCGTGGAACGGAAGGACGTGCTGGACGGCCGAAACTGCGTCGTCCTTCGGCTCGCGGCGAAACGGGGGAAGAACCCGTCCTACCCGGTCGTGCGCGTGTGGATCGACGAGCCGGAAGGTCTCTACCGGAAGGCCGTATTCCTCGTCGCGTCCGGAAAAACCGCGCGGGAGACGACGTTTGACGAATACCGCGCGTACCACGGCGTGCTGTCGCTCGCGAAGATGACGATCGTCGACGAGCTCCGGCCCGGAATCACGGTCGTCGAGTACCTCGACTACGAGAAGGCGAGCCTGCCCGACGCGACGTTCGAGCCGAGGCCCGCCCTCTAAGGCTTCGGCGCGTCGATTTCGGCTCGCAGGCGCGCGGCATCCGTCGAGCGGCCGACCTTCTCGTACGCCTCGACGAGAGTCCGGCCGTACGAGCGCGACTCGGGGTCGAGCTTGCGGGCGGCCTCGATCTCGCGAACAGCCTCGTCGAGGCGGCCGGCACTGAGGAGGTTGCGCCCCAATGCCCATCGGGCGGGGCCGGAATTGCGGTCCAGGTCCACGGCGCGACGGAACTGCTCGAACGCGAGGGCCGTTTCGCCCTTTGCGGCGTAGTGCTCGCCCAGGTGGACGTTCCAGAAGCCCAGGGGATCGAGCTCGAGGAGACGCTTGCTCAGGGCGAGGGACTCGTCCCAGCGCTTCTGGTTGATGAGGAGATGCGAGTACCAGTGGAGCGCGTCGAGCGAGTTCCCGTCCAGCTCGAGGGCGCGCCGGAAGCCCTGCTCCGCCGTACGCTCGTCCCCGGTCAGCATCGTCGCGTGGGCGAGGACGGCGTGGGCGTCGGCCAGATCGGGATCGAGCGCGAGCGCGCGCCGCGCCGCAGCCTTCGCCTTCTCGAAAGCTTCGGGCTTCGAGCGTCGCTCGGTATAGCCGAAGACGTCCCAGACCTCGGCGATCCCCGCCCAGGCCCGCGCGTACTGTGGGTCGAGATCGACGGACTTCTGGAAATATTCGAGCGCCTTCTCGAGGTCGGCATCACTGTGTCGCGACCAGTGCTGCCGGCCCTTCAGCCACAGCTCGTACGCTTCGCGGCTCTCGGTGTCCTTGCGGAGGAGCCTGGCCCGGTCCCCGCCGGAGAGTCGGAGCCCCAGCTTTGCGGCGATGCCGGCGGCGATCTCGGCGGACACGTTGGGGACGTCCCGCGTCGTGCGGTCGTAACGCTCCCCCCAGAGCCGCCTGCCGTCGCGCGCGTCGACGAGCTCGGCCGCGATCGAAACCCTGCCGGCCCTGCCGATGACGCGTCCGGTCACGATCGCATTGACGTTCAGCTCGCGGGCCGCGCGGAGAGGGTCGACCTCGGCGCCATGAAACCGTGTGACCGCGCTGGCGGCCATGACACGCAGGTTCGGCGCCTGCGACATGCGCCCGATGAGGGAGTCGGACACGGAATCGCAGAGATCCACGACGTCCGCGTCGCTTCCGGCGCTCGAGAACGGGAGGACGGCGAGGGAATCGATCGG
>JARXKK010000096.1:0-5771 GCA_030278895.1 Acidobacteriota bacterium
GCGATCTCGCCGAGCTGCTCGCCGGAGAGGTTCTTGCCCCAGCGGATGCGGACGACCTCGGTCAAGGCCTCGGCGACCGAAGAGGGTGCTTCGGGCGTCGGCACGGGAGTGGGAGCAGCCGGGGGAGCGGCCGCGGGCGAAGTCTGGCCGAGGGCGAGGCCAACCCCCGCGAGGGCGATGCTCTTGGCCAGGCCGCGGCGCGAGGTCGCGGACGGCTGGTTCGAATCGGACATTTGCCGCCTCCGTCAGAGATTCAGGGGTGCCTCAATCTATCTTGATTCGGAGAGAGACGCTCTCCATACTTCCGCCGCGATGATGAATTCCAAGGCGAAGGCTACCCGGTCCATCAAGACCTCGACGCGATCGGGCCGGGGCGCCATGGGCCTCGTCCTTATCAAGCGCGCCACGGTGGAGAGCGGGCGAGGGGATTAGGCAAGAGGCCAAACGGAAACCCCAAAGCCCGCTCCCCCGAAGGGAGCGGGCTTTTTTGTTTTACGGGTCCTACGTTCGGGAGGAGAAGAAGGGCATGGCAGACGGGCCGGGAGGGAGCAAAGAGCGCCGGTGGACGGACGGGGTCAGCCCCGCCCGAAATCCGTTTCGCGAGCACGACGCCTGCGGTGTCGGCTTCGTCGCGCATCCCCGCGACTCGTCGCACCGGATCCTGAGGCTCGCGCTCGGAGGTCTCGCCCGCGTCGCGCACCGGGGCGCCACCGGCGCGGATCGAACCGGCGACGGAGCCGGCCTCCTGACGTGCATTCCGGAGGCTTTCTTCCGCCGTGACGCCGTGCGGCGCGGACAGCCCCTGCCCCCCCGCGCGCCGTTCGCGGTTGGCGCGTTCTTCTTTCCCCGCGAGAGGGGAGAGGAAAGAGGCGGCGAGGCGAAGGCGCGGGTTCTGGTCGAGAAGGCATTTGCGGACGAAGGCGTGGCGCTGCTCGCCTGGCGCGACGTGCCCGTGCGGACGGATCGCCTCGGAGACGCCGCGGAAGCGACGCGCCCGGCGATCCGGCACGCGTTCCTCGGCAAGCCGGCGGGAGTCGAAGCGGACGAATGGGAGCGACGGTTGTATCTCGCGGGCCGCGTGGCGGCTCGCCGCGCGCGCGCGGAAGGGCTCGACGGTTTCTGCGTCGTCTCGTCGTCCGCGCGGACGCTCGTCTACAAGGCGCTCCTGACCGGAACCGAGCTGAAGTCTTTCTATCCCGATCTCGAGGAGCCCGACTACACGACGCCGATCGCGCTCTTTCACCAGCGTTACTCGACGAACACCGTCCCGAGCTGGGCCCTCGCACAGCCGTTCCACCTTCTCGCGCACAACGGGGAAATCAACACGCTCTGGGGAAACCGCAACGCGATGCGCGCGCGCGAGCCGGAGCTTTCCTCGCCCCTCTGGGGCGAGCGCCTTCAGCGTCTCGTCCCCGTCCTGACCGACGAGGGAAGCGATTCGACGAGCCTCGACGAGGCGCTCGAGCTTCTCGTGCGCTCGGGGCGCGATCCTCTCCACGCGCTCACGATGCTGATCCCGGACGCGCCTCAGGAGTGGACGGACGAGGCGCTGCGCGCCTTTTACGATTTCCATGCGGGCCTCGTGGAGCCGTGGGACGGCCCGGCCGCCGTCGCGTTCTCGGACGGCATCGTCGCGGGCGCGCATCTCGACCGCAGCGGCCTCCGGCCCCTGCGCTACAAGATCGCGAAGGACGGACTCGTCGTCGCCGCCTCGGAGGCGGGGATCGTGGACCTCGAGCCCGAGGACGTCGTGGAGAGCGGGCGCCTCGGACCCGGCGAGACGATCGCCGTCGACACGGCGACGGGCGAGATCCTGCGCGACCGCGACGTGAAGGCGCGGCTGTCCTCGCGCCGCCCGTGGGGGGAATGGGTGAAGCGCCACCTGCGCCACCTTTTCCCAGTGCCGGCGGCGGCCGGGAGCCCCGATGCTTCGTCGCTGCTCCTCCGGCAGGCGGCGCACGGCTGGGGCGTCGAGGACGCGCGTTACGTTCTCGCGCCGATGGCCGCGGGCCAGGAGCCTCTCTTCAGCATGGGAGACGACGCGCCGATTCCGCCCCTCTCGAAGTCGCCCCAGCCTCTCTACGCGTTCTTCCGGCAGCGCTTCTCGCAGGTCACGAACCCGCCGATCGACTCGCTGCGCGAGACGCTCGTCATGTCGCTCCGCATGGACCTCGGCCGAGGCGGCTCGCTCCTTCTCGAAGAGCCCGGCGACGCCCATTTCCTCACGCTCGAGCATCCGGTCCTCCTCGAGGACGAGATGGCGGGCGTTCTCGCCGCCTCGGAGTTCCATCCGCTCTCGCTCGACGCCACGTTCGAGGCGGCCGGCGGGGAGCGAGCCTTGAGGGTCGCGCTCGAGGAGCTGTCGCGCCGCGCCGAAGAAGCCGTGCGCGCAGGCTCGGAGATTCTCGTCATCACGGACCGCGCCACGTCACGCGAACGGGCCGCGATCCCCTCGCTCCTCGCCCTCGGCGCCGTCCGCGAGCACCTCCTTCGCGCGGGCCTCCGCTATCGCGTCGGCCTCGTCGTGGAATCCGGGGACGCGCGCGACGTGCACCACCTCGCGGTCCTCCACGGGTTCGGCGCCGAAGCCGTCCATCCGTGGCTCGCGGTGGCCTCGGTGCGGGCGCTGGCCGAGAAGGAAGGCTTACCGGGCGACGCCGCGGCCGCGTTCCGGGCCTCCGCGGAGAAGGGTCTTCGAAAGGTCCTTGCCAAGATGGGCATCTCGGCCCTCTCGTCCTACTGCGGAGGCCAGGTGTTCGACGCGATCGGGCTCGCGCCCGAGGTGATGGAGCGCTGTTTCCGCGGGACGTCTTCGCCGCTTGGCGGGCTCGGCTTTGCCGAGATCGCCTCGGACGTCCTGGCCGCGCACGTCGCCGCATGGGAGGCCTCGCCGGGCGCGCCGCTTCCGGACCACGGGCGCGTGCGCTATCGCAAGGATGCCGAGGAGCATGCCTGGGCGCCACCCGTCGTCGTCGCTCTCCAGAAGGCGTCGAAGGGATCGAGCGAGGCCTGGACGGACTTCCGCGAGAAGGCGGACGCGCGGGGGGCCTCCGTGCCCCGCGACCTTCTGGGATTCGCACCGGCTCATTCCGTGCAGGTGGAGGAGGTCGAAAGCGCCTCTGAGATCCGCAAGCGCTTCATCGTCTCCGCGATGTCTCTCGGGGCGCTTTCGCCGGAGATGCACGAGACGCTGGCCATCGCCATGAACCGCATGGGTGCGCGCTCGAACTCGGGCGAGGGCGGCGAGGATCCCGCGACGTGGAAGTCCGCGGGGGGCGAGCGCCGCGACAACAAGATCAAGCAGGTGGCCTCGGCGCGCTTCGGCGTCACGGCCGAGTACCTCGTGAGGGCCGAGGAGCTCGAGATCAAGATGGCGCAGGGTGCGAAGCCGGGAGAGGGCGGCCAGCTACCCGCCCACAAGAACTCGCCGCTCATCGCGCGGCTCCGGCACGCGGTTCCGGGCATCGCGCTCATTTCGCCGCCGCCCCACCACGACATCTACTCGATCGAGGATCTCGCGCAGCTCATCCACGACCTCAAGGAGGTGAACCCGCGCGCGCGCGTGGGCGTCAAGCTCGTCGCCGAAGCCGGCGTCGGGCGCGTGGCCGCGGGCGTCGCCAAGGCCTACGCCGACTATGTGCTCATCGCCGGGCACTCGGGAGGCACGGGGGCGTCGCCGCTGTCGTCGATCAAGCACGCGGGCTCGCCGTGGGAGCTCGGGCTCGCCGAGACGCAACACGCGCTCGTCGAGAACAACCTCCGCAAGCGAATCGAGGTGCGCGTGGACGGCGGGCTCCGCACCGCGAAGGACGTCGTGATCGCCGCGTGCCTCGGGGCCGAGGCGTTCGGGTTCGGGACGGCGCCGCTCATCGCCGCGGGCTGCGCGATGGCGCGGCAGTGCCATCTCAATACCTGCCCGACGGGCATCGCGACGCAACGCGAGGACCTTCGAAAGAAGTTTCGCGGGACTCCCGATCAGATCGTCGCGTATTTCACGTTCCTCGCCGAGGACGTGCGCGAGATCCTCGCGTCGCTCGGCGCGCGTTCTCTCGACGAGATCGTCGGGCGCGCGGACCTTCTCGCCCGTGTCGAAAGGCCGGAGGCGCCGCGGGCGGCGCTTCTCGACGTGTCGCTGCTCCTCCAGCGCGCGGGAGACGAATCGACGCCGCGCCGGAGGATGCAGCTTCGAAACGACAAGCCGCGCACGGCCCCTCAGTATCCGTCGCTCGACAGCGAGATCCTCCCGCAGGCCGCGCTCAGCCTCGGGACGGGTCGCGCGTACGCCGGCTCTTTCGCCGTGCGGAATCACAATCTCGCCGTCGGCGCCCACCTGTCGGGCGAGTTCGTGCGCCGTTACGGCGAGCTGCCTCCCGGTGCGGTCCGGCTGAAGTTTCGCGGGCCGGCCGGTCAGAGCTTCGGCGCGTTCGCGATCCGCGGCATCGTCCTGGAGCTCGAAGGCGAGGCGAACGACGGAGTGGGGAAGGGCCTCTCCGGCGCCGAGATCATCGTCAAGCCGTTTCCGCGGGCGGGCTATGCCGCGCGGGCGGGCGCGCAGACGATTCTCGGGAACGCCGCGCTCTACGGTGCGACCTCGGGGCGCCTGTTCGCGGCGGGCCGCGCCGGCGACCGCTTCGCCGTGCGCAACTCGGGAGCGGTCGCGGTCGTCGAAGGGCTCGGCGCCCACGGCTGCGAGTACATGACGGGCGGCGTCGTCGTCGTTCTCGGGGCGACCGGGGCGAACTTCGGCGCTGGCATGACGAACGGTGTCGCGTTCGTCCTCGACGAGGACGGCCGCTTCGCCTCGCGCTGCAACACGGAGCTCGTCTCGGTCGAGGCTCTCGCCCCGGCGGACGAGGAGATCCTCCTGCCGCTCGTCGGGGCGCACCTGGAGAGGACCGGCAGCGCGGTCGCGGCCCGCGTCCTCCAGGAGTGGGAGTCCGTGCGGCCTCTCGTGCGGCGCGTGACACCGCGCGCGGCGCCGGCGATGGCGCAGCCGGCCGAGCCCGCCCGGATCACCCGCGAGGAGAAGGACGGGAAACCGGAGATGGCCCGGCCGGCGTAGAGCCGGTGTGTACACCCGACTTCGTCCCGCAGGTCTCGCGATTGCAGCTCTTTTCGCCTCGGCCTGCACAGGAGCCCCGCCCATGACGCGTTTATCACCCTGCCCGGCCACGCCGAACTGCGTCCTTTCGACGGCCACCGGCGAGACGCACCGCATCGCGCCGTTTCCGTTTACCGGCCCGGCTGCCGACGCGCTCGCCCGCGTCAAGGCGGCGGCGCTCTCGTTCCCCCGGGCGAGGGTCGCGGAGGAGACGCCGGGGTATGTCCGCTTGACGTTCAAGAGCGGGTTCTTCGGTTTCGTGGACGACGTGGAGTTCGAGGTGGACGAAACGGCGAAGGTCGTGCACGTCCGCTCTGCCTCGCGTGTCGGGCGCAGCGACTTCGGCGTCAACCGCAAGCGTGTGGAGGCCATCCGGGCGAAGCTGGGTGGGTGACGGCGGCGGACTCGAGTCAGGCAGCTCCGGCCTGCGTCGTGGGCTCCCACGCGATCTTGAGCTGCTTCTTGCTCGCCGCACACTCGCGCAGGTAGAGGTTGATGAGCGTCTGGTAGGGAATGGCCGTCCGCTTCGCGAGCGATCGGAAGTAGACGATCGTGGTCTCGTCGAGGCGAAGCGTGATCTGGCGCTTCAGACGCCTGGCGTAGGGATTCGGGCGGCCCTTGGAAAAGTCGTAGTGCTTTCTCATGGTTTGAATCTCCCGAAGTAGTCCGT
>JARXKK010000096.1:5871-6981 GCA_030278895.1 Acidobacteriota bacterium
CTCGAACTCCATGGCGCCCGCCGCCCATGCGGAGGAGATCTCGGCTGCGGTCTCGCCGCGCTGGAAGCGCGCGAGGGCGGCGGCATTCACGAGGAGGCGCGAGAGGCGTTCGCTCTTCCACTCGTTCGGGTGCAGGTCGCGCAGCGCCGTCGCAGCGTGGAATCCGAGCAAGACGGAGTTCAGCGCGTTGCGGTCGACGACGGTGATCCTCACGCCCGAGCACTTTTCGCCCTTGAAGACGGACGAGATGGGCGTGAACGTGACGGGCACGAAGCGCACGCCGGCGATCCCGCGGGCGTTCAGCGTGGCCGCGACGCGGGCGCCGTCCATCCACGGCGCGCCGAACTGCTCGAACGGAACGTCCGTCCCGCGCCCGACGGAAACGTTCGTCGTCTCGAGGAGGCCCAGCCCGGGGTAGAGCGCGGCCTCGGTGACGGAGCGTAGGTTCGGTGACGGGTTCACCCACGGAAGGCCCGTCTCGTCGTACCAGAGGTCGCGCGAGTAGCCGGACATTTTCACGACCGTCAGGTCCGCGCCGATCTTCCTCTCCGCGTTGAAGAGCCCCGCCAGCTCGCCGATCGTCATGCCCGTCCGGATCGGAATCGCGTGGTACGCCACGAACGTGAGCGCGTCGAGATCGGCGGGCGGCCCTTCCCACAGGTCCGACCGGATCGGGTTCGGTCGGTCGAGGACGACGACCTTCACCTTTGCCTTCGCGGCCTCCTCGAGAACATAACCGAGCGTCGTGAGGTACGTGTAGAAGCGGCAGCCCGCGTCCTGCAGGTCCACGACGACGGCGTCGAGGCCCGCGAGGTCTTCGGCGCGGAGCCGGCGCGACTCCGGCGTCTCGCCGTAAAGCGAGCGGACGGGAAGGCCAGTCTTTTCGTCGGTCGAGTCGGAGACCTTTTCGTCGAGCGCGCCGCGAATTCCGTGCTCCGGAGAGAAGAGCTTAGAAAGGCTTACACCCGCGGCCTTTGCCTTCGGAGAGACGAGCACGTCGATCGTGGAGCGGCCGTCGCGCGTGAGCCCTGTGTGGTTGGTCAGCAGCCCGATGCGCAGCCCGGCAAGCTGTTTGAAGGAATTTTCTTCGAGTGTGTCGATGCCCGGCCG
>JARXKK010000096.1:7081-12400 GCA_030278895.1 Acidobacteriota bacterium
GGCGCGCTCGTGCTCTTCGAACCCGACGCCATGGTGCCCATGGCCGCAAGCAAGGCGGTCTCCTCCGAAGCAATCCGAAAATCTCCCGGTCTCTTGTCCGTGATCGCGCTCGCGACGATCGACGCGACCCTGCCCCGCAGCGCGATGACGTTGCCGGACTCGTCGGGGTGGTTGCGGTTCGTCAGGAGGATCACGAACGTGTCCGTGGCGGCGTCCAGCCACATCGAGGTTCCCGTCCAGCCCGTGTGCCCGAACGAGCCGAGCGGGAAGAAGTCGCCGCGGTTCGACGAGAATGAGGACCCGATGTCCCAGCCGAGACCGCGCAGGCTCTCTTCGCCGTAGAAACGCGGGCGCGTCATCGCGGCGATTCCGGCGGAGGAAAGGACGCCGCCTCCGCCGTGCAGCATCGCTTCGCAGAAGAGCGCGAGGTCGTCGGCGGTCGAGAAGAGGCCCGCGTGGCCGGCGACGCCGCCGAGCGCGTACGCGCGCGGGTCGTGGACCGCGCCGCGGCGGAATTCGCCGTTGATCTTCTCGGTTGGGGCGATGCGGGAGAGAAGAGAAGAGAGAGAAAGATAAGACTTCTTTGAAAGTGAAGAGGGGGAGGGAGGGAGCGGGAGGAACCCGGTGTCCCTCATTCCGAGGGGCTGGAAAACGCGCGTCGCTGCGTATTCGTCGAGAGGAAGCCCGGAGACCTTTCTAAGAATCTCTCCCAGAACCTCGTATCCCACGTCCGAGTACACGAATTTCGCGCCGGGCGGGTTCGCGAGGGGCTGCCTGTATTTCCTTTCAAAGATCTCTTCTCTCGTTCCCGTGTAGAGAGCCATCGGGTCGTCTGCGACCAGTCCCGCCCGGTGTGTCAGGAGCTGCTCGATCGTCACCTGGTCGCGCGCGCCGCCGCCGGACGCGAATTCGGGGATGTGCTTCGAGACGCGGTCCTGCAGCCGCACTTTCCCTTCCTCGACGAGCGTCATGACGCTCGTCGCCGTCGCGACGACCTTCGTGAGAGAGGCCAGGTCGAAAACGGTGTCGACGGTCATCGGCTCGCGGGCGGGCGCGACGGCGCGGTTCCCGTACGCCTTGCGGTACACGACCTTTCCGTGGCGCCCGACGAGGACGACCGCTCCGGGGCATTCCTTCTTCGCGATGGATTCGGCGATGGCCGCGTCCAGGTTTGCGAGGCGGGCTGCGGACATGCCGAGGGAGGCGGGCGGGGCGGTGGGCAGGGACCGTGCGGCCGCGGCCGCGGCCACGAACAGAACAGGAGCGAGGAACATGCTTCTTAGTCTAGCCGCCTCCCCGGTTGTCCATTTGAAGCAATCGCATCATGGATGCGCTCCTCCTCGGACGCGGTAACCTGCGCGAAACACGAGTGGCTGTCCGCGCGCGTCCCGAAGCGTCGCTCGCGGGATTGGTGCATTCGATTCTGTCGGGACGGTACGGGAGGATCGGTGGAAAGCAACCTGACTCGTGAGCCGAAAAAGGTCTTTTCGCGCCGCCGTTGGATCGACGCCCTGCTCGGAACGAGCTTCGTGGCGTGGGCCGGCGCGGTCGTCTTCCCGATCGTGCGCTATCTGACGCCGGCCAAGGACGCCGCGGGCGCGAACAAGATCACGCTCACGGACGCGCAGAAAACCGAGCTCGGGAATAGCGGCTTCCTGATCGCGCGCCTGGGCAGCGAGCGCGTCCTCCTCCTGAAGGACAAGGACCAGAAGCTGCGGGCGATGTCGGCCAAATGCACGCACGAAGGCTGCACGGTGCAGTTCGTGCCCGCGGACGGCATCGTCTGGTGCGCGTGCCACAACGGGAAGTTCGCGATGGACGGACGCGTCATCTCCGGCCCGCCGCCGCGCCCGCTCGCGGCGTTCAGCGTGGAGGGCGACCTCAAGGGCGCCGTCACGGTCTCGAAGGGAAGTGCCGCGTGAGCGCGACTCCAGCCGCCCGCCCGAACCTCGCCGCGCGCGCGTGGGGGGCGATCGACGAGCGCTTCCACCTCTCCGGCCTCGTCGAGTTCCTCTCGCACAAGGAGGTGCCGGCCTCCCACTCGATCGTGTGGTACTACCTCGGAGGCCTGTCGCTCTTCCTGTTCGTCGTGCAGATCGGGACGGGAATCCTCCTCCTCATGAACTACCAGGTCGGCGAGAACACGTCGTACGAGTCGATGAAGATCCTCGTGGGCCGAGTCCCCTTCGGCTGGCTCATCCGCTCGATCCACTGCTGGTCGGCCCACCTCATGAGCCTCGCCGTCCTCGCGCACCTCTTCAGCGTCCTCTTCGTCAAGGCCTACCGCAAGCCGCGCGAGCTCACGTGGTACACGGGCTTCGCGATGCTCGGGCTCGTCCTGGGGTTCGGCTTCTCGGGCTACCTCCTCCCGTGGAACGAACTGAGCTACTTCGCAACGGCTGTCGGAACCGACTCGCTCAAGGCGATTCCCTTCGTGGGCCCGTGGCTGCTGCGCGTCCTGCGCGGCGGCGACGAGGTCTCCGTCCAGACGCTCTACCGGTTCTTCGCATTGCACGTGTGCATCCTGCCGCTCGCGATCGCAGGGCTGATCGGCGCCCATCTCCTCTTCATCCAGCGCCAGGGCATGGCCGAGCCGATCGAAGGCGGCCACGAGCCGGCGACGAAGAAACCGGGGATGCCGTTCTTCCCGAACTTCGCTCTGCGGGACCTGCTGCTCTGGGTTTTCATCCTGAACGTCCTCGCGCTCCTCGCGGTCATCCTCCCGTTCGGCCCCGGCATTCCCGGCATCGAATGGGAGCTCGGCGAAAAGGCGAACCCGCTCAAGCCCGCGTACCCCGGCATCAAGCCCGAGTGGTACTTCCTGTGGGTCTACCAGATGCTCAAGGAATTCCCGGCGCACATCGCGGGCATGGAGGGGCCGCAGGCGTGCATCCTCCTCGCGAGCATCCTCGGCGGCATCGCGTTCTTCATCCCTCTCCTCGACCGAAACGCGGCCAAGGGCAAGCCCAGCCCGCTCTTCACGGACCTCGGCGTCGCGGGCCTCCTCTTCCTCGGGTTCCTGACGGTCAAGGCGTGGGACGTCGGGGTGACGGTGCCCAAGGGCAAGGACCCGACCGCCGATCCCGTCCTCGCGAACACGATCGCCCGGACCGCGGCGATCTGGATCATCGGGATCGGGCTGGCCGTCACGATCCTGCGCCGCCTGAAGTGGAAGCACTCCTCGTTCGACTTCACGATCGCGGTCCTCCTCCAGGCCGCGTTGAACGGCTTCGCGCACCTGTCCTGGCTGTCCTCAGGCGGAATCGCGCTCGCCGCGCTCGCGGGAATGGTGATCTTCCGCCGCGTGAAGGGCGGGGGAGCCGCGGCGGCCGCGGTCCTTGCGCTCGTTGCGCTCCTCGCGCCGCCGGCCCGCGCCGAAGACAAGGCTGCCGCGCCCGCGACCGCCTCGACGGCCTCGGCCGCCGCAGGCCACGTGGCCGAGGCCGCCTGGCCGGCGGACTTCCGGAAGATGTTCGATGCGGCCGAAAAGGGCGTGCCGGTCCTCGACGAAAAGGCCCGCGCGCGCTTCAAGGCTCTGCCGACGCACGCCCAGGAGCTGTTCTTCACAGCCGCGAAAGCCGGGACGCTCTCGGGAGGGACGCACCTCGCCGCGCTCCTCGCGCTGTCCATCGACGACCGGAAGGTAGAGCTCATCCTCTCTGACAACTGCTTCCTGTGTCACTCGAACCCGGACCTGCCGGACGAGATCCTGTTCAGGAACCGCGAGAAGGGCGACCCGCTCGCGCACCTCGACATCCGCGAGGTCGTCGCGGACGTCCACGTTCGCGGCGGCCTCATGTGCGCGGGCTGCCACGGGGGCAAGCCGACCGACGTCGAGATGACCGCCGACATCGGCAAGCGCTGGCCGTCCTCGGAGGTCCGCAAGAAGGACCGCTCGTGGATCCCGGAGTTCTGCGCCCGCTGCCATTCGTCGAGCGAGTTCATGCGGGCTTACAACCCGTCGATGCCCGTGGACCAGCTCATCAAGTACAAGACGTCCAAGCACGGCCAGCTGCTCCTCGAGAAGAAGGACGCGAAGGCCGCGCAGTGCGTGAGCTGCCACGGGGTCCACGGCATCCGGCCGCCCGACAGCACGAACTCCCTCGTCTACCGCGAGAACATCCCCGCGACGTGCGGCAAGTGCCACGCGGACGCGGCGTACATGGCCGGGTACATGAAGGACGACGGCAGGACGCCGCTCCCGACGAACCAGCTCGAGCAGTACAGAAAGAGCGTCCACGGGCTCGCGCTCCTCGTCAAGCACGACGCCGGCGCGCCCGCGTGCAACAGCTGCCACGGCAACCACGCGGCGCTGCCGCCCCAGGTGGCCTTCGTCTCGCAGGTCTGCCGCAACTGCCACGCGGCGAACGGCAGTCTGTTCGACGGAAGCCCCCACAAGAAGGCGTTCGAGGCGCACGGCTGGCCGGAGTGCGAGACGTGCCACGGCAAGCACGACATCGCGCGGCCGACCGACGAGATGCTCGCGGACGGGCCGAAGGCGCTCTGTCACGATTGCCACGCGAAGTACGGGCAGCCGAAGTGCGACGAAACAGCGCGCTACTTCCACACGTCGATCGTCGGCCTCGCCGAGTCGCACGAGAAGCTGAACCACGACGTCGACCGGCTCCTCGAGCGGGGCTTCGACGTGGACGAGCTGCGGTTCCAGTCCAGCGCGGTCTCCGACGCGCTGCGCAAGACGCGCCTCGGCATCCACACCTTCGACCGGAGCGACTTCGCGCGAAACGCGGACGCGACGGGACAGGCGCTCGACGGCTTGAAAAAGGGCGCGGACAACGTGTGGAAGGAGTACCGGTTCCGCCGGAACGGCCTGCTCCTCGCGACAATCCTCATCTCGCTCTTCGGTGTGCTCCTGTACTTGAAGATCCGCCAGGTGGATCGGCGATGACGGCGCGCGTGCGGGCGGAGAGGCGCGCCGGCTGACGGGAGAGCCTTGATGGACGGGGGCCGGGTGGACCTCGAAAACCGCGTGGCGCTCCTCGAGGGAGCGCTGAGGGACGTTCGCGCCCGGCTCGCAGCCGTCGAAGCCGGCCGGGCGGCGCCGCAGGCCGTCGCAATGGCGGCCGCCTCCGCCCAGGCGCCGCCGCCGAAAGCGCGAGAGGAGGCGGAGGAGGGCGCGCCCGTCGCGAACGCTCTCACGCTCGCCGGAAGGAGCTTCCTCGTTCTCGGGGGCGCGTTCCTTCTGCGCGCGATCACCGAGGGAGGGCGCCTGCCGGTCTTCGTCGGCGCGCTGCTCGGTCTCGCGTACGCTCTCTTGTGGATCGGCGCCGCGCTTCCCGGTCCGCCACGCGGCGCCGATCC
>JARXKK010000097.1:0-10700 GCA_030278895.1 Acidobacteriota bacterium
CCCGCACGATCCGCATCCCGGTCCACATGATCGAGACGATCAACAAGCTCACGCGCACCCAGCGTTCGCTCGTGCAGGAGCTCGGCCGCGAGCCGACCGCCGAGGAGATCGCGAAACGCATGGACATGCCGGCGTTCAAGGTGCGCAAGATCATGAAGATCGCGCAGGAGCCGATCTCCCTCGAGACGCCGATCGGCGAAGAGGAAGATTCGCATCTCGGCGACTTCATCGAGGACCGCCAGGTCATCTCGCCGATCGACGCCGTGATCGTCGCGAACCTGAAGGACCAGACACGCCGCACGCTGAAAACGCTGACCCCGCGCGAGGAGCAGGTCCTCCGCATGCGCTTCGGCGTCGGCGACGGGTCGGAGCACACGCTCGAGGAAGTGGGGAAGAGCTTCAACGTGACCCGCGAGCGCATCCGGCAGATCGAAAGCAAGGCGCTCCGGAAGCTCCGGCACCCCAGCCGGGCCAAGAAACTCAGGCCCTTCGTGGACGTCGGGCAGTAAGGTGTTATATTCCCTCTTCGGCCGTAAGGGTCCGTAGCTCAGCGGTCAGAGCCACCGGCTCATAACCGGCGGGTCCCTGGTTCAAATCCAGGCGGACCCACCGGACGGTTTCGATGGTGGAATGAAAGAGGGAGATTCGACATCCGGGCGCGCAGAAACACTTCCGATCCCTCGGGCGCATTCGAGCGCCGGGGGTCCGTCCAGACGGGTGCCGCGTGGCGCCCGTTTTTGCTTTTCAGGGGGTTCACGATGAAAACCGGGACGACAAGGTGAGCGCGACCATGACGAGTCCGCTCGACAGG
Organism: Acidobacteriota bacterium; assembly: GCA_030278895.1. Classification (GTDB taxonomy): domain Bacteria; phylum Acidobacteriota; class Thermoanaerobaculia; order UBA5066; family UBA5066; genus Fen-183. Next base: position 812 of record JARXKK010000097.1, read on the forward strand.
CTCTTTCTCCTTCAGGAGGTCCTTCTCGAGGTCGACGCCAAGACCCTGCGGCGCGGGCGCACGCCGGACCATCTCGTTCACATCGAGGCGGCGTATCTCGACGCCCGGCGGCAGCGCGATGACGCCGGGACGGTCCTGTCGCAGGCCGGGGAGCGCAAGAAGGCGCTGGACGGCGAAATCCAGGATTTCAACGAGCATCTGAAGAAGTACCAGCAGCAGCTGCAGTCCGTGAAAACGAGCCGCGAATACAGCGCGCTCCTCAACGAGATCGACGGGTTGAAGCGCGAGGTGAGAACCCGCGAGGACGAGATCCTTTCCCTCGACGAGTCGATGGCCGGTTCCTCGACGGAGCTGAACCTTCGGGACGAGGCGTTCCCCGCCGAAGAGGCCGGCTACGAAGAGCAGATGAAAGAGTGGCGGGCCGAGCAGGCCGTCCTCGACGCCGAAATCGCCGGGGCCAACAAGCGCGTGAAGAGCCTCCGCGCCGAGCTCGAACCGCGCCTCCTGAAAACGTTCGAGCAGATCCGGAACAAGAGAGCCGGCGTGGCCGTGGCCCGGGTCGACATGGTCGGGCCGCAGACGGCCGCCTGTTCGGCCTGCCACGTGCGGCTGCGCCCTCAGCTCCTCTCCGATCTCCGGCTCTCCAAGGAGACGGTCTTTTGCGAGAGCTGCAAGCGGATCCTCTACTGGATTCCGTGAGTCCGGCGGGACGGAAGCGCGCGGGAACGCTCGTTCTCTATTTCGACGGGGCGTCGCGCGGGAACCCGGGCCCTTCGTCCTACGGCGTCTGGTCGCCCGAGGGCCTCCGGGACGCCAAGACGCTCGGGTCGACGACGAACAACGTCGCGGAGTGGCGCGGCTTTCTCGCGGCTCTCGACCTCGCGCTCGAAGCGGGCGCCGAGGACGTCGAGATCCGGGCCGACAGCCAGCTCGTCCTACGGCAGTTCTCCGGCGAGTACCGCATGAAGGCCGCGCATCTCGCGGGCTTCCTCGAGGAGGCCCGCCGGAAGGCGCGTGGGATCCGGCGCCTCAGCGTCGTGCACGTGCCGCGCGAGGAAAACCACGAGGCCGACGCCCTCGCGAACGGGGCTCTTGACTCCGCTCTCGACTCCGCTCGCGAAGCCGCCCGCAGCCGAAGATGAAGAGGGTAACAGCGCGGTGACACGGGCGGAAGACATCGCCGCGCGGCTTGCCGACGTCAACGGGCGGATCGCAGCCGCGGCGGTGCGCAGCGGGCGCTCACCTGCGAACGTCCTCCTCGTCGCGGTGGGGAAAACCTATCCCCTCTCCGACCTCCTCCTCGCCTACGCGGCCGGAGCCCGCGCGTTCGGCGAGAACCGCGTCCAGGAAGCGGAGGAGAAGTTTCCGGGCCTGCCGCCCGATGCCGCGGGGCACCTCATCGGGCCCCTCCAGTCGAACAAGGTGAACCGCGCCGCAAAGGCGGCTGCGGTGATCCAGACGGTCGACTCTGATGCCCTCGCCCGGCGCCTGGACCGCGCCGCGGTTGCCTGCGGGAAACGCCTCGCTGTTTTCGTCCAGGTGCGCCTCGGCGGGGAGGCCACGAAGTCGGGCGTCGAGCCAGGCGAAGCCGCCGCGCTCGTCGAAAGCGTGCGGGAGCTGCCCGCGCTCGACCTCAGGGGACTCATGACGATTCCTCCGCCGGGCGAATCGCGCCCGCACTTCGCGACGCTCCGGAAACTCGGCGAATCGCTGGGTCTTTCGGAGCTCTCGATGGGCATGAGCGACGACTTCGAGGCCGCCGTCGAAGAGGGCGCGACAGTCGTACGCGTCGGCAGCGCGATATTCGGAGAGAGAAGAAAAGAATGAGCCGCACCTACGCGCGCTTCGCGATGCCCCCGGGCTGGCGCCGCATCCCGCCCGTGACGCGCGGGGTGCTCGTCCTCGTCGCTGCCGGCTACCTCCTGACACTCGCGGCACCGGGCGTGGCGGTCTGGCTCGTTCTCGCGCCGGGAGCCGTCCTCGCGGGGCAGCTCTGGAGGCTCCTCACGTATGCGTTTGTGAACGCCTCGATCGGAAGCGTGCTCTTCGGGCTGCTGCTCTTCTGGAGCCTCGGCAGCGAGATGGAGCCGCGCTGGGGCTCCCGCCGGTTCGGACTTTTCCTCGCGACGGCCACGGTCCTCGCCGGCTTCTTCGGCGTCTTCGTCGGCGGCGGCGCGGGAATCTCTCCGGCGCTTCTCGCGCTGATCTTCGCGTGGATGCTCGAGGGGCCTTCGCAGAGTCTTCTCTTCTTCGGAGTCTTCCCGATGACGAGGCTCGGTTTTGCGGCACTGGCCTTCGTCCTCGTGGTCTTTTCCGAGCTCGAGGCAACGCGCTCCCTTTTTCGCCTTCTCTTCGTCCTCGGCGGCCTGCCGATCGCGTGGCTCTTCACACGCGGCTTCCGGGGAGGCGGACCCCGATTCCCGCGGGTCCGGAACCCGTTTCGGCGCCGGCGCTTCACGGTCGTCGACACCGGGCGCGACTCCCGCATTCATTGAATTGAGCCCAAAGGGTTCATAATCAAGGGCATGAGACCTTCCATCAGCGCGCTCGAGATCCGCAAGCGCCAGTTTCCGAAGCGCTTTCGCGGCTTCGACCCCGCCGAAGTGACGAATTTTCTCGATGCCTTTGCCGAGGACCTCGAAGAGATGTCCCGCGAGCTCGACGAGCTGGAGCGCGAGAACGGGCGCCTCCGGGAAGAGAACGCCCGCCACCGCGACACGGAAGCGACGCTCAAGGAGACGCTTCTTCTCGCCCAGCGCTCGGCCGACAGTCTTCGCGCGACGAGCGAGAAGGACGCGGGCCGCATCGTGAACGAGGCCGAATCGAAGGCCGAGCGCATGGTGCAGCAGGGCTTCGAGAGGATGGCCGATACGGAGAAGAAGATCCGCGAGCTCCGGATGGAGAGGCGCAATTTCCAGCTGAAGCTCCAGAGCACGATCGACCTCTTCCAGCAGGTCCTCAACTTCGACAAGGAGGAGGACGAGATGGATAGCTCCCTCTCGATCCACCGGCCGAAGAAGCGCGAGGGAGAGACGGCCTGAACCGGCTGTCCATCCGGCATCTCGCCGAGCTGGCGACGCCGGAGGGATCTTCGGCCCGCGCCGGCGCCGCCCAGGGCGTTCTCCGCCGGGTCCGGGACGCCGCGCTCCTCGCGGAGGACGGGTTGATCGTCTTCGCGGGGCCGGATGCCGACTTCGTGAAGGCCTACGGCGAGGCTCCGGGGCGCGAGGAAACCGTTCTCGACGGCAGGGGCGAGACGGCCGTTCCCGGGTTCGTCGACGCGCACACGCACCTCCCGTGGGACGGCTTCCGGGAGGACGAGTTCAACCGGCGTCTGAAGGGGGAAACCTACGCGTCGATCGCGGCGTCGGGAGGCGGGATCGTCGCGACCGTCGCCGCGACCCGCGCGGCCACCGAGGAGACGCTCGCCGGGAACGTGCGTGCGCGCCTCGACCGTATGCTCACGCACGGGACGACGTTCTGCGAGGCCAAGACCGGCTACGGGCTCGACCTCCCGAACGAATGCAAGCAATTGCGCGCGCTCCTCGCGGGCGCCAAGGGGCATCCGGTCGGCGTCGCGCCGACGGCGCTGCCGGCGCACGAGCTGCCCCCCGAACGGCGCGGCTCGGACGCGCTCCGCAGGCGCTACGTCGACGAGTGCCGCAACGAGATTCTCCCCGCGCTCGCGGGGCTCGGCGCCCGGTTCGTGGACGTCTTCTGCGAGGAGGGCGTCTTCTCGCTCGGGGAATCGGCCGCGATCCTCGAGGCGGGGAAGTCCCTCGGCCTCGTCCCGCGCGTCCACGCCGACGAGCTGACGCCGCTCGGCGGCGCGTCGCTGGCGGCGCGGATGGGCGCCGCCTCCGCCGACCATCTTCTCCATGCGACGGATACGGGAATCGAAGACATGGCGAGGGCCGGCGTCGTCGCGACGCTGCTGCCCGGCACGTCGGTGTTCCTCCGGATGAACCGCTACGCGCCCGCGCGCAAGATGATCGAAGCCGGCGTCCCCGTCGCCCTCGGGACGGACTGCAACCCCGGGTCGTCGTACACGGAGTCGCTCCCGGCGGTCGCCTTCCTCGCCTCCGTGGGAATGGGCCTCACCGTGGAAGAAACGCTGACGGCGATGACGCTGAACGGGGCGGCCTCGCTCGGTGAGAGCGTCCGCCGCGGCACGCTCGAACCGGGAAAACGCGCCGACGTCGTTCTCCTCGACGCGCCCTCGCTCGAGCATCTCGTCTACCACTGGGGTGTCAGCCTCGTCTCGGGCGTGCTCGTCGGGGGAGAGCCCGTGGTGCTCCACGGCAAGCTGCTACGCTTGGGCGCGTCATGACGCTGAACGCTCTTTCGATCGCGGATTTTGCCGGGTCCCTCGCGTCCGATGCACCCGCTCCCGGTGGCGGCTCCGCTTCGGCGGCCGCGGGCGCGTTCGGCGCTTCGCTTCTCGAGATGGTCGTCGGCCTGACGCTCGGCAAGGAGAAGTACCGCGCGGTGTGGGGAGACCTCGAACCGCTTTCCGATCGGCTGCGCGAAGCGCGGCGGAAGCTTCTGGAGCTCGTGGACGAAGACACGAAGGCTTACGACGCCGTCGTGGCCGCTCGCCGGCTCCCGAAGGAGACCGATACGGATAAAGCGGAGCGTCAACGTGCGATCGACGCGGCGAACGTCCTGGCCACCACGGTCCCGATGCAGACGGCCTTCTTCGCGCACGAGAGTCTCAAGGCCGCGCCTCTCGTGTTCGAGAAGGGCAACCCGAACGCGGCGTCCGACGCGTGGGTCGCCGCCCTGCTTCTCCACGGTGCCGCGCTCGGCGCGCTCGCGAACGTGCGGATCAACCTCCCGGGCGTTACGGACCCGGAGCTTTCGCGCGGCTTCCTCGAGGACGCCGCCGATCTCGAGAAGAAGGCCGGCGCGGCATTCGAAAAGACGCGCGCGCTGGCCCGAGCCCGCGGCCTCGCCGCGTGAGCGTGCGGGTCCGAGGGGCGGCCGGCGCCGCCCTTCTCCTCGCGGCCCTCTTGTTTCACACCGGTGCGTCCGCGTGCCCGGTCGATGAGACGGAGCCTGCGTCGCCACTTGCGCCACTTTCGTCACCTTCGCCACCGCCGAAGCCGCCGCGTCTCTGGGATTCTGAGACGACGGCGATAACGGCGGGCGTCCTCGTCGGAGTGCCCGTTCTCGGGTACTTCACGTGGTGGCGGGTGGACGGCCGATCGACGTTCGCGTTCGCGAACGAGCGCTGGTTCCAGGGTGATACGTACGCGGGCGGCGCCGACAAGGCCTCGCACATTTTCGCGGGCTATTTTGGAACCCAGATGCTTCAGAGCGCGTACCGCGGTGTCGGAAAGACGCCGGTCGAATCCCGCGCCCTCGCCCTCGGCGTCGTGGCGCTGACGGGGGCCCTCGTCGAGGTCGGCGACGGCTACTCGAAGTACGGCTTCGCGTGGGAGGACATCGCGGCGAACACGATCGGCTCCCTCCTCGCGACGGGTATCGACGCGTGGAGACTCCGGGACACCGTAGGCCTGCGCTTTGGCTACGTGAAGACCCTCGTCCCCGACGCGTGCTGCCGGTACGGCGGCTACGGGGACGATTACTCCAAGGAGATCTACGCGGCGGACCTCAAGCTCGAGGGTTTCCTCCCACGCCTCGGCGTCAGGCCGGGGCCGGCGCGATTCTTTCTTCTGTCCGTCACGTACGGCACGAAGGGCTACCGCTATTCGGCCGCGCCCCTGCGCGAGCGCAACGTCGGACTCGAGCTCGGCCTCAACCTGCGCGAGATTCTCGTCGCGGCCGGCGTCTCCGAGAAACCATTGTGGGGAAAGGTGCTCCTCGGAATAGCCACCTATTTTCGGTTTCCGTACACGTCGTTCGGATGGCACTACGACCTGAACCACGGGACGTGGAGCGGCCCTGACACCGGCGACCGCTTCGATCCCGGCTCGATCATCTACGACTGAAGCTCCGCCGGCGCGGATAGACTCGCGGCCGATGCCGACTCCCGAGGCAACCACGCTTCCGACGCTCGCGCTTCTCGACGCGTCGAACTATCTCTATCGCGCGTTTTACGCGATCCGCGGGCTCACGGGCCCCGGCGGCCGGCCGACGAACGCCGTCTACGGCTTTTTGAACATGTGGCGGAAGTATCGCGAGACGCGCAAGCCCGAGGCCGTCGCCGTGTGCTTCGACCGGTACGAGAAGACGTTCCGCGAAGAGCTGGATGCCAGCTACAAGGCCCAGCGGCAGGCGATGCCGGACGATCTCGTGCCGCAGATCGAGGACGCCAAGAGGGTCTGCCGGCTTCTCGGCCTCGCCGTGGTCGAGGAAGCGGGCTACGAGGCGGACGACCTCATCGGCTCGATTGCGGTCCTCGCGTCCGCGGCGGGCTTCCGCGCCGAGATCTGCTCGGCCGACAAGGATCTCTTCCAGCTCGTGAAGGACCCGGACGTCGCCGTCTGGCACCCCGTGCAGGAGCGTCTCCTCGACGAGAAGGGCGTCCTCGAGTTCTTCGGTGTCAAACCGTCGCAGGTCATCGACGTCCTCGCGCTCATGGGCGACTCGTCGGACAACATACCGGGCATCCGGGGAATCGGGGAGAAGACGGCGAAGGAGCTCATCACGACGTTCGGGTCTCTGGACGACGTCTACGCGCGGCTCGACGAGGTGAAGGGCAAACGCAAGGAGACGCTCGCGAACGGGCACGAGGACGCGCTCCGTTCCCGGACGCTCGCGACGGTGCGCTGCGACCGGCCGCTGCCCGCGGCGCCGGGAAATCTGCTCGAGCACTTCCGCATCCGTCCGCTCACGGACGAAGCCGCGGCCCCGCTCGCGGCGTTTTACGAGGAGATGGGGTTCGCGAAGCTCCGGAAGGAGCTCATGGGGTCGCGACCGGGCGAGCCCTCGAAGGCGATGCCGGCGCCATCGGGCTCACCGGCCCCGTCCACGCTTTCTCTCTTCGACGAGGAGGCCGTGCCGGCGGGCGCCTCCGACACGGCGCGGTGGGAATCGTCGGCCTCGGGCCTCGCGGCGCTCGACGCGGCCGCGCGGAAGGCGGGCGGCGCGGCCGTCCACGTGGAGTGCGCTCCCGGGGCCCCCTGGCCGGCGCCGCCGCTCGCGGCGGTCGTGGCGATCCCGGGTGGTGGCACGGTGGCCTTCGCCCTTGGTTTCTCTCCCGACGATCCGGGAACGCGAGCGCTCGCGGCCCTCTTCAAGGACGTGCCCCTCGTGGCCCACGACGCGAAGCGGCTCTTCCTGGCGGCGGACGCGCTTGGAATCGCTCCTCCCGCGCGCTTCGTGGATTCGATGCTCGCAAGTTACGTCGTCTCGCCGGGTCTCCACGCGCACGATCTCGCGGGCGACGCGCGGGGCATCCTGAACCTCCCGCCGGAATCGGTGCCGCCCTTGAAGGATCTCGCCGGCGGAGCGCCCGTCACGCTCGACCTCCTCGCATCGGAGGCCGGACGGAAGTGGCTCTCTCCCCGGGCCCGCCTTCCCCTCGAGCTCCTCGACACGCTCGCGCCGCGCCTCGCCGAGGGCTCGGCCCTGAGGCGCGTCCTCGACGACATCGAGCTGCCGCTCGTCCCCGTCCTCGCGCGCATGGAAATCGCGGGTGTCGCGGTCGATCGCGGCGTCCTCGCCGAGATGTCGAAGGAATTCGACGGGCGGCTCGCCGCGCTCGAAGTGCGGATCCACGAAGCGGCCGGAGAGCCCTTCAACATCGGGTCGCCCGCACAGCTCGGGCGGATCCTGTTCGAGAAGCTGGCGTATCCCGCCGTGAAGAAGACCGCGAAGACGAAATCCTGGGCGACGGACTCCGACGTGCTCGAGGAGCTGGCCGCGCTCTCGACGGGTCCCGTGCCGGGGCTCGTCCTCGAGTGGCGCGAGATCTCGAAGCTGAAGGGCACGTACGTGGACGCGCTCCCTTTGGCCATCGCGGCCGACGGGCGCATCCACACGCGCTACGACCAGGCGGTCGCGGCCACGGGGCGCCTCTCCTCGAACGCGCCGAACCTCCAGAACATCCCCGTCCGCACGGAAGCCGGCCGCGCGATCCGCCGGGCCTTCGTCGCGCCGCCCGGCCGGGTCCTCGTGGCCGCCGACTACTCCCAGATCGAGCTTCGTCTTCTCGCTCACCTGTCGGGGGACGAGGCGCTTCTCGAAACGTTCCGGCGCGGGGAGGACATACACCGGGCGACCGCGGCGAAGATATTCGGCCTGGCTCCCGAGGCCGTTACCCCGGATCAGCGCCGGGGAGCCAAGACGATCAACTTCGGCGTGCTGTACGGCATGGGTCCGTTCGCGCTCGCGACGCAGCTCGGCGTCCCGCGCGCCGAGGCCAAGGAGTTCATCGCCGCGTATTTCGAGAGGTTCCCGAGGATCCGCGCGTGTCTCGACTCCATTCTCGAGAAGGCGCGTAGGGCCGGCGGCACCGAGACGATCTTCGGGCGCGTGCGGCCCATCCCCGGCCTCCACGACCGGAATCACAACGTGCGCGCGAACGCCGAGCGGATGGCGATGAACGCCCCGTTCCAGGGCGCCGCCGCCGATCTCATCAAGATCGCGATGCTCCGTCTCGACGCGGCTCTCGTCCGCGAGATCCCCGAGGCGCGTCTGCTCCTGCAGGTGCACGACGAGCTCGTTCTCGAGTGTCCGGAGGCCCTCGCGGGAAAGACGGCGTCTCTCGCGAAGGCGACGATGGAGGGCGCGGCGACGCTCTCGGTCCCGCTCACCGTGGAGGTCGGCCATGGCCGGAACTGGGCGCAGGCGAAGTGAAAGGAAGCCGCCGGATCCAACCCGCCGCGGCTCCCGTTAGAATCCTCCAGATGCGCCTCGCCCTTTTCGTCGTCGCCGCGGCGCTCACCAGCGCGACTCTCACGGGCCCGGCGGGAAGTGCGCTGGCCCAGACGCAGGCCCCCCGGCCCGTCGAGGCGCTGCCCGACGTCGCGCGGCTCACTCCCGCCGAGGTCGCGTTCATCCACCCGCTCACCCGCCCGCTCGACGACGCGCCGAAACTCGCCGAGCGCGCGAACCCGCTCGATCTCGTGACGCGACAGCCGCTCGTCTTCACGGCGCGCCTCCTCGAGACCGGGAAGGTGGCCGAGGCTTTTGTCGTCGAGTCGCCGCTCAAGGCGCTCGCGACGCCCCTTCCGGCTCTCGTGCCCCGCTGGCGGTTCACGCCCGCGAAGAAGGGCGGCCAGCCGGTCGCCACGTGGATGACGTACAGCATCGAGCTCGCGGTCTCGCTCGAGAAGGCGGTCTTCACGGCCTTCACGCTCGAGCCGGTGCGCAAGGACGACCCGCTCGTCGCCGTGGTTCCCGACGCGACCGGTGACGCGTGGATGGCCCGCTATGGGCGCGAGATCGACCCGAAGGACGCGTCAGCGGTCTCGATCGAGGACGTCGACGTCCTCCCCGTGCCCGAGAAGACTCCGTGGAGCCTCGACGCCGCGCGGACGCGGGCCCATGTGACCGCGCTCCTCGAGGTTTCCGAACAGGGCACGGTCGGCCGTTTTCTTCCGACGGGCGAGACGGAACCGCTCCTCGGTCTCTGGCTGAAGCAATACGCGGCGAAGTGGCGCTTCACGCCGGCCATGGCGGGCGGCCGCCCGGTCTCGTGCTGGATGACGCTCGACGCCACACTCGACTACACGCTCGACTCGGCCAAGAAGAAGAGCGAGCGCGTGGTCAAGAAGAACCTCCGCAGCGTTCCCAAGTAGGGGAACCCGCAACCGGGTTCCCCTATTACCCCTCCACGTTCTGCCATTCGCTTATTCGACCCTGCGCACGTCGCCGAGGCGCCGCGTGAGTTTCTTCGCGTCGAAATACTCGAGCAGCGGAATGAGCGTCTTGCGCGTGAGGCCGAGCAAATCCCGGAAACCCGCGACGCTTAGCGTCT
>JARXKK010000097.1:10800-12349 GCA_030278895.1 Acidobacteriota bacterium
AGCGTCTTGCGCGTGAGGCCGAGCAAATCCCGGAAACCCGCGACGCTTAGCGTCTGCCCCCTCACGGCTTCGAGCTTCTTCTCCGCGGCGAGAGCAACGTCCTTGTGGACGACGAGGTCGGGCGAGAGCCGCACGAGCGTCCCCGACTTCACGAGGTGCGAAACAAGGCCTTCGACGACGGCCGGTTTCGTCCCCAGGACGCGCGCGAGCTCGTGAGGGTGAGGCGGCTCGAAGAGGGCGACGCGAAACCCGTCCGCTATCTTTGCCGCGAAGGACGCCGAGTCGCCGGCAAGATCCGCGGCCTTCGCGCCGGGCGGGACGACGCGGTCGCCGTCGAGCGCGATCTTCTTTCCGGCGAGAAGAACGGCGATCCACCCGTCCACGGCAGCGGGCGAAAGCGCCTTCGCAAGCCGTTCGGCAAACTCGCTCTTCGCGAACGAGACCGAAACGCCGCCGCTCTTCCGGCGCTCGGCGAAGGCGGCGGCCGCGCGATCGCCGAGAGAAGACGCCGTGCCGGCGTGCGCATAGAGGGCGGGCGCGATGCGGAGGGCCTTGCCGGAAGCTGCGAGCGCGTCGAGAAGAACCGCGGCGGCCGGAGCCGGCACGCCGAGGCGCGGCCCGAGATGCGCCGCGGTGAGACCCCGGGGGCCGGCTTCGAGGAGGAAGAGATCCGCGAGGTCCCGTTCGTCGCCGCCGGAAAGGACGGAGAGGACGTGGACGAGGTGGCCCGCGTCCCCCCCGCTCCGGCGCCTGAGTCGCGGGCGTCCGGCGTCGAGCACGCGCCCTCCTCCGACCGTCTCGACGGGTGAAGGCCGCCTGAGAACGAAGCGGTCTCCCGGACGCGCGGGCAGGGGCGATTCGAGCGTGACCTGGGCGAACCCGTTCGAGAGCGCGTGAACGCGCCCGGCGACGTCCGCGGTCCCGAGATGGACGCGCAGGCGCGCGCCGTCGGCGAGGGGGCTTCGGAGGGTAGGCAGCCAGGCGATTTCCGCCGTCAGCACGGAGGACGGCTCGAGGCCGCCGCGAGCCGCGAGCGCCTGGCCCCGCCGCAGCGTCAAGCGCTCGACGCCGGCGAGGTTCAGGCTCGTCCGTTCCCCGGCCCAGGCCTCCTTGCGCTCGTCGCCATGGACCTCGATGCGCCGCACCCGAACGTCCTGCATGTCGGGAAAGAGAGTGAGCGTGTCCTCGGCCGCGATACGGCCGCCGTCGAGCGTCCCCGTGACAACGGGCCCGAAGCCCTTCATCGTGAACGCGCGGTCGATGAACAGGCGCGGCACGCGCTTCGTGCGGTCCTGGCGCACGAGACCGCGGGCTGCCCGCGTGAGGGCCGCCTTGAGCGCGTCGAGGCCGGCGCCGGTGACGGCCGAAACGGCGACGATGGATGCGTTCGCGAGGAACGAGCCCTTCACGAGCGCGCGGATCTCGTCTTCCACGAGGGCGCCCGTCTCCGCGTCCGTGAGGTCGCTCTTCGTGCGCGCGATCACACCGGCCGAAACCCCGAGGAGCTTCAGGATGTCGAGGTGCTCGCGGGTCTGCGGCATGACGGAAT
>JARXKK010000098.1 GCA_030278895.1 Acidobacteriota bacterium
AGATGATGATCTGGTCCTTCCGCATGCCGGTCTCGAGCGCGAGCTCGGTCGACTGAATCGCCGAGAGCACCATGCACGCGTTCACGATGTCTTCCGACGAGCGGCCGAGATCGCGGTCCGTGTTCTCCTGCATCTTCTGCATGACGAGCTCCTGGTTCAGGGAGCCGCCGTTCACGCCGATCCTGACGGGCCGGCCCAGATCGCGCGCGATGGCGCAGATCGCCCCGAACTGCTCGTCCCGCCGCTTTCCCGTCCCGACGTTCCCGGGATTGATCCGGTACTTGTCGAGGGCCTTCGCCATTTCGGGGAACTTCGTGAGGAGGATGTGCCCGTTGTAGTGGAAGTCGCCGATGAGCGGCGCGTCGCAACCGGCGGCCAGGAGGCGCTTCTTGATCTCGGGGACCGCCGCCGCGGCTTCGTCCACGTTCACCGTGACGCGGAGAAGCTCGGAGCCCGCCGCCGCGAGCTCGAGCGACTGCCTGACGGTGCTTTCGACGTCGGCCGTGTCCGTATTCGACATGGACTGCACGACGACGGGGGCTCCCCCGCCGACGAGGACTTTTCCGACCCGCACGCCGACGGTCCGGTGCCGCGCGCGAGCCGGTTCCGACGACATCAGAAGTTGACGTTCTTGAGGACGTCGAAGTACAGGACCGTGACCATGACGAGGACGAGGAACACGAAGCCCGCCTGCAGGAGCCGCTCCTTCACCCGGATCGAGAAGTCCCGACGGACCACGGCCTCGAGCAGCGTGACGAATATCTGCCCGCCGTCGAGGAGCGGGATCGGAAGGAGGTTCAGGATTCCGAGCTGAAGGGAGAGGATGCCCATGAGAAGGATGAGCGCCGACGGCCCCGAGCGCGCCGCCTCGCCCGAGAACTTCGCGATGTCGATCGGGCCCGAGAACTGACGGATCGAGCCGCTGCCGCGGAACAGGCGGCCGACGATCTGCCCCGTCACCTGCACCTGCCGGACGTTCTCGCGCCACGACGCCGCGAAGGCCTCGGGGAGCGAGAAACGGCGGAGGACCGTCTCCTCCTTGGGCGCGAAACCGATGCGCCAGTTCTCGCCTTCCTTCACCGGCACGACGTTCAGGGTCATCGTCGCGCCATGGCGCGACACGACCATCTCGATGGGCTTCGCTCCGTCCTTGTCGAACGCGGAGGCGGCCTCGCGGATGAAGCGCACGACCTCGAAATAGAGAATGACGGGCTTGCCGCCGACCGAGACGATCCGGTCGCCCACCTGGAGACCGGCCTTCGCGCCGGGATAACCCGGCACGACCCGGGCGACGACGGCCGGGATGTATGGGTTCAGTCCCGTGTAGCCGATGTCGTACTTGGTGCGCGGCTCGGGAGTCAGCTTCAGCGTCACCGGCTTTCCGTCGCGCTCGATGCCGACCGTGAGCTCCTCGCGCGGGGCGAGGCCGGTCTCGAGCTCCACCTCTTCCCACGTCTTCACGGGCTTGCCCGAGATCGTCGCGATGCGGTCCCCCGCCTGGATCCCCGCCCTCTCGGCCGGGCTCTCGCGGTCGACGACCTTTACGACGGGAGCCTCGCCCTTGTACTTCGCGACCTCGACGCCGATCAGGAAGGCGAGGGCCGTGAGGAGGAACGCCAGGACGAGATTCACGCCCGGCCCCGCGAACAGGATGAGGAGGCGCTGGAGGCGCGTCCCGGGCTGCGTCACCGAAGTTTCGGCCGTGCCCGCGACGACGTCGCTCTCGTCCGGCCCGAGACCGACGACCTTCACGTAGCCTCCGAGCGGAATCAGCGAAACCCGATAGTCGGTCTCGTTCTTCTTCCAGCCGAAGAGGCGCTTCCCGAATCCCAGCGAGAAGATCTCGACCGGGAACTTGAAGAGTTTCGCGACGAGGAAATGCCCCCCCTCGTGAAATACGATGAGGAACGAGAGAACGAAGATCAGGGCGAGGATGTTGGTCGGAATGGTCATGGGGCCTCGGGGGGTGTTACGCCGGAAAGGCGGGGGCGGTTGCCGCCCGCGGGCTGGTTTCGAGGAGGGGGAGTATGGCGGCGGCCTCGCGCCGCGCCCACGCGTCGGCTTCGAGCGCGTCCGCGACGGACGTGACGCCGACGACGCGGTGCCTGCCGAGGACCCGCGCGACCATTTCGACGATCGCGGGATACGGGATGCGGCCATCGAGAAACGCCTGGACGGCGATCTCGTTCGCGGCATTGAGCACCGCCGGGGCCGAGCCGCCCGTCTCGAGAGCGGCGTATACGAGACCGACCGCCGGATAGCGGGTCGGCTCCATGGGGAAGAACTCGAGGTTGCCGAGAGACGTGAGGTTCAGCCCCGGGAGCGGCGTCGGAATACGATCGGGATACGTGAGCGCGTAGAGGATCGGGAAGCGCATGTCGTTCGGCGACATCTGCGCGAGAACCGAACCGTCCACGAATTCGACCATCGAGTGGACGATCGACTGCGGGTGGAGAACGACGTCGATCTGCGGGCCGGGGACGTCGAAGAGCCAGCGCGCCTCGATGACCTCGAGCCCCTTGTTCATCATCGTGGCCGAGTCGATCGTGATCTTCGGCCCCATCTTCCACGTCGGGTGCCGGAGGGCGTCGTCCACGGTGATCGCCGGAAACGTGGCGAAGTCGCGGGTGCGGAATGGCCCGCCCGAGGCCGTCAGGACGAGGCGTTTCACTTCCGCGTGCGTTCCCGCGCGCAAAGCCTGGTGGAGCGCGCAGTGCTCCGAGTCCACGGGCAGGACCGCGGCTCCGGAGGCGCGCGCCGCCGCCATGAGAGGCTCGCCGGCCACGACGAGCGTCTCCTTGTTCGCGAGGGCCAGGGTCTTGCCGAGCTTCACGGCCTCGTAAGCGGGCGCGAGGCCGACCGACCCCACGATGCCGCCGAGGACGACGTCGGCCTCGGGAAGCGTCGCCACGTCCACGAGCCCCTGGGCGCCGAAGCCGACCGAGACGCCGGGGAATTCCCGCCGGACCCGCGCCGCGTCTTCGCGCGTCGTCACCGACACGACCTTCGGGCGGTGCGCGGCGATCGCGGGCAGGAGCTTCTCGAGGTTCGACCCGGCCGACATCGAGACGATCGCGAAGCGCTCCGGGAAATGCGAGACGACGGACAGAGCCGAGTCTCCGATGGAGCCGGTTGCGCCGAGAAGGGCGATGCGCTTCAACGGACCCGCTTCCTTCACTGCGGCAGCCCTCCCGGCACGCACGCGAGCGCACCGAGAAGGACGGGAGAGGCGTAGAGCAGAGAGTCGAGCCGGTCGAGGAGGCCGCCGTGGCCCGGCAGGAGACCACCCGAGTCCTTCACCGCGCAGCTCCTCTTGAACGTGGATTCGAGGAGATCCCCGACGACCGCCACGACGGAGACGATGAGGCCGAGCGCCGCGCCGAGGAGAAGGGTCCGTGGCGCGCTTGAAGCGGATGGAAAGAGAACCAGCGCCGCGGCTGCCCCGAAGGCGAGGCCGGCCCCCATCTGGCCCCAGAAGCCCTCCCACGTCTTCTTCGGGCTCACGACCGGAGCGAGCTTCCGCTTCCCCCACCGGCGCCCGACGTAATAGGCGGCGGAGTCGCCGGCCCACACGATCGCGAGCAGGAACACGACGGGCCGCCAGCCGATCGCGCGAAGTCCCACCATGGCGCCGGCGCCCAAAGACACGTAGAGCGTCGCGAAAACCGACGAGGCCGACGAGCCGAGGAGCACGGCTTCCCGGGGCGACGCGAACATCACGAGCGTCGGCAGCAGGAGGAGCGTGACGCCCGTGAGGACGACGAGCGCGAGAAGGGAGGCGAGGTGGGCCGCCGCCACGAAGGCGATGAAAAGGCCTACGCCGGCCGGTTTCGGGACGATCCATCCCGTCGCCTCGATGAGCCGGTAGAACTCCAGGAGCGCCACGGTCGCCGCGAGGGCGACGAGAAGCGTCCAGGCCCAGGGCGGCGCTGCCACGAGAACCGCGAGGACCGCGGGGATGAGGACCGCAGCCGTGATCTCCCTCTGAAACCTCATCGTGACGCGGCCGCCGGATGCGCCGCCGGCGCCGCGACCTCGTCCCGCCTTCCTTCCGATTCCGAGACGCCGCCGTAACGGCGCTCGCGCTTCTGGAACTCCGCGATCGCTTCGAGAAAGTGTCCCGCGCGGAAGTCGGGCCAGAGCACGGGCGTCACGTAGATCTCGGCGTAGGCGATCTGCCACAGGAGGTAGTTCGAGATGCGCATTTCGCCGCTCGTGCGGATGAGGAGGTCGGGATCGGGCAGTCCGGCCGTGTAGAGCTGCGATTCGATCGCGGCCTCGTCGATGTCCTCGGGGCACAGCGTGCCGGCCTGCACTTTTCGCGCGAGGGCCCGCATTGCATCGGCCAGCTCGGCCCGGCCCGAGTAGTTGAGGGCGATGTTGAAAATCATGCCCTTGCCGCGCGCCGTGGCGGCGATCGCGTGCTCGAGCTCGCGCTGGACCGAGCTGTCGAGCCCGTCCATCCGGCCGACAACGCGGAAAACGATGTCGTTGTCGAGCAGCGTCTTCAGCTCGCGCCGGAGATATTCCTTGAGGAGCGCCATGAGCGTCGCGACCTCGAGGTGCGGGCGCTTCCAGTTCTCCGTCGAGAACGCGTAGAGCGTGAGCGCCGTGAGCTCGAGGCGCGCCGCCGTCTCGACCGTAGCCCGCACCGAGGCGATCCCGGCGCGATGGCCCTCGACGCGCGGCAGGCGCCGCTGACGCGCCCACCGTCCGTTGCCGTCCATGATGACGGCCACGTGCTTCGGCAGGCGGCCCAGGTCGAGGCCGTCGAGGAGCGGCCGGTCGGGGGCGCCGGGCGCGGCAATGGAATCCTTGTTGATCATTTCTCGTATTCGGGGCGAAACACGCCCCCAACTTCCGATTCTATCCCGATGAAACGGTCGCGCCCTCGCAGGCCGCGGGCTCCTCCGGAAGGGACTCCGGGGGATACAGGACCCTCTCCAGCGTGAGCCCGCGGGCCTCCGCGGTGGGACCGGGCTTCCGGAGCGCTTCTTCGGGCCGGATCCGCCCCCGCCCGGCGTCGCGGAGCGTCCCGACGAGCCGGCGCACCATGCCGCGCAGGAAGCCGTCTCCCGCCGCGCTGATCACGAGAAGCGTGCCGCGCTCCTCCACGTCCAGCCGCGCGAGGGTTCTCACGGTGGTTGCCGGATCGGACCCCGTGATCGAGAAAGGCGCGAAGTCCCGGGTCCCGACGAGAAGGCCTGCCGCCGCCCGCATGGCGCCTACGTCGAGCGGCTCTGAAGCCAGCGCCTCGACGAGTCCGCGATGCGGATGGAGGGTGTTGCCGCGGCGCAGGCGGTAGACGTAGATCTTTCCGGTCGCCGAGTGGCGGGCGTGAAAATCGGATTTTGCTTCGGACGCGGAGAGGACCCGAACGTCCCATGGCAATTTGGAGTTCAGAGCACCGGGGATTTTCTTAGAAGGTAAGAAAGGCGCGCCCTCGGGCACGTCGAAGTGGGCGACCTGCCCGTCCGCGTGGACGCCGGAATCCGTCCGCCCCGATCCGTGGGCTCGAATCTCCGTCTGAAATATTCCTTTCAAAGCATCTTCCAATACTCCCTGGACCGTGCGCGGCCGGGCGCCGCCTTCGTGAGGCGCTTGCAGCTGCCACCCTTCGAAGAACGTCCCCAGATACGCAACCTCGAGCCTCAGCCTCACGTGGCGATTATGGCCGCGCCCCGCGCAGCCGCCGCGCTATCGTCGGCGCCATGGCCGCCGCCTCCTCCGCTCCGGTACTCGTCGTCACCGAGATCTTCCGCAGCCTCCAGGGAGAATCCTCGTTCGCGGGGCTGCCGTGCACGTTCGTGCGCCTGACGGGATGCGCGCTCCGGTGCGTCTGGTGCGACAGCGCCTATGCGTTTTCCGGCGGGAGCACGCGGACGCTCGAGGACGTCCTCGCCGAGGTCGCGCGTCTCGGAGCGCCACTCGTCGAGCTGACCGGAGGCGAACCGCTCGAGCAGGAAGGCTTCTATCCGCTCGCCGCGGCGCTCTGCGACAGCGGTTACGCCGTGCTCGTCGAGACCGGCGGCCACGTCCCGCTCGACCGCGTGGACCCACGCGTGATCAAGATCGTGGACATCAAATGTCCGGGCTCCGGGATGGAATCCCGCAACGACCTCGAGAACCTGAAGTTTCTCGGTTCGCGCGACGAGATCAAGTTCGTCGTCGCCGACCGGCAGGACTTCGAATGGGCTGAGGCATTCGTCGAAAAACACGCGCTCGACGAGGGACACGTCGTCCTGATCTCTCCCGTCTTCGAGGGACGAGAATCCCCAATCGCCGCACCGGTTGCGGAATGGGTACGCGATTCGAAGAGAAGACTGAGGCTGAACTTGCAAATCCATAAACTTCTTTGGGGGGACGTTCCGGGAAAATGAGCCGCCATATTCCCCTTTTAAGAAAATCTTCCTCTTCTCTTCCTAAACCCCTATCGATTCCGAACCCACCAGCGCGGGGCCAGCGGACCGCGGTCGTCCTCCTCTCCGGCGGACTCGATTCCGCGACGTGTCTCGCGCTCGTGACGCGCTGGCGCTGGACCGTCCACGCACTGTCTTTCGACTACGGCCAGCGGCATCGCGTCGAGCTCTCGGCCGCCCGGGTCCTCGCACGGAAGTACCGCACCGCGTCTCATCGCGTGATTCCGATTCCGGCGTTCGGGGCGCTCGGTGGCTCGGCGCTGACGGACCCCGCGATCCGCGTTCCGAAGCGCGCACTCGGGAAGACGCTGATCCCCGTCACGTACGTACCCGCGCGAAACACCCTCTTTCTCTCGTTCGCGCTGGCCCTTGCCGAGACGAGCGGCGCCACCGAGATCGTCATCGGGGCGAATGCGCTCGACTACTCCGGCTACCCCGACTGCCGCCCCGAGTTCCTTGCCGCATTCGAACGCGTCGCGCGCCTCGGAACGAAGGCCGGGAGCGAGGGTCGAGGCTTCCGGATTCGCGCGCCCCTCCTCGCCATGACGAAAGCCGACATCGTGCGGCTCGCCCTTGCCCTCGACCTCGACCCGGGCCTGACGATCTCTTGCTACGACCCGGGCAGGCGCGGGAAACCCTGTGGCAGTTGCGACTCATGCCTCCTCCGTCGGAAGGGCCTTACGGAGGCAGGATTAATATCCTCTTCTCGATGAACCTCGACCGCTTCACCCACAAGGCCCAGGACGCCCTCCAGAAGACGGCTCAGGCAGCCCGCGCGGAAGGGCACCCCGAGGTCACCCCCGAACACCTCGCCGCGGCGCTCCTGGCTCAGGAAGATGGCGTGGTCCCCGCGCTCCTGGAGCGCGTCGGAATCGCGCCGGGCCTCGCGCTCAAGGACGTCGAGAAAGAGCTCGCGAAGCTCCCCACCGTCCAGGGCGAAGGGGCCGAGCCGCGCTTTTCCCCCGCGCTCGTGAAGCTCATCGACCTCGCCGAGAAGATCGCCGGCGAATTCAAGGACGACTACGTCGCGAGCGAACATCTCTTCCTTGCGCTGCTGCGCGACGGAAAATCGAAGGCCGCGAAGGCCCTCCTCGCCCGCGGCCTTTCCGAAGCGTCTCTCCTCGCCGCCCTCAAGGACGTGCGCGGTTCGAGCCGCGTGGCGGACCCCGACGCCGAGGACAAGTACCAGGCGCTGAAGCGCTACGCGAAGGACCTCACGGACCTCGCGAAGAAGGGCAAGCTCGACCCCGTCATCGGTCGCGACGAGGAGATTCGCCGCGTCATGCAGGTTCTGACGCGGCGCACGAAGAACAACCCCGTCCTCATCGGAGACCCGGGCGTCGGCAAGACCGCAATCGTGGAGGGGCTCGCCCGCCGCATCGTCGCGGGCGACGTCCCCGAGACGCTCAAGGGCAAGCGTGTCGTCTCGCTCGACCTCGGCGCGATGCTCGCCGGCGCGAAGTTCCGCGGCGACTTCGAGGAGCGCCTGAAGTCGGTTCTCAAGGAGGTCGAGGAGTCCGACGGGAAGGTCATCCTCTTCATCGACGAGCTGCACACGCTCATCGGCGCGGGCGCGGCGGAGGGCGCCATGGACGCGGGCAACATGCTCAAGCCCGCGCTGGCCCGGGGCGAGCTCCGCGCGATCGGCGCCACGACCATCGGCGAGTACCGCAAACACATCGAGAAGGACCCCGCCCTCGAGCGGCGCTTCCAGCCCGTGCTCGTGGGCGAGCCCTCCGTCGAGGACGCCGTGGCAATACTCAGGGGCCTCGCCGAGCGCTATGAAGTGCACCACGGCGTGAAGATCACGGACGCGGCGCTCATCGCCGCCGCGACACTTTCGGATCGGTACATCGCGGACCGCTTCCTCCCCGACAAGGCGATCGACCTCATCGACGAGGCCGCGTCAAAGCTTCGAATGGAGATCGACTCGCTGCCGACCGAGATCGACGAGGTCGAGCGCCGCGTCCTCCAGCTCGAGATCGAGAAGAAGGCGCTTCAGAAAGACGACGCCCGCCCCGCGAAGGACCGCCTCAAGACCCTGGAACGCACGCTCGCCGAGCTCAAGGAGCGTTCGAGCGGAATGAAGGCGCGGTGGAAGTCCGAGAAGGACGCCATCGCGGTCATTCGAGACGTCAAGAAGAAGATCGACGACACGAAGGTCGCCGCCGAGGCCGCCGAGCGCCAGGGCGACCTGAACAAGGCCGCCGAGCTGCGGTACGGCACGCTTACGAAACTCCAGAAGGACCTCGAGGGCGCTCAGGCGCGCCTCGACGACCTCCAGAAGGGCGGCGCGATCCTGCGCGAGAAAGTCGACGAAGACGACATCGCCGCGATCGTCTCGAAGTGGACGGGAGTCCCCGTCTCGAAGATGGTCGAGGGCGAGACGCAGAAGCTCCTGAAGATGGACGAGCGGCTGAAGCTGCGCGTCATCGGGCAGGACGAGGCGGTCGACGCCGTAGCGGCCGCGGTGCGCCGGGCGCGCGCCGGCATGAAGGACCCGAAGCGACCCATCGGCTCGTTCCTCTTCCTCGGCCCGACGGGCGTCGGCAAGACCGAGCTCGCGCGCGCCCTCGCCGCGTTCCTCTTCGACGACGAGAACGCGATGGTCCGCCTCGACATGTCCGAATACCAGGAGAAGCACACCGTCTCGCGGATGATCGGGGCTCCTCCGGGATACATCGGGCACGACGAGGGAGGCCAGCTCACGGAAGCGGTCCGCCGCCGGCCGTATGCGGTCGTCCTCTTCGACGAGATCGAGAAGGCGCACCCCGACGTCTGGTCCGTCCTTCTGCAGGTGCTCGACGACGGGCGCCTGACGGACGGGAAGGGCCGCGTCGTCGACTTCAAGAACGTCGTCGTCATCATGACGTCGAACGTCGGGAGCCCCATCATTCAGGAGCTTTCGGGCGTCGACGAGAAGCTGCTCAAGACGCGCGTCGAAGCCGAGCTTCGGAACCATTTCCGGCCGGAGTTTCTGAACCGGATCGACGACATCGTCGTCTTCCGGCGCCTCCAGCTCGACGACATCGAGAAGATCGTCGAGTTGCAGCTCCGTTACGTCGCCGAGCTCGTGGCCGCCCGGGGCGTGAAGCTCGAATGGACGGGTCCCGTGAAGGCTTGGCTCGCGCGCGAGGCTTATGACCCGGTGTACGGGGCGAGGCCGCTCAAGCGAAACATCCAGAAACTCGTCCAGGACCCGCTGGCGTGGAAGCTTCTCGCGGGCGAAATTCACGAGGGTTCCACGGTCAGCCTCGATCTCGCTTCGGGGGGCGCGGCGCTGGAGTTCAGGACCGGCACGGCCGAGCGCGCGGCCCCGAAGGGCCGCTGAATAGAAGACCGTCTTCAAAGCCGAGTTCCCGGCTCAGTGGCAACCGGCTGAAGAATCTAATCCGTCGACGAGAGAGCCTGCACTCCTCGAAGCGGATGGTCTCGAAAGAACTCCCACATCTGGCTCGACGCGTCCACGCCGTTGCTGGTGGGACCCACGAACCACTCCGGCATCGGCTCGCCACCAGGCCACGTATGCCCTCCTCCCTGGATCCGGTGCAGAACCACGTCCGCACCGTCGGCGCAGTCCGAGTAGGAGATTCGCGTGACGTCCGGAGCGATTACGGATTCGACGGGGTTCGTTCCGCACCGGTTCCTTCGCGCCCAGCTCGCGGTCCACGCCGGGATGCTCGGGAACCAGTTGTCGGCGATCGGCGACCGGCCGCCGTCGTAGGGAATCATCGGATCAGCGGTGCCATGAAACGAGATCATCGGCATCGGACGACGGTCCCTGCACCAGCTCCACGGCAGCGTCTGGGCGGCTCCCACCAGACCGACCGCGGCGATCCGGTCGGACAGCGTGCACGAGAGCACGAACGACATGCCTCCCCCGTTGGAGAGCCCGTTCGCGTAGATCCTCGCGGGGTCGATGTCGTAGGCCGCCCCCAGCTTGTCGATGAGTTCCGAGAGGAATCGGACGTCCCTCGAGAGTCCCGGCTCCGGTCCCACGTGCCAGACCCGCGGCCCCGCGCCCTCCCGCCCGGACGGGTAGACGACGATGAACCCCTTCTCGTCGGCCAGGCGGTTCCAGCCGCTCAAGTCCCTCTGCTGGACCGGCCATCCGCCGGCGCCGTGCAGGCTGATGACGAGCGGCGTTGGCCTTGTACGGTCGTAGCTGCGCGGGACATGGAGGAGGTACTCCCGCTTCTCGCCCGAGGAGACGATCGTGCCGTTGCTCCGATTCCGGGCGTGGAAAGACACGGCCTCGCTCAGTGCGAGTGCCACGGGCAGGCCAAGGAAAGCCAGCACCGCGCCAGTCACGGTCTTCCTCCCCATCGCGTTCACCGATGTCGATTCCAGGCGAGAGCCAGCGGCGCCGCCGAGAGTCTCGCCAGGGGAATCACGAGGACCGCGACGAGCGCCAAGAGGTACCTCCGGAATAGCAGCGCAGGTGTGAGCCACACGAGCAGGCCGTAGAGAGCGAACACGCTGACATTCCAGCAGGCCGCGCAGAGGACGAGGGTCCGGTCGCTCAGCAGGCGGCTGTCACGGAGGCGAATGGCGATCCAGGCGGCGGCCGATACCTTGAAGCAGACGAGAACAGCGGCGATCCAGGGTAAAGCGTTCCACAGCACCCCCATCGCATACTTGCTTCCGACGATCCATTGGGCGAGAGGCACGGCGACAACGAGGACCGACAGGGCACCGAACACGCTTGCCTTGACGAGCCATCCCCGGCCGAAGAGGCCGATGCACAGACTCTGCACGAGCTGCTTCCATGTCGATGAGACCAGAGCCGCGAGTGCCAGCATCACGATCGCCACCGCCCGGGGCGTCCCCACGACTTCGCCGAGCCGATGCGCTCGTTCGATCACCAGCGGCGAGGTACCCGAGAGCTTCAGCGCGAGCGGCACGGCGACGAGGACCAGGAGCCACGCGACGAGGGTGCTCCGGATCGTCACCTTCAGCTTGGCGGCGACGAGCGAAGCGCTCGTCAGAGGCCGCGTCGCGAGAAACGGCGTCAGGCCGTAGGAATCGCTTCCCTCGGGGTTCGACTTTCGGACGGTCGCGGCTGCGAAGGCGGCCATAAAGGGTGGAGTGAGCAAGACCAGGGCAAGGGTCTCGAGAACGAGTGCCGGTGTCTCTCTCAGGACGAAGAGCAACGCCAGCTCGAACGGCAGCAGAATTCCCACCAGCGCCGGCAGCGACCGGCCATGCCGCCGCCACTCGAACCACTCCTGGGCGCGGGCGGGTGAGGGAAAGCGGTCTTTTCGGCGCGGCAGGACGTCCGCCGCCCGTCCGAGCCAAGCGAAGACTCCTCGCCAATCGGGCACGTCGCCGCGGCGAGCCCGTCCGATGGCGAAGCGGGCGATGAGATACGCGAAAGGAACGTGCGGCACCAGGAGGGCCAGCATCACGGGCTCGCGGGCCTTGTAGTAAAGAGCCAGCATCACGACGGCGTCGATCGTGGCCAGCCAAAGCACGGTGACGATCACCCGCAGCCCGGGCAACGGATACGGCATCCAAACCAGTGCCTGCGTCCACGCGAGAAGCGAGGCCGCAAGAAGCGCCGGCCAGACCACGGGTACCTCGACTCCGGACGGCCACATGGCGAAGAGCCTCGTCGCGAGCCACAGCATCGCCATGGCCGCCGTGCCGTACAGCATCGGCCACCCCGCCAGCGCGGCGGTCGACACCGGCAGCGTGAACATGCGGGCGGGATACATCGATTGACGCGCGGCCAGGTCGCCAGAAAGGCCGAAGCTGAAGACCGCCAGGAAATACATGAATGTCGCCGTAATGGGCACGACTACGACCAAAGCAAAGCTCTGAGCGTCCTCGAAGTCGACGGTCTGGCCCCGCTCCAGGGTCAGCTGCCGGATCGTCGCGATGACGAGCAGATAGCCGGCAAGGGCGATCAGTCCCCAGCG
>JARXKK010000099.1 GCA_030278895.1 Acidobacteriota bacterium
CCGCCGCGGATCAATCCGAAAAGGGCAGCGCCATGGCCGGGGCCGCGGGCCTCGAGGTCCTGTGGGCGAGCCGTCTCGCGGAAGCCGTCGAAGGGGCCAAACGCCTGCGCGACGGCCGCATCCTCATCTTCTTCGTGGAGCCGGACTGCGGCCAGTGCAAGCGCATGGAAGCGCTCGTCGTCCCCTCGACGTCGTTCTATGCCTATACGCGCGACAAGGTGCCGCTCTACGAGGACGTCTCGACCGCGGAAGGGAAAGACCTCGCGCAGCGCCTCCGCATCCGCGGCACGCCCACGTGGATCGTCGTCACGCCGGATCTCGTCGAATGCGGCCGCCAGGAGGGCCCGACGAATCAGCAGGGCTGGGTGGACGCGTTCATTCAGGTCGAGCGCGGTTGGGCCGCCTACCGGAAGGTGCTCGCCGACGAGGCCGCCGATCCCTCCAATCCGCAGTTCGTCTTCGAGGCGGCGCGACAGACCTATCAGCGAGGCGGCGGGGCGCTGGCCGAGGCGCGGTTCCAGCGCCTCGCGCGCGACCCGAAGAGTCCGGCCTCGATCAAGGAACAGGCTCTCGGATACCTCACCTCCATCGAGATGGAATCCGGCCGGTTCGACGAGGCCGTCGCCAACCTCGACACGCTCGTCGCCACGGCGCAGGATCCCGTGCTCAGAATGCGAGCAGAGCTCCGCCGGGCCGACGTGGAGATCGCGCGCGGCCGGAAGGACCTCGCGGCCTGGCGCCTGAAGGAGTTCGTGAAGGCTCATCCGGGCACCCCCCTCGCGACCGAAGCCCAGGCGCTCCTCGACGCGCTTCAGGGAAAGGCCGCCGTTCCAGCGACCACGACGGAGCACTGAGTGTCTCTCCGCGCCATCACCGCAGCCTTCGCCATCTGCCTCGCCGCGGCGCCGCCGAGCCTCGGACAACGCATCCCGGCCTCCAGCACGATCGTCGCGCCGCGCCTCGCGGCCGACGCCGACCGGCTCGCCCAAGGAGCGCCTTTTCGGCTCGCCTTCGTCGCCGACGTCAAGGCGGGCTGGCATGTGAACAGCCACACGCCGAAGGAAGACTTCCTCATTCCCACCGAGATCAAAATCAAGCCCGCGGCGGGGCTCGTCTTCTCGCCCGTCACGTATCCGAAGCACAAGGAGACGAAATTCTCCTTCTCCGACCAGCCTCTCGCCGTCTACGAGGGCCGGACCGTGTTTTTCGTATCGGGCACGGTGGACGCGAAGGCCGCGCCGGGACCGCGCACGCTCACCGCCGCGATTTCGTACCAGCCCTGCAACGACAATCAGTGCCTTCCGCCCGCTGAAGTCACCACGACGCTCACAATCGAGGTCGCGAAGGCGGGGACGCCCGCAACGCCCGCGAACCCCGACCTCTTCGCTCCGCCGGGAGCGGCCGGCGGCGCCGGTGCCGCGCCGGCAGGCGGATCCGGCAGCGGAGCGGACGGCGCCGCCCCGCGCGACGCGCCCGTCGGCACCGCCGCGCTGCGCGAGAAGTGGAACATTCAGGGAGTCCCGACGCTCCTCTTTCTCGGCCCCGACGGTCAGGAGGCCGGCGCTCGGGTCGTCGGCTTCGAGCCGCCCGAGAAGTTCGCTTCGCGCCTCCGCGGAACGGCCTCGGCGCCGGCGGCCGCCGAGGGCGGTCTCGCGGGAAAGTCGCTGCCTCTCCTCATCGGGCTCGTCTTCCTCTCGGGGCTCGCGCTGAACCTGACTCCCTGCGTCTACCCGCTCATCCCGATCACGCTCGGCTTCTTCAGCCGGCAGACCGGCGGGAAGAAAGGCGGGACGTTCGGCCTCGCGCTCGTCTACGTCCTCGGCATGAGCGTCACGTACTCGGCCCTCGGCGTCTTCGCCGCGCTCTCGGGTTCGCTCTTCGGGGCCTGGCTGCAGAAGCCGGCCGTTCTCGTCTCGATCGCCGCCATCGTCATCGCGCTCGCGCTCTCGATGTTCGGGCTCTTCGAGATCCAGGCGCCGCACTTCATCACGGACCGTACGGGCTCGAAGTCGGGTGCCGCCGGCGCCCTCACGATGGGGCTCTTCGTCGGGTTCGTGGCGGCGCCCTGCATCGGCCCGTTCGTCCTCTCGCTCCTGACCTACGTCGCGGCGAGGGGCTCGGCGCCGCTCGGATTCGGTCTCTTCTTCACGCTTGCGATGGGCCTCGGCCTTCCTTACCTCGTCCTCGGGACGGTGTCGGGCAGCCTGAAGGCGCTCCCGCGTTCGGGCGAGTGGATGACGGCCGTGCGCCGCGTCTTCGGCTTCGCGCTCGTCGCGCTCGCGGTCTACTTCCTCAGACCGCTCCTGCCGTCACGGATTTACGAAGTCGGGATCGCGCTGCCGCTTCTCGCCGGAGGCGTGTGGTTCCTCTTCTTCGAGAAAAGCGGGGCCGGAGTTCGCGGGTTCGCCATCGCGAAAAGCGCCATCGCCGTTCTCCTCCTCGCCGCCGGCGGGGTCCTCGCGACGCCCCCGAAGGCCGGGGCCGCGCTCGCGTTCCAGCCTTACTCCGACGCCGCCGTCGCGGCTGCGCGGGCTGCGGGCAAGCCCGTGATGATCGACTTCTACGCGGACTGGTGTCTGCCCTGCAAGGAGCTCGATCACAAGACGTTTACGGACGCGCGCGTCATCGCGGCGGCGAACGGCTGGGTGCTGCTGAAAGCGGACCTGACGCGCTGATCGTCCGAATTACTTTCTAAGAAGATTTCCCATTCTCTTTCTCGAGCTCTTTCAGGGCCGCGTCCGCCGCGTTCCTCTGGGCGTCTTTTTTGGAATTCCCTTCGCCTCGCGACGTGATTCCCTCGCTCCACGTCACCTCGTAGACGAAGCGCGGATCGTGGGGCGGCCCGCTTTCCTCCACGAGCCGGTAGGCCGGCAGAGGCTTGCCTTCGGCCTGGGCCCGCTCCTGGAGCGCGGTCTTCGGGTCCCGGCGCGTGAGGGTCGCGAGGTTGAGGGCGCTGATGTCGTCCGCGAAAAGTCTCCTCGCCGCCGCGCGCGCCGCCTCGATGCCACCGTCGAGGAGCAGCGCCGCAAATACCGCCTCGAAGGCGTCTGCGAGGCGCGCATCACGGTCGCGGCCGCCCGCTCGCTCGTCGCCCGTCGAGAGGCGCAGGAACGGACCGAGACCGATCCGCCGCGCAAGCGCGGCGAAGTGGCCCTCGGAAACGAGAAGCGACCGCGATTTGCTGAGCGCGCCTTCGCCCTCGAGCGGGAACGCGTGAAAGAGGAGCTCGGCCACGAGGAAATTCAGAAGCCCGTCGCCGAGAAACTCCAGCGTTTCGTTGTCCGAGGCGTCCTCGGTCTCGTTCGCGAACGAGGCGTGCGTGAGGGCGCGCTGGATCAGCACGACATCCCGAAAGCGATGACCGAGCGCGCCTTCGAGCGCGTCGAACTCGTTCGGAGTGTTCGCAGACATCAGGCCTCCCCGCGTGCAGACGTGGTACCGGAGGAGGGACTCGAACCCTCACGGCCCTTTCAGGCCTGGGGATTTTAAGTCCCCTGCGTCTGCCATTTCGCCACTCCGGCGCCGCGAAGCTTACGCCGGACGGCGGACCTCGGGGGGACGCGGGAATGGAGGCGACGGTCGGGGTCGAACCGACGAATGAGGCTTTTGCAGAGCCTTCCCTTAACCACTTGGGTACGTCGCCGTCCCGTTCGGAGGCGGGATGTTAGCAGGCTCTCAGGTCAGCTCGACATCGTGCGCGCGAGGGCGAAGAGGGCGGGGTCGAGAGGCTTCGACTTCCCGCCGACGTCGTCGAGCGGGGTCGCGGCCACGGCCCCCTTGAGCTGGCCGACGAGCACACCGGTTTCACCCGCCGCAAGCCGCCGGACGGCCTCTGCGCCGAGCCGTGTCGCGAGAAGGCGGTCGAAGGCCCCGGGAGAGCCGCCACGCTGCACGTGTCCGAGCTGCGTCACACGGAGGTCGAAGCCGAGCCGCTTCTCGTTCTCCCGAAAATACTGCGCGAGGGCCCGCGCGTTGTGGCGCGCCCCCTCGGCCACGACCACGATCGCGTGCTTCTTGCCCCTTTCGCGCGACGTGTAGAGCTCCTGCGCGAGCGCCTCGGGGCTCGTCTCCATTTCGGGAATCACGATCGCCTCCGCCCCGCCGGCGATTCCCGCCATGAGCGCGAGGTACCCGCAATCGCGCCCCATCACCTCGACGAGAAACGCGCGCTCGTGCGACGAGGCCGTCACCTTGAGGCGGTCGATGGCCTCGAGCGCGATGTTCAGGGCGGTGTCGACGCCGATCGTGATGTCCGAGCCCGGCAGGTCGTTGTCGATCGTCGAGGCGACGCCCACGACCGCGAATCCCGCCTTGGCCAGCACGTTCGCGCCCATCTGCGAGCCGTTTCCGCCGATCACGACCAGCCCCTGGACGCCCCGGGCCTTGAGGACGCCGAGCGCCTGCTCGCGCCCCACGGGCGTTTTGAACGCCTCGCACCGGGCGCTGCCGAGAATCGTGCCTCCCTGCTGGATGATTCCGCCGACGTCGCGCGGGCCGAGCGGGATCAGCTCGCCGCCCAGGAGCCCCGCGAAGCCGTGACGCACTCCGGAAACGGTCCACCCCTGCGCGATGCCGGCGCGCACGACGGCGCGAATGGCCGCGTTCATCCCGGGCGCGTCTCCTCCGCTCGTGAGAACGGCGATGTGGCTCATGGAGCCTCCTTTCGGCCCCGGCTCAGGCGGGGGCGGTGAACGGCCACTCGGCCTTCCGCCGGGCCGTGACGAGATACGCGACGATACCCGCGCCGAGGACGGCGAGTCCGGCCGCCTTGAATCCCTTCTCGGGCGAGAACAGGACGAAACCCCACAGGAGGAGCGCGATGAAGGCCGGCAGCGGGTAAAGCCACATGCGGAACGGCCGCGGGAGATCCGGCCTGGTCTTCCGGAGGACGAGCGCCGCCGCAATCTGCGCGATGAACGGGATGATCGCCCGGATCGACACGATGGCCGAGACGACGACTTTGAGGTTCAGGAACGAGAACATGGCGGCCGCGCCGCCGAGCGCGAGCAGCGCGACGACGGGATAGCCCTCCGTCGGATGCAGCTTCGCGAAGACCGGGAAGAAGTTTCCATCGCGCGCCGCGGCGAAGAGGATGCGTGAATAGCCGAGCGTCAGGGAGAACACGGACGCGAACGCGGTCCACAGGATGAGACCGGTGACGAGGCGCGCGACGGGCCGTCCCGCGAGCACCGCGACGAAGTCCGCGACCGTGGACTTCGAGCTCATGGCCTGCTGCATCGGGAGCACCGACACGATGCAGGCGTTCATGAGGATGTAGAGGACCGCCACCGAGAGGATCGAGACGACGATGACGCGCGGAATCGTCTTCGTGGGCTCCTTGATCTCCTCGGCGAGGTAGCAGACGTTGTAGTAACCGAGGTAGTCGTACACGGCGAGGATCAGAGCCAGGCCGAGCCCGCCGAAGATGCCCGCGGGCGGGAGAATTCCCGGCGCGGAGACGACGGGCGCCTCCCAGAACCGGAAGGCCTCGAGCTTCAGGTGCGGCAGGCCGAGCCCGATCACGATCCCGAGCGTCGCGAGAACGCCGATCCAGAGAACGACGGAGAATCTTCCGATCGCGCCGATCCGGCGCATGAGGAGCAGCGTCACCGAGATGCAGAGGAGAGACGCGACGGGCGCCTCCCAGCCGTCCGGGATCTCCGGGAAGATGTAGCGGAGATAGCGGGAAAAGCCGATCGCGCCGGAAGCCATCGAGAGGGGCGCGGAGAAGATGATCTGGAAAAGAAAGAGAAAGGAGATGAGGCGGCCCCAGCGGGCCGGTCCGAAGGCCTCCCTCAGAAAGGCGTAAGAGCCGCCCGCGCGCGGCAGCGAGGCCGAAAGCTCGGCCGTCACGAGCCCGTCCGCGATGGCGAGGACCGCGCCGAGAATCCACGCGCCGAGCGCGCGCCCGCCGCCCATTGCGGCGAGAATGAGAGGAAGGGTGACGAAAGGGCCGATCCCCACCATGTCGATGATGTTGAGAGCGGTCCCCTGCCAGAGGCCGATGTCCCGGCGCAGCCCTCCCACGTTTTCTCCCGGTGCGGCCATTTCCCGCACCTTACCTGATACATCCGCATTACGGACGCGGCGGCCCTTTCGCCCCATCCTTGATATGCGACTGATTCTCAGTCGCTAAAGAAAGGTCGCCCATGCACCCTCTCCTCCGCTTCCCCGGCCTCCTCCTCCTGCTCGCAGTCTTCCTCGTTCCCTCCGCGGCGCCCGGCCAGCCGGCTCCGGCGGCAGCGCCGCAGATACAGGACAACAGCTTCTTCATCGAGGAGGCGTACAACCAGGAAGCGGGCGTCGTCCAGACGATCCAGACGTACACGCGTGTCACCGGTACGGGAGACTGGGTGTACACGCTGACGCAGGAATGGCCTGTTCCCGACGAGAAGAACCAGCTCAGCTTCACGATCCCGGTCCAGGGCCTGTCAGGCTCCACGGGAGTCGCGCGCGGTCTTGGCGACATCGCGCTGAACTATCGTTACCAGCTCGTCGGAGACGGAAAGGCCCGAGTCGCCGTCAGCCCGCGCGCGACGCTCCTCGTGCCGACCGGCGACTCCACGAGAGCTCTCGGGTCCGGAGGCTTCGGCGTGCAGGTCAGCCTGCCCGTGAGCGTCGTCCTCTCCGAGCGCTTCGTCGCCCACACGAACCTCGGCGCCACGCGGATCTTTTCCGCGAAAGACGCGGAAGGCAACCGCTCGAACCTGACGAGCGCGAGCGCCGGCCAGAGCCTCGTATGGCTGGCACATCCAACCTTCAACGTCCTCGTGGAAGCCCTGATCGCGACGAACCAGTACCTCGGGGACGACGGCCTCGCGGCCCGGCGCACCGATGCCCTTCTCTCACCGGGATTCCGGGCGGCGATCAACCTGCCCGGCAACTTCCAGATCGTCACCGGCCTCGCGGTCCCGATCGGAGTCGGGCCGAGCCGCGGACAGCGCAGCCTCTTTCTCTATCTCAGCGCCGAGCTTCCCTTCTGGAGCGCCAAGCGCTGAGTCCATCCCCTGTCAGACGCGCTTCAGGACGTCCTTCGCGATCGTGTTGAGCTGCATGAACGACGTTCCCTCGTAGATTTTCCCGATCTTCGCGTCGCGGTACATCTTCTCGAGGGGATAGTCCTTCACGTAGCCATAGCCGCCGAGGAGCTCCAGCCCCTTCGACGTGCACATCTCGGCGGCCTCGGAACCCTTGAGCTTCGCGATCGCGCCTTCCCGCGCGAACGGCAGGCCCGCCTCCTTGAGGCGCGCCGCGTTGTAGACGGCGAGGCGCGCGCACTCGAGCTCCATGTCCATCCTCGCGAGCTCGTGCTGGACGGCCTGGAACTGCGCGAGAGGCTGGGCGAACTGCCGCCTCTCCTTCACGTACTTCGTCACGTAGTCGAGCGCCGCGCGGCCGATCCCGATCATCTGGGCGCCGATCCCGATGCGGCCCTCGTTCAGCGTCTCGATCGCGATCTTGTAGCCCTCGCCGACGTTTCCGACGACGTTCTCGGCCGGCACCTCGAGATCCTCGAAGGCGAGCGCGAGGGTGGAGGAGGCGCGGATCCCGAGCTTGTCCTCCTTCTTGCCCTTCGTGAACCCCTTCCACTGCGATTCCACGAAGAATGCCGTGATGCCCTTGTACCCCTTGCTCTTGTCCACGTTCGCGAAAACGAGAAACAGCTCGGCCTCGAGCCCGTTCGTGATCCAGAGCTTCTCGCCGTTCAGGATCCAGCGGTCGCCCTGCTGCGTCGCCGTCGTCGCGAGGGCGAAGGCGTCCGAGCCCGAACCCGCCTCGGAAAGCGCGTACGCCGCGACCTTCTGCTTCGCGAGCTGCGGGAAGTATTTCCTGTGGATCGCGGGAGACGCCCAGCGCTTGATCGCGTTGTTCACGAGCGTGTTCTGAACGTCCACGACGACGGCGCAGGCCGCGTCCACGCGTGCAAGCGCCTCGATGATCGCGATCGAGGTCGTGAAGTTCGCGCCGAGGCCTCCAAATTCCTCAGGGATCTCGATCCCCATGAGGTCGAGGTCGAAGAACTTCCGGATCAGATCGGGATCCATGACGTTCTCGCGGTCCATCCGGCCCGAGTGGGGGCCGATCGACTCGACGGCGAAGTCATACACGCCCTCGGCAAGCTCCCGCTCCTGGTCCGCGAGGACCGAAATGGGAGGGATCGCGGGCGAATCGGTGGTGACGGGCATCGGACTTCCTCCGGGGGCGAGGATACAGAAAAAGAAAGGGCCGGGCTTTCGCCCGGCCCGGAGGATTTCTAGAAACAGGCCGGTTTAAAAGTCATATCTGCCCGAGAACTGGAGCGTGCGCGGCGTCGTCGTGAAGCCGTTAAGCGTGCCGAAAGGCGACGACGCGCTGCCCGGGTAATTCGTGAGACTCGTGAACCGGTTTCCGGTATTCGTCAGGTTGAAAATGTCGACGAAAACCGCAAGGACCCCGGGCCCCACTTTGTAGCCGGCGCCGAAGCGGACGTCCACCGTGTAGAAATCGGGCTGGCGGAAGGCATTGCGGCCGATGACGACCCCGTCGATCGTGGCCCGGTCCGTGAAGTTCGCGTCCTTGTTGGTATCTCCGATGAAGGCGTTATAGGGGCGTCCGGTCTGGTACGAGAAAAGAACGGACGAGAACGTGTTGATGCTCCCGAACTGGTGGTCGTAGGACGCGTTCGCCGCCGCGCGCCAGCGAATGTCGCGGTCCGAGGGGGCCCAGTTCAGCTCCGTGTTGTTGACGTCCCACAGCGTGAAGCCCGCGTAGTTGCGCTCGTTGGAATCGGTGTCGTAGTCCGACGCCCGGGTCAGGGAGCCGAAAAACCGGAAACCCGCCGAGAAGTTCTTGCGGAAGGACAGCGTAACCGCCTTGTAGTCCGAACGTCCGTCCGAGGTGTAGATCTTCAGGAAGCCGTAATTCGAATTGATCCGATTCTGCGCTGCGGAAGTCGGCGAGGCGCCGTAGCAGGCCGCGCCGGAGTTGGGGTCGAGCAGCGGGCAGTTCGCGGCGGGCGCCGCGGCGAGGTTCCCGTCGTTCAGGCGCTCGAGGTTGTAGCCCTTCGCCCAGGTGGCGTCGATGCCCCATGCGATGCCGAAGAAATCGCGCTCGGCGCCGATCGTGACCTTGTCCGTGTGCGGGTTCTTGAAGTCCGGCGCGATCGTAAAGACGCCCAGCGCGCCGAGATTCGTGCCGGCCGGAAGGGTGCCGAGCTGCTGGATCCTCGTGGGATCGAACCCGGGCCCCCATCCCGGAGCGGGAGACCCCGGCGTCGGCCCGGCGGCATTCGCGTTCACCTGGTAGGTCGCGCCCTGAAGGCCGTTGTTCTGGTAGAGCTGCGAGAAGAGGATCTCGGGCGTCCGGCTCCAGTAGCGGCCCAGCGAGAGACGGACGACGCTCTTCGCGTCCTTCTCCGGCGACCACGCGAGCGAGACCCGGGGCGACCACTGGTTGTTCGCATCGGGGATCTGGGCGTCGGGCTGGACGTTCTTCGCGCCCGGCACGAGGACCTTGTTCGCGTCGAGGATGGGGTCGTTCGGGTTGTCGAGGCGCTCGTAACGAACGCCCGCGGTGAGCGTGAGGGCCGGCGTCACGTACCACTGGTCCTGAACGAAGAACGCGAGCTCCTTCTGATCGGCGTTGAACCGCCCGGCCTGATCCACGGTGTTGCCGTTCAGCCCGACGAACTCGCGGTACTGCGTCCACTTGCCCGCGAGAAGCGCCGCCTTTTCGAGGTCCGCGCTCGGGTAGTTGAACACGAACACACCGCGCCAGTTGCCCTTGAAAACCTGATCCATTCCGGTCTTGTTGTAGTCGGCGCCGAGCTTCACGGCGTGCGCGCCGAAGAGGAACGTGGCGGTGTCACCCACGCTGATGCGATTGTCGGTCGCCACGATGGGGAGGAACGCGACCTCACCGAACGTCGCCTGCCCGGTGAGCTGGATCTCCGGCAGGCCGAGGCTCTTGTCCGCGCGCGGGATGTCGTTCTTCGCGTACTGGATGTTGAAATCGTTGATCGCGCTCTGGCTGAAGATCGAGTTCCAGCTTCCGACGAGAGACGTCGTCTTCAGGCCCTCGAGGCCGTTGTGGCTCGTGGACTGCGTCTGGCTGGAGGACGTGCCGTTCGGTCCATCGTAGGTCGCGTAGTTCGCGCGGCCGTAGATCCGGTGCTGGTCCGCGAGCTGGAAGTCGAGGCGCCCGAAGAACACCTTTCCGTTCTGCTCCTGGATGTAGGCCGTCTCCGTCTGCCCGAGCTTCGGGTAACGGGCCGCGATGTCCGGATCGGTGATGAGTGAGGACGTGATCGGGATGGTCCCGGACTGAAGCTGCTGGTCCCATGCGCCGAAGAAGAACAGCCTGTCGTGGAGGATCGGCCCGCCGATCGACGCTCCGAACTGCTGGGTTTTCTGGTCCCGGGGGTCGGTGCCGTTCGCGAACTTGGCCGTCGTCGCCTGCGGACGGTTGTAATAGAAGGCCGAGCCGTGGAAATCGTTGCCGCCGCTCTTCGTGACGACGTTCACGAAGCCCCCCCCCGAGCGTCCGAACTCCACCGAGGCCCCGTTCTGGATGACCTGAAATTCGCGGACGGATTCCTGCGACACCGTGAACGGCGCCCGGCCTTCGGCCGAGCCGTCGCCCGAGGAGCCCCCGAAGAAGGAGTCGTTGTAGTCGACGCCATCGAGGGTCACGCTCGTGTTGATACCGCGCTGGCCGCCGATCGCGATGTTGCCGCGCGACGACTCCCTCTGCGCGTTCGGCGCGAGGAGGACGAAGTCCGTGAAGTTGCGACCGTTGATCGGAAGGCTCTTGATCGTGTTGTTGTCGATCGTCGTCTGGCTCGCGGTCTGCGTCGTCTCGATCGTCGCCTCCGTGGCCGAGACCGTCATGATCTCGGTCCTCGTCGACAGGCGCAGCTTGAAGTCGAGCGTGGAGGCGGACCCGAGCGTGACGACGACGTGGGCGTCGCTCTGCTTTCCGAATCCCGACAGGCTGGCCGTCACCGCGTACGTGCCAACGGGCATGCTCACGATGCGGTAGACGCCTCTCGAATCGGAAACGGCAACGAGCGTGAGGCCGGTGTCTCTGCTCTTGGCCTCGACGGAGGCTCCCGGCAGCGGAGCGCCGGTTTCGTCAAGGACCTGTCCGGAGACGCGACCAGTCGTGACGTCGACCTGTGCGAGGAGCGGAACCGATGTGAGGAGGAGGGCCGCGATCGCCGCAAGGGCGAGCGTCAGGCCGAATCGGGGACGCATTGTCATGTGTTCACCTCTGCTTGAAGTTGAGAAAAACAAAATGGCCTTGCAGACTTGCAGCGGACCGTAAAGATTTCGTGAAGCCGGACTCATGACGGCGTCTTTTCGAAGAGCTTATGCCAGATCGCCACCTGGGTGGCGCCTTCCGGAGCCCCTTCTTCGGGAGCCCAGGGCGCGGAATCGGATCCGCCGGGCGGAACGTAGGGGCCCTCCTTGGCCTCGAAAGCGACGGTTCCGGGCGACAGGGAGACGAACGAGTGCCACGTGCCTGGCGGCACCTCGACCCCGAACGTCTCGCCGCCCGCTTCGAGCACGGTCGTCGACTGGACCGCGCCGTCATCGTCGAACACGAGGAGCCCGAGGCGGCCCGAGACGACAACCATGGTTTCGGTCTTCGGCGGGCTGAGGTGTCGATGGGGACGCACGTAGCTCCCCGGTTCGATCGCGTTGAACAGGCGATGGACGACGTCGTCCATCTCGTGCAGGTTTAGGTTTCGGCGGCGCCTCGGGGAAAGCCGGGCCTCGGCGCTCAGGCGCCCGAGATCCGCACGCGCGAGCAGGACAACGTCCCGCACTCCCACTGTCATCGGGCGCCAATCCTATCGCGGGTCCATTAAACTCCGTCAACCGGAGGAATTTCATGTCCGAATCTCAGTCTCAAGGGTTCCTGGAGACCGTCAACCAGAACTTTGACGCGGCTGCGCGTTTTCTCGACTATCCGCCCGGCCTGCTCGATCAGATCAAGGTCTGCAACAGCGTCTACAAGTTCCGCTTCCCCGTCAGGCGGGAAGGCGGCGGCTACGAGGTCATCGAGGCCTGGCGCGCCGAGCACAGCCACCACAAGCTTCCGGTCAAAGGAGGCATCCGCTACTCGCCCGACGTAAACGAGGACGAGGTGCTCGCGCTCGCAGCCCTCATGACCTTCAAGTGCGCCATCGTCGACGTGCCGTTCGGCGGCGCCAAGGGCGGCATCAAGATCGACCCCAGGAAGACGTCCGTCGAACAGCTCGAGCGCATCACGCGCCGCTATACCGCCGAGCTGACGAAGAAGAACTTCA
>JARXKK010000100.1 GCA_030278895.1 Acidobacteriota bacterium
CCGAGGTGCCGATGCCAGACCGCGAGCGCGGCGCC
Source organism: Acidobacteriota bacterium (assembly GCA_030278895.1). GTDB lineage: Bacteria > Acidobacteriota > Thermoanaerobaculia > UBA5066 > UBA5066 > Fen-183. Next base: position 36 of record JARXKK010000100.1, read on the forward strand.
GACGGCGCCGCCCGCGTCGCCGGCGGCCGGCTGGATCCAGAGGTCGTCGAAGATCCGCGCTGCGTGGACCTTCCCGTTCGCGACGCAGTTCAGGGCGACGCCGCCCGCGAGGCAAAGGTACTTCGCGCCCGTCGTCTTCTTCGCGTGGCGGGCCATCTTCAGGACGATCTCTTCGGTCACGTCCTGGATCGAGCGCGCGAGATCCATCTCGCGCTGCGTGAGCTTCGACTCGGCCTCGCGTGCGGGCCCGTCGAAGAGCCGCTCGAATCCGTCGCCCGTCATCCTGAGACCCGACGCGAAGTCGAAGTACTCCATGTTCAGGCGGATCGACCCGTCGGCGCAGACGTGGACGAGCTTCTCCCGGATCACGTCCGCGTACTTCGGCTCGCCGTAGGGAGCGAGGCCCATCAGCTTGTACTCGCCGCTGTTCACCTTGAAGCCGCAGAAGTAGGTGAAGGCCGAGTACAGAAGGCCGATGGAGTGGGGAAACTTGAGTTCCGAGAGCATGTCGAGCCGGTGTCCCGTGCCCATCCCGAGCGACGACGTAGCCCACTCCCCCACGCCGTCCATCGTGAGGACGGCGGCCTCCTCGTACGGCGACGGATAGAACGCCGAGGCCGCGTGGGATTCGTGATGCTCGGAGAACAGGATCCGTCCCTCGTAACCCAGCTCCTTGCCGATGCGCTCGGACATCCAGAGGCGGTCCGTGATCCAGAGAGGCATCGCCTTCCGGAACGACATGAACCCGCGGGGCGCGTAATCGAGGTACGTCTCGAAGAGCCTCTCGAACTTCAGGAGCGGCTTGTCGTAGAAGGCCACATGGTCGAGCTGTCCGGCGGCGAGGCCCCCGGCTTCGAGGCAGTAGCGCGCGGCGCGGGCGGGGAACTCCGCGTCGTGCTTCTTGCGGGTGAAGCGCTCCTCCTGCGCCGCGGCCACGATTTTCCCGTCGACGAGCAGACAGGCGGCCGAGTCGTGGTACCAGGCCGACAGGCCGAGGATCGCCGTCACTAGAACAGCGTGTAGATGAAGGGCGCGATCACGCTCTTCTCGGCGAGGACGAGGAGGAGGCCCACGAGAACGAGGAGGAACACGATGGGCATGAGCCAGTACTTCTTCCGATATTTCAGGAATGCCCAGAGCTGCGAGAGGACGTCGCCCTTCCCCACTACCAGATCGCCTCGTAGTGGCTGGGGTCGCGATTTCTCTCCGGATAGGGCGTCCACATCGACTCGGGGGCCGGTCCGCGGCGCCGAAGCTCGTCGCGCCCGAACAGGCGCAGGACGAGGCCGAGGGGCGCGAGGACGAGGAAGAACGTCAGCGACAGGAAGATCGCCGTGTTGACGCGTCCGAGGACGCGCGCGAAGGCGAGCCAGCCGCGGTGCGGGCCGGCGAGAAGAGCCGGCGCCGCGGCCGCGAGGAGGAGCAGCGCGCCGCCGAGCGAGGCGGCGACGGTCCCCGCCGTCGTCCGGTGCCTCCAGAACAACAATGCGCCGAGGACGGCGAAAACGCCGCCCACGGTCCACCCGAACCTGCGATCTTCGGACCTCGCCACCGCTCTGATCTTAACGTGTTCACAGCGCGGCGCCGAGCACGCGCGCCCCGGCGAGGAGCCCGATGAACTCGGCGGCGGGGACCGGCGCGCTCACGCCGAAGCCCTGGAGCCGGTCGCAGCCGGCCTCCCGCAGGAACTCGATCTGGGCCGGCGTCTCGACCCCCTCGGCGACCACGACGAGCCCGAGGTCGTGCCCGAGCGTCACCATCGTCTGCACGAGCTTCGCGGTGCGCCCGGCAGGGTCGATCGGCGCGACGAGCTCGCGCAGGAAGGCCTGGTCGATCTTCAGCTCGTCGATCGGCAGGAGCTGGAGATAGGAGAGCGACGAGTAGCCGGTTCCGAAGTCGTCCACGGCGAGGCCAAGTCCGAGAGCCTTCAGGCGCCCGAGCAGCGCCATCGTCGAGGCCACGTCCTTGACGAGGAGACTCTCCGTGACCTCGAGCCTCAGGAACGACCCGGGCACGCCGTGGGTTTCGAGAAGGCGCTCGAGCGTCTCGGCGAGGTCGGCCTGCGCGAACTGAACGGGCGACAGGTTGACGGACACCGGCACCGCGTCGATGCCCTCGCGCCGCCACGCCGCGATCCGGGTGCAGACCTCCTCGAACGCCCAGAGGCCGATGGCCTGAATGAGGCCGCTTTCTTCCGCGACGGGGATGAATCGGCTCGGGCGCACCAGGCCGAGCTCAGGATGATTCCAGCGGAGGAGCGCCTCGGCCCCGACGAACGCTCCTTTGCGGTCCACCTGCGGCTGGTAAACGATTTCGAGCTCGCCGCGGGTGAGGGCGCGGCGCAGGTCGTTCTCGAGGCGCAGGCGCTCACCGCCCCCGAGCGTCACCTCGGGCCCGAACACCCGGTATCCGTTGCCGGCCATCGCCTTCGCCGCGTACATCGCCGCGTCGGCGTGCCGCTGGAGGGCCACGACGTCGCGGGCGTCGTCCGGAAACAGGCTCACGCCGATGCTGGCCCCGACGAACACCTCTTCTCCCCGCAAATCGAACGGAGGCTTGAGGGCCTCGAGCAGGCGTTCCGGCAGGTCTCCGCGCCGGCCGGACACGCCGGGAGTCTCGATTCGGAGCACGCAGAATTCGTCGCCGCCCATGCGCGCGAGAACATCCCCGTCCGCGAGAGCGTTCGAGAGCCGGAGCGCCACCTCGCGGAGCAGCTCGTCTCCGCCCGCGTGTCCGAAGGTGTCGTTGACCTGCTTGAAGCGATCCAGGTCGACGTATGCGAGCAGGACGCGGGCGCCGCTCCCCGCCGCTTGCGAAACGGCCTTCCGCAGGCTCTCTTCGAGGGACAGCCGGTTCGGCAGATTCGTGAGCGAGTCGAAGCGAGCCTGGAATGCGAGCTGCTCGGCGAGCTGCCGCTGCTCGATCGCGATCGACGCGAGCGAAGCAGCGCCCGACAGCAACGCCACGTCGGCTCGCTCCGGTTGGCGGACCTCGGACAGGAGAACGCTCAGCGTGCCGAGCACGATGCCGCCGCCGGTCTCGATGGGGACGGTCCAGCAGGCCTTGATCCCGTGCGGGGCGAAGGTCTCACGGCACGCGCTCCAGAGCGGATCTCCGGGCGCGTCGAGCGTCACGACGAGACGGTGCTCTTCGACCGCGCGCGCGAGAGGGGGCGTCGTGGACCCGAGCGGGATGTCGTCCTGCGGGCTTCCGAAGGGGCCCACCGAACCGGCGGAACCGAGAGAGCGAACCCCCTGGCGAAGCGGCGAAATCGCGCAGATCGTGCTGGAGCGCTGGTGCTCGACGAGGGCCGCGACCTCCGGGAGGATCACGCGCAGCGGCTCTCCGCGCGCGATCATCTCGAGGATCACGCGGCGGTCCCGCTCGAGGAGGTCGCGCCCGGACAGCGTGCCCTCAACGAATCGCCGGTCCTTGCGTTCGCGCTGGAGGAGGACGTCCGTCTCGGCGACCGATTCGGCGAGCGCGTCGCGCTCGACCGTGAGCCGCTCGCGTTCCTCCGAGACCTGCTTCACTTTCTTTTGGAGAGGAGCGAGCACCGACAGGGCCGCGGCGCCGGCTCCGAGCGCCGCGAGGGCGAGGGCCGCCGCGAGGTTGACCTGTCGCTCCCGGCCGGCCGCCTCGCGCGCGGGCGCCAGCGAGAGACCGAGGACGAGCGTGCCGACGCGATTTCCCTCGTACGTCACGGCCGCGCGGGTCACGTGCGTTTCCCCGGCGGCCGGCGCCTGCCAGACCGCGGCCGGCAGGCCCGCCCGGTTCAGGACGACGACCGAGACGAGCCGCCCGCCGGGCACGAGGTCTTTGACGGTCTCGACCGCGCCGTCCGCGTCGTGAAACACGAGCAGCGACCCGATCGCCACCGCCGCCCGGCTCGCGATCGCATCCGCTTCCTGGGCGGCCGCCGCGAGGGAACGCGCTTCGGTCCCGGTCAGCCGGACGGCAAGTACGACCGCCGCCACGAGACAGGCGAGCGCGAAGACCATCGAAAGGCGGCGCACGAAGCCCACGTCAACCACTCTACGCTTCCGCCTTCTCAGCGGTCGCGGCCGGCGGCGAACAGCGCCAGCCCGGCGAGGAGCCCGGAGCCGCCCTCGAGATCCCGCGCGGCCTCCCGTGCCGAAGCGAGCGCGAGGTCGCGCTCCTGAAAAGCACCCGCGAGGCCGAAAACCGACGGATAGGTGAGTTTCTCCTGCGCGAAATCCTTCCCGGCTGTCTTGCCGAGAGTCTCCGACGTCTGCGTGACGTCGAGGATGTCGTCGGCGATCTGGAACAGGAGCCCGAGGGCGTCCCCGTAACGGGAAACGCCGCGGAGCCGCTCCGCATCCGCTCCAACGTGAAGAGCGCCGAGCTCGAGGGACAACCGGATGAGCCGGCCCGTCTTCAAGGCATGAATGCGGCGGAGGTGCGCCCGACGCTCCGCCGCGGGAATCTCGACTCCCGTCGCCCCGAGGTCCAGGGCCTGGCCGCCCGCCATTCCGAGGACGCCGATCGCGCGCGCGGTCCGGGCGACCGCGTCGGACCGCCGGCCCGCACGCGAATCTCCCGCGGGTCGCGTCGCGAGAAGCTCGAAGCCGAGCGTCTGCAGCGCGTCGCCCGCGAGGAGAGCGGTCGCCTCGCCGAAGACGACGTGGCACGTCGCCCTTCCCCGCCGCAACGAGTCGTCGTCCATGCAGGGGAGGTCGTCGTGGATGAGCGAATACGTGTGGAGAAGCTCGAGCGCCGCTGCCGCTTCCAGGGCGTCCGCGGGAAGGCGCTCCGGCCCCGCGGAGTCCGCGCCCGCGAGAAACAGCAGCGGCCGCATGCGCTTCCCACCCGCGAGCACTCCGTACCGCATCGCGGCGACGAGGGCCGCGGGCTCGGCTCCCTCGGCGGGAAGGACCGCGAGGAGCGCGTCCTCGATCTCCGGACGGCGCTCTTCGAGACCCTTCGGCAGGCCGGCAACGCCTTTCCCGCCGGCCATCGTCAGGGTTCTTCCTCGTCGAGCTCGTCTTCGAGAGGCTCCGTCACGAGCGCGCCGGCGGTCTCCTTCAGGACGACTTCCACGCGCTTCTCGATCTCGTCGATGCGGCCGCGGCAGAAACGCGACAATGCGACACCCTCCTCGAAGAGGACGAGGCTCGCTTCGAGGCCTTTCTCGGGATCCTCGAGCTCGCTCACGATGTCCTGGAGGCGTGAGAGCGCCTTCTCGAACGTGAGGTTCTTCGGAAGGCCTTCGGCTTTCCCCTTACTCATCATCGACCTCCGTGGAAACAACCTGTGCGCGAATGCGGCCCCGTGCGAGGCGAACCCGGAGCCCCTCGCCCGCCAGGACGCGAGCGGCGTCCGTCAGCGGCGCCGTCTCCCCTTCCTTCGTGACGACCGCGAACCCGCGGGCGAGGACGCGAAGCGGGCTCAGCGCCTCGAGACGTCCCGCCGCGACGGAGAGCTTCTCGTTCGCGCCGGCGACGCGCGCCGCCATGCGGTCGGCGGCGGCACGGCGCTCGGCCGCGACGCGGCCGAGCAGGAACGGGAACGCCGCGCGGTCGACCCACGAGCGCACCTCCTGGGCGAGCGCCTCGACGCGGGAAGAGAGAGAAGACGGGATTCTTCGAAACGAAGAAAGGAGGGCGCGCGCGGCGCCACGCGACGCGAGGCGGCCTTCGACGACCGCCTTGGGGAATCCGGTGAACGCCGCCGCCGAGGCGAGCCGGCCGAACCGGTGCGCCGCCCGTTCCATTTTCCCTTTCAAGGAAATCTTCAAATCCCTCTCTCCCCTGGCAAGCCGCTCTTCGAAGCGGTCCAGACGCTCGACGACGAGCTCCGCCGCCTGCGAGGGTGTGGCCGCCCGGACATCGGCCGCGAGGTCCGTGAGCGTGACGTCGACCTCGTGCCCGACAGCCGAGACGACGGGCACGCGCGAGGCCGCGACGGCGCGGACGACGGCCTCGTCGTTGAAGGCCGCGAGGTCTTCCTTCGAACCGCCGCCGCGCGCGACGATCACGACGTCCGCGGAGCCCTGCACACGGGAGAAAGCGCTGATGGCGCGAACGATCTCCCCGGGAGCCGCGGCGCCCTGCACGGACGAAGGATAGAGAGTCACGTGGGCGTTCGGAAATCGGGTATCCAGCACCTTGAGAATGTCGTGCAGGGCGGCGCCGTGCCGCGAGGTCACGACTCCGATGCGGCGCGGCAGGAGCGGAAGCGGCCTCTTCTTCGCGACGTCGAAGAGACCCTCGGCCTGAAGACGCGCCTTGAGCTGCTCGAACGCGAGCTGCAGGGCGCCGATGCCGGAGGGCTGGATCTCGACGATCCGGAGCGAGAGCTCTCCGCGCTCCGCGTACACGTCGGGCGCGCCGCGGGCCAGGACGAGAAGACCTTCTTCGAGCGTGAAAGGAACGCGGCGGTAGTCACTCGCGAAGACCTTCACGCGCAGGGTGGCGCCGCCCGATTCATCCTTCAAAGAAAAAAAGCAATGCCCCGAGGCCGCCGGCCCCCGGAATCCCGAGACCTCGCCGCGCACCCACACGTTCGGAAGCCCGGCGCGCAACATCCCGTTGATCTGAGCGATCACCTCCGACACCGTCATCGCGGTCTCTTCCGGCGCCCCGTCCCCGAGCGACATCTGCGTCTCGCCGACGCGGCCCGCAGCCGCGCGTCGAAGCGTGTACGGGCGTGCAGGAAATCTCGACGACATGAGGCGATTCTAGTCGGCGGCCGCGGGCCCGGCGCGCCCCGCGAGCGGAAGCCCGGAAAAGGGAAGAGTCGCGACGACGAGCGTCGCCATGAGCACCTCGACGTCGCCGAAGTTGTACTCGAACATCCCCGCCGCGAAAACGGCGGCCATCGCGCCTATCGCACCCAGCGTGACGCCCCGGAGCGGATCGCCGCGTGCCAGGACGCGCACCTGGCGGACCGCCGCCGCGAAAAACGCGCCCAGGAACCATAAATACGCGAGCAGCGACGGGATTCCGGTCTCGGCGGCGATCATCACGACGTTGTTGTGGAGGTGTCCCGGCCGGGGATCGACCCAGCCGCTCACGCGGTACGCGGGATACAGGGCCTTCACGCGACTCGGGCCGACGCCGAACAGCGGCCGCTCCCGGATCATCGCGGCGCCGGCCTTCCACATCGCAATGCGGTCGTTCATCGTGACGTCCTTCGGATTCGTGGCCGACATGAGACGGTCGCGCACGGCGAGCGGCATGATGACGAAGAAAATGGCGATCGCGAACGGCGCGGCGAGCGCGAGGCGGGGGCGCGCGGCGAGCAGGACGGCCAGAAGCCCCACCGCGAGGCCCAGGTAGGCGCTCCGCGTAAGGGTCAACGCGATCGCGAAAGCGCCCGCCCCCGCGACGCACACGTCCGCAGCGCGCGAGATCCGGCCACCTCCGGAGAGGCCGCGGCTGCCGAGAAGGGGCACGAAGACGAGGAGAAGGCCCGCATACGTCATGTAGACGGAGAGCCCGCCCGCCACGCGCAGGTCCAGGTTGTCGGCGCCCGCGAGCCACTCGACGAGACCGCGCAGCACGAGGTAGAGGGCGGTCGTCCGCCAGAGGTCGACGACGAGGCGTACGTCGCTCTCGTCCTCCATCAGCGCGGCCACGAAGACCACGAGGAGGAACGTCCCGAATCCCTTGATCTGGATGAGCGAGCGGGACGGAAGCGTCGAGAAGACGCACGACAGGATCGAGAGCAGCACGAACGCGCCGATCGGGGCATGAAGGGGCGTCGTCCGCCGGAACGGGCCCAGAAAGTCCTCGCCGCGCGCGCGCGTCGAGAAACGCCACGCGAGGGAGCAGAACAGGGCCGCACCGAGACAGACGTTCGCGACGCCGATGCCGGGGACACACGCGACACCGAGCAGGAAGAACACGAACGCCGCGCGCTCCCAGCCTTTTCGGCGCGTGATCGGTTCGGGAAGGAGCTTCAGCGGAGAATCAGGCCATCCGGGCGTCGGCCGGAAGAGCCTCCTCGACGAGCATCACGGGAATGTCCGAGACGATCGGGTAGACGCGGCCGCATACCGCACACGAGAGCCCCTCTGTCACGACGGGCTCCTCGTCCTTGAGGCTCTCGCGGTACTTCTCGACGACGGCTTTGGCAACGTCGGCCTTCAGGGCGCAGAGAGTCACCGGCGGCCGCGCGTCGCAGGCGGGGCACGCGAGAATATCGAGCAGTTCCTTGTCGACGGCCATGCGCAGATCCTAGCAGGATTGCGGCAGGCCACGAGGTCTCAGGAGGGAAGTTTCTCCTGAATCGACGTGATCGCGCGGGCCTTCCCCGTCGCCTCGTCCACGTCCACGATCGCGCCGCACATGCGAACGTCCCGGGTCGCGGTCTCCATCGAGCGCGGCGTCTGGTAGAGGAACTTCTCGAGGATGGCCTTCGGATCGAAGCCGATGATCCCTTCGTAGGCGCCGGTCATGCCCGCGTCGCCCTGGTAGGCCGTGCCCTTCGGCAGGATGCGTGCGTCCGCCGTCGGGACGTGCGTGTGCGTGCCGATGACGAGCGAGGCCCGGCCGTCGAACCACCATCCGATGGCCTGCTTCTCGGAGGTCGCTTCGGCGTGGATGTCCACGAGGACGACCTTGAGGTCGGGCCGCTTCGCCTTCATTTCGAGAAGGGCCTGATCGCCGATCCGGAACGGAGAGTCCGTGTTCGCCATGAACACCTGCCCCTGAAGGTTCAGGACGCCCACCGGAATTCCGGACGGCGTGTCCTGTATCGCCCATCCGCGGCCGGGGTTTCCGGGCGGGTAATTCGCGGGGCGGAGCAGGTTTTCGAGATCGCCAAGGAGCGGCACGAAGTCTTTCTTGTCCCAGATGTGGTTGCCGGACGTGAAGACGTCGATCGGCAGCTTCGAGAGGTCCGCGAACAGCTCGGCCGTCACACCGAAGCCTCCGGCCGCGTTCTCGATGTTCACGACCGTGAAGTCGATGTGCTCGCGCCCGATGACCTTCTCGAGAAGAGAAAGCGCCTTGCGGCCCGGCTTCCCGACTACATCTCCGATAAATAGAAGCTTCATGGAACGAGGGCCGCCTCTCTTGACCTTCTAAGAAAATCTTCTCTTCTATTTTTCTCTCTTCTATTTAGCAAAATCTACTGCTCTCGTCTCCCGGATGACCGTGATCTTGATCTGCCCGGGGTACTGGAGCTCGGCCTCGATGCGCTTCGCGAGGTCCTTCGACATCCAGAGGCACTCGTCGTCCGTGATCTTCTTCGCGTCCACGATGACGCGCAGCTCGCGGCCCGCCTGGATCGCGAACGTGCGCTCGACGCCCTTCATGCCCTCGGTCATCTTCTCGAGCTTTTCGAGGCGTTTGACGTAGGTCTCGAGGATCTCGCGGCGGGCGCCGGGGCGCGCGGCCGAGATCGCGTCGGCTGCGTTCACGAGCACCGCCTCGATCGTCCGCGGCTCGTAGTCGCCGTGGTGGCATTCCATGCCGTGGATGACCGCCTCGGACTCGCCGTACTTCTTGAGAATCTGCCGTCCGAGCTCGAGGTGCGTGCCCTCCTGCTCCCGGTCGATCGCCTTGCCGATGTCGTGGAGAAGCCCGGCTCGCTTGGCGACCGCGACGTCCGCGCCAAGCTCGCTCGCGAGGTGGCACGCCGCCCATCCGACTTCCTTGCTGTGCTGGAGAACGCTCTGGCCGTAGCTCGTCCGGTACTTGAGCCGCCCGAGCAGCTTGACGACCTCGGGGTGCAGGTCGGCAATGCCAAACTCGAACGCGGCGGCCTCGCCCGTCGTCTTGATGTCCTGCCAGAGCTCCTCGCGCACCTTTTCGACAACCTCTTCGATGCGGGCCGGATGGATGCGCCCGTCCTGGATGAGCCGCTCGAGGGCGCGGCGCGCGACCTCGCGGCGGATCGGGTCGAATGAGGACAGGAGGATGGCCTCGGGTGTGTCGTCGATGATGATGTCGACGCCCGTCGCGGCCTCGACGGCGCGGATGTTCCGGCCCTCGCGCCCGATGATCCGCCCCTTCATGTCGTCCGAGGGCAGGTCGAGAACCGAGACGGTCGTTTCCACCACGTGCTCGGACGCCATGCGCTGGATCGTCATCGAGAGGAGGCGCTTCGCCTTCCAGTTCGCGCTCTCGACGGCGTCCTCCTCGATGCGGCGGACGAGGCCCGTCGCCTCGAGCCGCGCCTCGTTCTCGAGCTCGCGGATGAGGTCCCGCTTCGCCTGCTCGGCCGTGAGGCCCGCGATCTTCTCGAGCTTCTCGCGCTGCTCCTGGACGACGGCGTCGGCCTTCTTCTGCGCCTCGGCCTCGATCTCCTCGATGTGCCTCTCGCGCTTCGTGAGGTTCTGGGCGCGATTCTCGGAGTCCAGCTCGCGCTTCTCGGCGTTGAGAATCTTCTTGTCGAGTGACTCTTCCTTCTGGAGAAGACGCTTTTCCTGCTCCAGGAGCTCGCTCCGGCGCTTGACGGCCTCCTGTTCTGCGGCCTCACGAGCCTTGAGCGCCCGCTCTTTCGCGTCGAGCTCGGTCTTCTGCGCGGAAGCCTCGGCGCGGCGGACGGCCGCTTCCGCGGAAAGCCTCGCTTCCTCGAGCTTCTTGCGGGCCTCGAGCTCGGCTTCGGCCTTCGCAATGGAGGCGGTTCCCCGGGTACGAAGAGCCCAGATGAGGACACCCACGGCGAAAACCGCGAGCACGACCTCCAGGGCGATGATGGCGATTGAGTTCACGGGTCGGTCCCCCTCGATCGATCAATTTTTTCGAGGGTGAGCCGGGTCGAACGCTAGACGAGCTCCTGAAAGCGTCTCTCGTCGCGGGCGCAAGAAGAAAGGCGCCCCGCCTCGGCCGTGTGGGAAAAGTCGATTGAACCCGTCAAAAGACAGGGGGAATCTCCGGGGCAGACCATTAGTTCCCCCGAAGGGGCGTCACAGGACGGCCCGTGTGCGGTGATTCCACGATAGAAATATCGGTTCAAAGACATATCCCATTCACGCACCGCGCAGGGTGCCAATCGATTCGCTGCCGGCCCTAGCCGGAATGACCCGAGGAGACGATTTCAGGAGCTCGTCGAGTTTTTCGACGAGGCGTGTCGCGCGCTTCGCGGCATGCCCCGGATCACCCTCGGAGCCTGACTTGGAACGAAACTGGTGAAATTCGTCGGAGATGTTGAGCGCCGTCAGGATGGCGATCTTGGCGGCGTCCACCGTCGGCGCATGCTCGGAAACCTCGCGCATCTTCTTGTCGACGAAGTGCGCGAGCTCCCGGATGTATGCAGGATCTCCCGCGGCCCGGACGGAGTACGTCTGGCCGAAGATCTCCACCTGCGTCACGGACGGTTTGGGCGCCATTTTTCTCTCGCGGCGACCGGTTCGCGCCGCGACCCGAGAATAACACGCGGGGTCAGGCGGGTCGGCCGCCCTGATTCGACTCTTCGAGCGTCTTCAGAAGGCGCTCGATGCGTGCCCGGACGGTCGCCCGATCGGCCTCGTGCCTCGCGAGGGCGGCGGCCGCACCGCCGTTCTTCTCGCTCGCCTCGCGTGCCGACGCGAGCTCGGCCTTGAGGCGCGCGTTCTCCGCACCGAGGCCCTTTACGACCTCCACGAGCGATTCCAGGCGCGACTCGACTGCGTCGAGGACCTCGTCGAGAGAGGCCTCCGCGTGCGACTCCGCCTTGTCTTCGCTGCGGCCTTTTGTCTCTTTCAAATGGTCCTCCTCAAACTTCTTCTCCGACTTGGTCAACCTTCGCCCCGTCCACCTTCGCCCCGGAAAGCGCCTGGAGGCGCCGTGCCGCCGCATCCCGCCACGCGTTCACGTCCTCGCGGGAAAGCGAGCGCTGCGGCGAGCCGAAACGGAGGGTCAGGGTCGTCTTCACGAACCCACCGGGCACGCCGGAGCCCCGGTAACGACCTTTCGCTTCCACGGACAGGAGCTCCGGGGGCGCGTCCGCGCGCGCCGCCGCCTCGAGCGTCTTCCAGGGAGTCGCGACCTCGTGCGCCACGGTGATGTCCACCTCGCTTCCCGGAAATCGGGGCGGGGGCTCGACGGACGTGGCCGGCGGCGGCAGCAGCGTGGCGAGCAGGGTGAGGTCGAGATCGGCGACAACGGGATCCGCTAGATCCCATGACGCGGCGAGGGACGGCTCCAGGACTCCCACCCAGCCAACGGGCTGGCCAGAAATAAACACGGTGGCCGCTCTCCCGGCCGCGAGAAAAGAGAAAGAGGAAGAGGAAGAGGAAGA